>JBOHCG010000195.1:0-12217 GCA_050698735.1 Streptosporangiaceae bacterium | reverse complement strand
CGCCAAGGTCCTGTGCGTCGGGGCCGGCGGCCTCGGCTCGCCCGCGCTGCTCTACCTGGCCGCGGCGGGTGTGGGCACGCTCGGCATCGTCGACTTCGACGTGGTCGACGAGTCCAACCTGCAGCGCCAGGTCATCCACGGGCAGTCCGACATCGGCCGCCCCAAGGCCGAATCAGCCCGGGACAGCATCCTCGAGATCAACTCCTGCGTCAACGTGATCCTGCACGAGACCAGGCTGGACTCCGACAACGCGCTGGAGATCTTCTCCGGCTACGACCTGATCGTCGACGGCACCGACAACTTCGCCACCCGCTACCTGGTCAACGACGCCTGCGTGCTGCTCGGCAAGCCGTACGTGTGGGGCTCGATCTACCGGTTCGACGGGCAGGCGAGCGTGTTCTGGGCCGAGTACGGCCCGTGCTACCGCTGCCTGTACCCCGAGCCGCCGCCGCCCGGGATGGTGCCGTCCTGCGCCGAGGGCGGCGTGCTCGGGGTGCTGTGCGCCTCGATCGGTTCGATCCAGGTGAACGAGGCGATCAAGCTCATCGCCGGGATCGGAGAGCCGCTTGCCGGGCGGCTGATGATCTACGACGCGCTGGAGATGACCTACCACTCAGTCCGGGTGCACAAGGACCCGGAGTGCGCCGTCTGCGGCAAGAACCCGTCGATCACGCAGCTCATCGACTACGAGGCGTTCTGCGGCGCGGTGTCGCAGGAGGCCGCCGACGCGGCCGAGGGCTCCACGATCAGCGCCAAGGACCTGGCCGCGATGCTCGAGGCCGGCGAGGGCATCTTCCTTGTCGACGTGCGCGAGCCCAACGAGTACGAGATCGTGTCGATCCCCGGCGCGACCCTGATCCCGAAGGGCGAGTTCTCCTCCGGCGCCGCGCTGGAGCGGCTGCCCCAGGACAAGCGGATCGTGCTGCACTGCAAGAGCGGCGCCCGCAGCGCCGAGGCGCTCGCGGTCGTCAAGAACGCGGGCTTCACCGACGCCGTCCACGTCGGCGGCGGCGTGCTGGCCTGGATCTCCCAGGTCGACCCCTCGCTCCCGACCTACTGACCGCTCGTACTGACCGCTGGCCGCCGTATCCCGCCCCGTCCTCAAAAATCAATTTTCAGCCGAACGATCCGTGGTTCACCAGCCGGGAAAGGACCGCCGATGAAGGGCGACAGGGTGGAGGTCCTGGTCGATTCCGGCGAGGGCGTGCGGACCTACGAGGTCGAGGCGACCCGGGCGGGCCGCCGGGTTGAGATCGCCAACCGGCGCGGGATCATCGAGGTCAGCGAGGTAACAAGGACCGGCAGCCCGGTCCGCACCGCGAGGTTCATGGCCAGCCGGGTGGTCGCGCTCGTCGAACACCCCGCCGATACCTCCGCCGCGGGCTAGGCGCAGCCCCGCTACGATGCGTTCATGGACCATCTCCAGCCGGTGATCGAGCCCTACGCGTGGGGCTCCCGCCACGGCATCGCCGAACTCCAGGGGCGCCCGGTCCCCACCCCAGGCCCGGAGGCCGAGCTGTGGATGGGCGCGCACCCGAGCGCCCCGTCCGGCGTCGAGCGCGACGGCCGGGTCACCACCCTGGACAAGGTGATCGCCGCCGATCCGGCCCGCGAACTCGGGCCGCGGTGCGCGGCACGGTTCGGGAACCGGCTGCCGTTCCTGCTCAAGGTGCTGTCGGCCGCCCAGGCACTGTCGATCCAGGTGCACCCCACGCGGGCGCAGGCGCAGGCGGGCTTCGCCGCCGAGAACGAGCGCGGCCTGCCCCAGGGCGACCCGGCCCGGAACTACGTCGATGACTGGCCCAAGCCAGAGTTGCTGTGCGCGCTGACACCGTTCGAGGTGCTGGCCGGCCTGCGCGACCCGGCGGACGCGGCGGCCTTCCTGCGCGCCCTCGACGTGCCCGAACTCCTCCCGCTTGCGGCCGGACTCGCCGCCGAAACCGGCTCAGAAACCGGCTCAGAAACCGGCTCAGAAACCGGCTCAGAAACCGGCTCAGAAACCGGCTCCGAGGCCATGGCCCGCGCGCTGGCCTCGATCCTGTGCTGGCCCGCCGGCGGCCGTGAGCGCCTGGTCGGTGACATGACCGCGGCGAGCGCCCGGCTGGCGCGCACCGGCGGGCCGTACGCGGAGGCCTGCGCCGCGGCAGTCCGGGTGGCCGGCCATCACCCCGGCGACCTCGGCGTGGCGGCCATGCCGCTGCTGCGGCACGAGGTGCTGCTGCCGGGCCAGGCGGTGTTCATGCCGGCCGGCGGGCTGCACGCGTACCTGCACGGCACCGGCATCGAGGTGCTCGCCAACTCCGACAACGTGATCCGGGCCGGCCTCACAGGCAAGCACGTCGACGTGCCCGAACTGCTCGAGCTGCTCGACCCTTCCGTCCCGGTGCCTGTGCGCTCGCCCCGCCAGGTCGCCGCGGGGGTGAGCCGGTGGGACACGCCGGCCCCGGAGTTCGGGCTGTACCGGATCGATCCCGGTGCGGACGGCATGCCCCTGCCGGGCGCCGGGCCGCGGATCCTGCTGTGCACCGACGGCTCCGTGGTGCTCCGGTCGCAGGCGGGCGACGCGGTCAAGGCCAGCCGCGGCGAATCGTGCTTCGTCTCGGCCGCCGACGGCGAGGTCCGCGTCACCGGCCCGGCGCGCGCCTTTTTGGCCTGCGTCGGCGAGCTATGATGGAAAGGTCCCAGTAGTCGGCCGCGGGAGGCAGCGGTGCGTTCAGCCAGGTAAGCGACGCCGCGCTCGCGCGCGCTCCGCTGGCTTAGCGTGCACACAAGCCGCGGCGTGGCGTCGCCACACGTACCGGATATCCGACCTACGTGCTGGGAGCCGCGCCTCATGGCCGCCGCGATCGTATGTTCAGACCTCAGTTTCAGCTGGCCCGACGGGACCGGAGTCTTCTCTCACCTGACCACCTCGTTCGGTCCCGGCCGGACCGGGCTCATCGGCGTCAACGGCTCGGGCAAGTCGACCCTGCTCCGGCTCGTAGCCGGTGAGCTGCGCCCGGGATCCGGCGCGGTGCGCGCCGAGGGCGAGGTCGGCTACCTGCCGCAGGCCGTCACGCTCGGCACCCACCGGGCCGTGTCGGACCTGCTCGGCATCACCGCCGCCCGCGCCGCGCTGCACGCGATCGAGACCGGCCAGGCGGCCGAGGACGCCTTCACCGCGGTCGACGGCGACTGGGACGTGGAGGAACGCGCCCGCGCCTGGCTCGACCGCCTGGGCCTGCGCTCGCTCGGCCTCGACGACCCGGTGTGGCAGCTGTCCGGCGGCGAGACGATCCTGGTCTCGCTGGCCGCGCTGTTCCTTCGGCGCCCCGCCGTGCTGCTGCTCGACGAGCCGACGAACAACCTCGACCTGGACGCGCGCCGGCGCCTGTGCGACGCTGTCGCGTCCTGGACCGGGGTGCTGGTGATCGTCAGCCACGACCGCGAACTGCTCGGCCTCGTCGACCAGATCGCCGAGGTCACCGGCAACACCGTCCGGATCTACGGCGGCAACCTGGCCGCCTACTCCGAGATGGTCGCCGCCGAGCAGGCGGCCGCGGAGCGGGCGGTCAACGCGGCCACGGCCGACGTCCGCCGGCAGCGCAGGGACCTGGTCGAGGCCCAGGTCAAGCAGGCCACCCGCGACCGCCAGGGCCGCAAGCTCGCCGCGTCGGGCAGCCTGCCCCGTATCGTCGCGAACGCCCGCAAGACGCACGCCCAGGAGTCGGCCGGCCGGTCCCGCGAGCTGCACACCGAGCGCCTTGCCGCCGCCCGCGACCGCCTGGAAGACGCCGAGCAGGCGCTGCGGGACGACAAGGAGATCCGCGTCGACCTCCCCGCCACCGCCGTCCCTTCCGGCCGGACCGTCCTGTCCGTAACCGGCCTGGCCTCCACCTGGCACCCCGCCGCCCAGTCCGCCGCTGGCGCGGCCGCTCCCGATCCGGTCCCCGTCCCCGTCCCCGCCCCCGCCCCCGCCGGGCCTGACGTCCTCGGCGAGCTCATCGTGCGCGGTCCGGAGCGGATCGCCCTGGTCGGCCCGAACGGCGCCGGCAAGACCACCCTGCTGCGCGCGATCGCCGGCCTTGCCCCGCTGCCCGGCGTCGCGGTCGGCCTCGGGGCGCCCGTCGGCTACCTGCCGCAGCGGCTCGACATCCTCGACGACGCACTCAGCGTGGTCGACAACGTGCGGGCGGCCGCGCCTGCCGCGACGGTAAACGAGGTCCGGGCCAGCCTGGCCAGGTTCCTGTTCCGCGGCGACCGCGCGGATCGCCTGGCCGGCTCGCTGTCCGGCGGCGAACGCTTCCGCGCCGTCCTCGCCGCGCTGCTGCTCGCCCGCCCCGCGCCCCAGCTCCTGCTGCTCGACGAGCCGACCAACAACCTGGACCTGGCCTCGATCCGGCAGCTTGTCAAGGCGCTCGAGGGCTATCGCGGCGCGCTGGTGGTGGCCAGCCACGACGTCCCGTTCCTGGGTTCAGCGGGCATTACCCGCTGGCTCCGGCTGGACCGCGACACCGGCCTGACCGCCATCGATCCGTTGTGAAACCTCTCGCGCCGGCGCCGGTTCGCCGACGCGAGCGGAGTCCGCTAGACTGCGTGAGCGCAGTGGGCACGGTGTCCGCTGCCGGTGGGGTATGGGGTAATTGGCAGCCCGACAGGTTCTGGCCCTGTTAGTCTAGGTTCGAGTCCTGGTACCCCAGCCAGTTCGGTCGACGGCGCGGATGCTCCCGGGTGTCCGCGCTTGTTGCCGGAGTGGGCTTGCCGCCCGGCCGCCGGTTGGCTTGACCGTCGGCGAGGCGGTAATCTGAACGCCGCTGGCCCTCCCGCACTATAGGGCGCCAGCATCCGGCCCGGCAGGCATGCCGGTGCCACGCACGGCCCCGTCGTCTAGAGGCCTAGGACGCCGCCCTCTCAAGGCGGTAACGCCGGTTCGAATCCGGTCGGGGCTACACATTCAAACCTCCTGCTCACAGCCGGGAGGCAAGTTGGCGGCAGTGGCTGCGGCAGCAGGCGCGAGCGGGCGGCCGGACGTGCTGAGCCGTCGCGTCAAGCAGGTAACCGCCCGACTAGGCCCGCTCACCGGTGACCCACCCGCCCCCAACACTCATAGGCGTGACTCTACCTAGGTAGAAAGTGAGTCGTCCAGATGGGACGGGAAAATACCTGGCCAACTGAGTAGCCGTGTGGAGCGAGCCCGGACATCGCAGCTGAGCGTCATCGCCTGATTAACAGACGACGCCCACCTCAATGCGCTGTGCCTTCAGCGCCTCGTCGCCCGGACCGGCTCAGCTCCCATCTTCGAAACCGGGATCGCCACGGTATGCGCTGGTAACCACAAAATTACGGCGTGTCGCCCGGAAGAATGTCAGTGCTGGCTGCTAGACTCGAACAAAAGATCAAAAGATTAATTTGATCAGAACGAACCGTGGTATCCGTGCCCGCGCACGCCCGCCCTTGCGCAGCTGTCAGAAGGGACAACCTGCCCGCACCCAGCCCACCGGAGGTGATCATGGCCAGCGCCGCTCTCCCGCCGCCCGCCAGCATCTTCGACGCGCTGGACATGGTGCTGGCCGCCGTCGGCAGCTCGGCGCCCGGCTCGCCGGCCCCAGCCTCCCCCTCGACATCGGCCACAGCACCACCATCCCGGCCGCGATCCGCACCGCCGTCACCCTCCGCGACCAGCACTGCCAATGGGCCGGCCGGTGCGACCAGCCTGCGTCGGCATGTGAGGTGCACCATCTCGTGCACAAGGCGAACGGCGGGACGACCAGCGTCAAGACCACCGGCCTGTACTGCACGTTCCACCATCAGATCATGATCCACCAGCTGGGCTGGACCGTCACCCTGAACCCCGACGGCACCACCACCGCCCGCAGCCCCGACGGCACCAGGGTCTTCCGCAGCCACAGCCCGCCAGCCGGCTGCTAGCCCAACGGGCTAGGGGGTCTCGCTGCAGCGGTTCATCCCGGGATGATCGCGCGGTGGTGCACCGTCTGGGCTCTGAAGATCACGCGCCCGGCACGATCAAGACGCTATGATCACGGCGCAGCCGTTCACACCATAATCAGATGTATCACGAAACAGCCGGACACGATCATCTTCCCGGTGGCCGCGAGCTGCGGTTATCACTCCACGAATGCCTAGCACGACCGTGCGCGCGCCATCACGGCGCGGGGCGGTCGCGCGGGCACACGACGCCATGGGGAGAGTCCGTGACGCCCTTCAGCCGCGATCTACCCCGGCCTGGCGGGCTGGCCGCCGCGATCCTTGTGCTGGCCGCGCTGGTGACCGGGGCGGCCGCGGCCCCCGCGGGCGCCGGCATACGCGTCGCGTTCTGCCCCGACGCGATCGGGCCGTTCAGCGTCCAGGGCACCAAGGTGGTCGGCCAGGGCGGCAAGAACTTCGTCTCCTACGGGATCACGGTTCCCGGCCTGCTGGGCCCGAACTGGTCCAAGTTCGTCAAGCTAGACCTGGAAAAGATCGCGGCGACGGCGATCGACTGGTGCGGCAACACGGTCCGGCTGCAGCTGAGCCAGGACGACCTGCTCGGGGCGAGCGGGACCGGCTTCAACAAGGCGTACCTGAACGCGATCCAGGAAGAGGTCTCGGCGGCCGTGAGCGACGACCTGGTCGTGGTGCTCAACGACTCGACCGAGGACACGCCCACGCGGAACGCCCAGAAGGGACCCGACCAGGGTACCGAGACCTTCTGGAAGGACCTGGCCAAGCTCTACGGCAGCAGCCCGCAGGTGATCTTCGACCTGTTCAACGAGCCGAGGACGTACTCACCAGGCATGTCCGTTGCCCAGGAGTGGCGGCTGTGGAGCAACGGCGGCTGGTTCGACGGCGTGTTCTACCCCATCGGCATGGCGCAGCTGGCCCACTACGTGCGGACCACGCTCGGCGCGCAGAACCTCTTCTGGATAGAGGGCCCGGATAACTCGGCCTCCTTCGCCGGGATGGTGAGCCAGCACGCCGTGCTCAAGGTGAGCGGGGTGGTGTACGCGCTGCATCACCCGGCCGGACCGCACGAGGAGGCCGCATGGAACGCCGACTTCGGCTACCTGGTCACCACCGGCGTCGCGCCGGTGGTGGACGGCGAGTGGACCAACTACGAGCCGGCGCCCACCTCACGGCCCACGCAGCCGCGCAGCTCGTGCTGGCCCGACGCGCCGACGGCGGTGCCCGCGTACCTGGAGTACCTGGCCGCGCACGGCATCGGCCTGAACGCCTACCAGCTCCAGCCGGGCTACCTGATCAAGTCCTACGGCAACCTGGCCGGTCCGACCACGATCGACGCCGCCACCTGGAGCTGCCAGTCGGCCGCCGAGCACCAGCCGGACCAGGGCGCCGGATCGCAGCTCATGGCCTGGTTCAAGCAGCACGACAGCTGAGGCGGGCCGTCCGCTTGTCGGCCGCGGCGGGTCCCCGCGACAACACGGCGACCGGTGCGCCGAGTGCCGCCTCGATGACACCCGGCCAGTCACCCTCGGCGTCCGCATACGAGGGCCGGGCGCGCAGCAGCATCCCGGTGAGCCGCTCCTGATAGCCCAGATCCCGTCCCGGCCCGGGCACGATCCGTGCCACCGGCCGGCCGTCGACCAGGTACCCGTCGCACACCCGCATCCCCGTGCCGAGGCGCTCCACGGTGTCCAGATGCGTCACGGCGAGCGCGTCCACGCCGCCGGCCGCCGATACGGCGTACCGCAGCGCGACCGCGTCGAAGTGCCCGAGCCGGAACGCGCCCTGCCAGTGCCCGCTCCTGTTGTGCGGTTCCGGCAGCTCAAGCGCGGGATCCTCGGTCACGAACGGCCCCGGCCCGTGCCTGGTCAGGTAGCTGCGCACCACGCCGAGCCGCAGCCCGGTGGCGCCCGCCTCGGCCAGCAGCGTCTCGGCGTTGGCGAAGGTGGTCGTTGACCAGGTGGTGTAGGGATGGAAGCCGCGCCACTCGTCCAGCAGCACCCCTTGCGCACCCTCGAAGACCACCCGCCCCCGCCGCAGCACCCGGGGCAGGTACCCGGAGCCCACCACCTCGACCGCGGCCGCGAAGGCCCGGTAGGCCTCGCAGAGGTCGGGTACCGGCGGCGCGTCCAGCGGCCCGAGTTCGTCGCTGAGCCGGTCGCGGAGCCTGCCGAGCTTGCCGGCCAGCACGCGCGGCGCCGCGCAGTCGCCGACGCGCGGGGCGTCGCGACCGGCCGGCAGCGCGTAGCTGGCCGTCTCGCCGATCCCCATCCCGCAGGACCCGTGCCGGTCCCGGCCGCGGGCCAGTTCCCTGGCCCGGTTGGCGGCCCGGTGGTAGGGCGTGGTGAGCAGCGCGTCGGCGTCGACGGCCAGCCGCCCGATCGCGTCGGGCACGCCGACGGCGGCCAGGTGGGCGGCCTCGGCAGCCAGCGCCAGCGGGTCCACCAGCATGAACCGTGACAGATAAGTCCGAACCCCGGGCCAGAACGTCCCCGAGCCGAATTGCGCGAAGGTGTGATGCCGCCCGTCGGCGGTCACCACGTTGTGCCCCGCCTGGGCGCCGCCGTTGAACCGGACCACCGTGTGGACCGGCCCTCCGCCCAAGCCGCCGGAACGGCCAGAACGGCCGGAGCCGCCGGAGCCGCCGGAGCCGCCGGAACGGCCGGAGCCGCCGGAGCCGCCAGAGCCGCCGGCCAACGGCGAGCAGAGCCAGTCGACCACGGTGCCCTTCCCGGCGTCGCCGTAGCCGAGGTCGACCACGATGACGTGATTCACAGCCGGATGTTCCCGCTCGTGCCGTCCAGGTCGTCCGGTGCGGCGGCCAGCTCAAGCCTGGCGGTCCCGATGGCCGCCAGCGCCGCCGACACGGTCGGCCCGGCCGTCGACCCCACGTCGGCCAGGTCCTCGAGGCCCTCCTCAAGACCGATGACGCCCTCGCCGAGCCCGATGGTCAGCGCGATGATCTCGCAGGCCGCGTTGGTGTCGGCAAGCTCGATGACGTTCTGCCCCAGCAGCCGTCGCCATGGGCCCAGCACCTCGCTGTCCCCGGCGTGGTAGGCGGCCGACGGCAGGACGTAGTAGGTGTCCCAGGTGCGCGTCGTCTCGGCCACGACCGCGGCGAGCGGCAGGTCCGCCTGCAGCCCGTCGCCGATCACGCCCCGAACCTCGCCCGCCTTTACCCGCGGGTACGCCATCTCGTCCCCGATGATGAACAAGTATCCGCGACGACCCCGCTTCTGGTAGCAGTCGAGCGCGGTGTGCCGCGCCATGAAGTACATGGCCAGCTCGTAGGACTCGGTCTTCTGCCCCCCGCCGCCGCCTTCCAGCAGGATGTGGCCCAGGTCGTCGTCCATCCGGTTGTCGGACTCGAACTGTCCGACCTGGAGCGGCGCGCGATCGCAGGTGGCGTCGCCGATCGCGCCGAACATGATCTGCGGGTGCGCCACGTACCCCTTGCGCAGCAGCAGCCCGAGCAGCTGCGGGAGCTTGGCCTGCAGCTCGCGCGGCACGTCGCGCATCGATCCCGTCACGTCGAAAAGCACCGCGATCGCCACCGACTGCGGGTGCTCGGCGCAGTCACGGCTCTCCCTGGCGGTCACGCCGCGCGGGTCAAGCGACGGGTGCACGGAGCCAGCGCCCCCGTCGCTGTAGCCGAACGCGCTGGCGCCGGTGGCGTCGCGGAACCGCGCCGCCGCATCGTAGACGTCTGTCGACCATCGTCCGCTACCCATGATCATTCCCCCTCCTAGTGGTCCCCTAGGCCGGCATGGCGAAGGGGCGGAACACTCGTGGCCCGTACATCCGGTCAAGCAGCTCGTCGAGCTCGGCGAGCAGCTGCCAGGCATCCCGCGGCCGACGGCCCGGGTTCGCCAGCATGCACCCGGCCGCGAACCGCGCAAGCCGGTCCGGCATCCCGGCGCCGATCAGCTCGGTCATGCACCGGGCGGCCAGCCAGATGTCCAGGTCGGGCCCGGCCGCCCGGCCGGCCAGCACCTCGGCCGGATACCAGTGCCGGTACCGACCCACCGCCGCGGCCAGCCGCCCGGCCGGGGCGGCAACCGAGTAGCACCAGTCGACAAGGACCAGGCCGTGCTCGGCGGGGTGGATCAGCACGTGCGCGGGGAGCACGGCCCCGTGGATCACCCCGGCGCGGTGCGCGGCCCCGATCGCGACAAGCAGCCGCCGCCACATCCACGCCGCATCACGCGCGTCCACCCCGCCGCCGAACGCGTCGGCGACCTCGGCCAGGCTCACGAATCCCGGCAGCTCGCCGAGCACGTTCGCGTGCCGCTCGACCCGTGAGACCGGATCCTGCCGCCGCCGCGCCTCCACCAGAGCCGGGAAATAGGCCCGCAGCCGCGGCTCGGCCCGGGTGCGCAGCACGCCGAGGCTCACGGCCTCGCGGCGCATCAGGTCGTTGTCCGCCGGATCCCTGACGATCTTCAGCAGCCCCTGCCGCACCCGGTACAGGTTCGCCATGTCGCCCCTGGCCACCAGCGGCCCGCGGCTGCCCTGGTGCCGCTGCCACAGCCCGGCCAGCCTCGCGAACGCCGCGGCCGCCCGGCCGTCGCCCGGGCAGGCATCGGGGTGGGTCAGCCGGGCCAGCCGCCGGTAGCGCCGGCCAGCGTCATCGTCGCCGAACAGGTCGTCAGGCCCGGCCGCCGCCTCGATCAGCGCGATCGCCTCCGCGACGGTGGTTGCCTGGGCGCGAGTCATCTCAGCGCTTGTCATCTCAGCGGACTGCATCTTCACGGCCGGGCCGCAGCAGCGCCGGGTGCAGCAGCCGGGCGTCGCCGGGCCGGTAGAGCCGGGCGCGCGGCCCGCCGCGGGGCCCGCCGGTCTGCGTGGTCCTGCCGGTGCCCTCCACGAAACCGGGAACCGACAGCACCTTGCGGTGGAAGTTCCCGGCGTGCAGGTGCTCGCCCCAGACCGTCTCGTACACCGCCCGCAGCTCCGAGATCGTGAACTCCTCGCCGACGAACGCGGTGGCCAGCGGCGTGTACTCAAGCTTGGACCGGGCCCGCTCCAGCCCGTCGGCAAGGATCCTGGCGTGGTCGAACGCAAGCCTGCGGGTGATCCCGGGCCGCTGCCCCCCGCCCTCGGACAGGCCGACCGACTCGACGGGGACCCAGGCCGCGGCGCGTGCGTCGCTGCCCGCCTCCGGCTCAGGCAGCTCGGGCGCGAACGCCAGGTAGGCCACCGAGATCACGCGCATCCGGGGATCCCGCCCCGGCGCGCCGTAGCTGGCCAGTTGCTCGACGTGGATCCGGGCGAGCCGCTGCCCGGTCTCCTCGGCAAGCTCCCTGACCGCCGTCTCGTCCAGGTCTTCCCCGGTCGCCTCGCCCTGCCCGCTCCCCCCGGACCTGACGAACCCGCCCGGCAGCGCCCACTGCCCCGCGCCCGGCTGAACCCCCCGCTCGACAAGCAGCACGTTCAGCACGTCATCCCTGATCGTCAGCGCCACCACGTCGACGGCGACCGCGACCGGCCCGTACGACCTCGGGTCATAGCTTGCGAGGAACTCCGCCTCGCCCTCAGCACCGTCCATCGAGTCCTTCTCAATCTGAGATTTTCTTGATCTGAGAATAACATGAGACAAGCTCAGGATCAACGGCAAACGTCCCGCCCCGGCTGGCGCATTTGCCGCAGTGCGGCCCGGATCCCCCACTGGTCACAAAAACCACTTTTTTACCGAACGAACGGTGGTGCCCCTCACGCGTCGGCCGGAGTTCCGCCAATCCATTAATACGATCGGGATACTTGACAATGCGGGCTCGGGGATAGCACCGTGGACACGTGGTCATGCCGCAAGTCAGCCAGAGGTCTGCCGTGCCGGTCGGGGTCGCCGCCGAGGTAGTGTCGGCGGCGGCCCGCGGCTGATCGTCACCACGATCATCCACGATCACGCCGACCGGGTCCGCTCCTACCGGCTGCTCGCCGAGGAGTGGCACCGCCGCCGGTGAGACACGGGCCTAGGACTGCCTGGTCCAGGTCTGCGGTACGCATGTCGCGCAGGTCTCGCTCCCGACGAGGCTGATGTTTGCCGAGGTGCCATTGGCGGCGAGATGTTCAAGGTGCCTGACATGCTCAAGATGCCTGAGATGCTCGGCATGCTCCGACCCAGGGGATGCCTGGGAGGGCTGAGCGCCCTGGGACGGCTGAACGTTATGGGAGGGCTGAACGTTATGGGAGGGCTGGCCGCCGCGGGACAGGTGGACCTGCTGCACGGCGTGGCCCTGGACCGCGGGCGCCGAGCCGGACGGCCACAGGGCCGCTA
>JBOHCG010000194.1:0-12230 GCA_050698735.1 Streptosporangiaceae bacterium | reverse complement strand
CGGCGAGCCTTGCGACCGCCGCCGCCATCGCGCACCGGCTGGCGGTGACGCGCGGGATCCGCGGCACGCTCGGGCCCCGGGCAGGGCTCGCCGCCATGCTCACCGGACCGCGCACCCTGTCCGGCCTGCTCGAGGGCGGCGGCCGGCTCGACGCGCTGTACGGCCCGCTCATCAGGGCCTACGTCGAGGCGGGCGCGGACCGCCTGCTCATCGTCGAAGGCAGCCAGCCAGCCGGGCCCGCGGGCGCACCAGGTGATGCCGGTCGGCTTGCGGGCGCGCCCGGCGACGCCGGCCGGCTTGCGGGCGCGCCAGTCGAGGCCAGCAGGGCACTGCGCTCCATCGCCAGCACGGCACGGTACTTCCGCGCGCCGGTCATGGTGCTCGACCTGGGCGGCGCCGAACCGGCGGCCTACTCGGGATTCGACTGCGTCTTCGGCCGCGACAGCGCGGTGCTGCTGCCGGTGGCGGCCGTGTGCGGCGCACCGGGCGATACGCCGGTCAGCCTGACCCACGCCTCGATCGTCACGACGGCCGGGCAGATCCCCGCCGACTGCCCCCCGGCCCTCGTCGCCAGCTGGACCGAGCACATCCGGGGATCCGGGACCGTCGAGGAACCGGTGGTGTCCTGACATGTCATTCAGCGCGGGGATCGATATCGGCGGGACCTTCACCGACGGCTTCTTCACCCTGGGAAACCGCGCGGTCCGCGCCAAGGTCCTGACGACCTACCACGATCTGTCGGAATGTTTCATCCGATGTCTCGAAGCGGGCGCCGACCTGCTCGGGACCGACCTCGCCGCGTGCCTGTCCCAGGCGACGGCGATCCGCCTGGCCACCACTCTCGGGACCAACGTCCTGCTGGAGCGCAACGGCCCGGCCATCGGGCTCATCGTCACCAAGGGCGACGAATCCGCCCTCTACCACGACAGCGACGCATCGCTACCGCCGCTGCTGCGGTACATCGCACGCCCAGAGATGGTCGTGGGGATCGAGGAGTCGATGGGACCGGACGGGATCTCCCGCCGCCCTCCGGGCCGCGCCGAGGTCCTCGCCGCGGTCCGGACGCTCGTCGCCGGCGGAGCCCGGCGGATCGGCGTCTGCCTGCGGAACGCGGGTCGTAACCCGCGGCACGAGGTCGAGGTCCGGGAGCGCATCCGGGATGCCTACCCGGAGTATTACCTGCGCGCCCTTCCCGTCCAGCTGGCTCACGGGCTTACCCCGAGTTCTGATGACCGGGTGCGCATCGCGACCGCGGCGGTGAACGCCTACCTGCACGGCGCGCTCGCCACCGGCCTGTACCTCAGCGAGGGCCTGGCCCGCGAGCGGGGCCTGTCCCGGCCGCTGCTGGTCGGCCACGCCGACGGCGGCTGCGCCCGGGTGGCCAAGACGGTGGCGGTGCAGACGCTAAGCAGCGGTCCGGCCGCCGCGCTGGCCGCCGCCGCACGGCTGTCCCGGCTGCTCGAGATCGGCCAGGTCGTGACGATGGACATGGGGGGCACGAGCCTGGACTTCTCCGTCATCGAGGGCGGCGAGCCCCCGCGATCGGGCAGGCCGGTGGTGATGGGCATGCCGCTGGGGGTCGAGATGCTCCAGACCAGCTCGATCGGGGCCGGCGGCGGCAGCATCGCGGGCGTCGCCGGCGGGGAGGTCATCGTCGGCCCGGAGAGCGCCGGCTCGAATCCCGGACCGGCGTGTTACGGCAAGGGCGGCACGCGGCCGACCGTCACGGACGCGAACGTGGTCCTCGGCCTGGTCGCCGCGGACAGGCCGCTCGGCGGCCGGATCCGGCTTTCGAAGCCGGGCGCGGAAGAAGCGCTGACGCGCGTCGTCGGCCGCCCGCTCGGCCTGAACCCGGTGCAGGCCGCCCGCGCCGTCCGAGCCGCTGTCGACGCCGCCATGGCCGACGCGATCGGTCACGACCTGCGTCAGCGCGGCCTCGACCCGGCCGGGCTCACCCTCTTCGCCCTGGGCGGCGGCGGTCCTGTGCACGCCTGCAGCCTCGCCGACCGCCTGGGCATTCCCGCCGTGGTCGGCTTTCAGTTCAGCTCGGTGTTCGGTGCGTACGCGTCCTGCACGCTCGACCTGCGCCACTCCCACCGGGCCAGGCTCGACGTCTCGCCCGCGGCGGAGCAGCCGGGCGCGCGCGCCGCCGAGGTGTGCGGCGAACTGCGCCGCAGAGCCGCCGCGGACATCGCCGGGGAAGGGTTCGAGCCGTCCGCCGCCGAACGCGAATGGGAGCTGCTGGTCGAAGACGTAGCCGGGGAGGTCCGCCTGCCGTTCCCCGACCGCGCCGGCCAGCTCGACGGCCCTGCAATCGACGGCGCGGCGCTCGACGGCCCTGCACTGGATGACACGGCACTCGACGGCTGGGCGGCCGGGCTGACCGCGCCGGCGTCCGCGGTCGTGACCCTGCGGACGACGGTTCCGCTGCCGCACTGGCAGCCGGAGCGCGCCGCCGTACGGCCGCACCTCCCCGAGCCCGTCACGAAGCAGCCGGTCCACTGGGACGATGAGCCGGGGCCGCTCGATACGCCGGTGTACGAGGCGGCCGACCTCGATCCCGGTGCGCGCATCCTCGGGCCGGCGCTGATCGATAGCGTCGACACCCGCTGGGTCGTTCCCGAAGGCTGGCAGGCGACCTGCGATACCTGGCGCAACCTGGTACTGCGGAGGGGGCGATGAGGTGACAGGCAGAGTCGGCGCGGCCCGGATCGCCGTGGTCGGTGCGGGGCTCGGCGGGCTGGCCCTGGCCCAGTCGATCCGGCGCGCCGGGCTCGATCTCGTGGTCCTCGAGAAGGATCCGTCGCTCGCCGCCCCCGGCCGTACCGTCCGGGTGCACTGCGATCCGCGGCTCAACGAGATCGCCGCGGGAAGCCTTCCGCCGCGGTTGCTCGAGCTATTCGTCGCCGGCCAGTCCCGCCCCGACGCCCGCCACATCTACCTGGACGAACGGCTCGAGCTCGTCAGCGTGGACGAGCGGCCGGCGCCGGAGTTGGTCCTCGACACCCGCACCGCCAGGGAGGTGCTGGCGGCCGGCCTTGGCGAGCGCCTCATGCTCGGGGCGGAAGTCCGCGCCGTCCGCGACCTCGGCCCGCGCGCTCAGCTCGATCTCGCGTCCGGAGCCCGGCTGGAGGCCGACCTGTGCGTACTCGCCTATGGCGCGGACGCCGCCTGGCGACAGGAGCTCGAATACGCGCCGACGGTACGCGACGTCGGGCTGTGGTCGTTCTACGGCGTCGTGGACCTGGCGGAGACACTCGATCTCGCGCTGCCGGCCTGGCTGGACGAGGGGTTCGTCGTCGCCGACGACGGCGAGGTCAAGGTGGCGATGGGGCGCTACGCGCCGGCCGCGGAATTCGCGGCGCTCGCCGCCCGCGAGGGCGATGTCTCGCTGCGCTCGAGGGACTACGTCTTCTGGAACGTGATCGCCCCGTCGGGCCTCTACCCGTCCGATCCCAGGGGCTGGGGCGGGGACCGGGCGGCGGTGGTCGGGCACCTGTCCGCGATGACGCACCGCTTCGATCCGTGGCTGCACGGGCTGTTCGGGCTGGCCGGGACGGACAGCTACGGGTTCTTGCCGCTGCGCACCTCGGCGCCGGGGGCGCCGCGTCCTGAGTCGACGAGGACCATCCTCATCGGCGACGCCGCTCACCCGATGCTGCCCGCGGCGCTCAGCACGTACGTCGCGTTCGAGGACGCCCGCGTCCTGGGCGAGTCGCTCGCCCGGGCCGCAGACGGCTCGGCGCCCGATGCCGCCGCCGCCGCCGCCGATGCGAGCCTGCGCCGGTCCGGGTTCGGTCACGTCGCGGCGGCCGAGCGGGCAGCGGGACCGGCGTTCGGCATCTCCGGCCTCACCGGCTGAGGTATCCCCGGCCTCACGGCCTGACCGGGGCCGAGCATAGGCGCGCGAGCTCGGCGGGGCCGGTTTCCGCGATCGAGGTGGCGGCCGCCCAGAGATCATCCGCGGGGCAGCCCGGCGCGCCGCTGCCGAGGTTGGCGTGGAACTTCGCGCGGAGCAGCGAGGGCTCGTCGCGGGGCGGCAGGTCGCCGGTGTCCGCCTCGAGCACCTCGCCCGACGACAGCCGCAGCGCCAGTCGCGCCTGGAAGCTGGCCGACAGGGACTCATCCTCCCGGTAGTCCACGGCGGCGGCCAGCCGGAGCACCTCGGCCCGCCGCAGCGCGTCGTCCTCGAACGCGCCCGGGCCTGCCGACCCGTCCATCAGAACCGTGGCGAGCGCGTAGGGAAGGCTGGCGCGGGCCTGATACTCGCCCCCGGGGGCACGCTTTGACTCGATGGGCTCCAGGACGATCGGCACGCACCAGGGAGCGACGTCGCAGCGCACCGAGACGATCTGGGCGGCGTCCACGCGATGAGCCCGCAGGAGGAACAGTGCCAGGTCCAGGTAGGGGTGGATCACGTGGGCGCACGGGTAGCGCTTGAACTGCAGGCCGGTGCACGACCAGCGTTCGCCGAGATCGGCGAACGCCCCAGCCAGCGCAGGCTCCGGGTCAGGGTCATCGAGAAAGGCGCGGAAGATCCCGTCGCGGCCTTCGAGGATCGACGCCGGGCCGGTGAAGCCGGCCGCAGCCAGCTCGGTGGCCAGCAGGCCGCCGTGGGCGGCCCAGCCCGGGTGCATCCGCTTGGACCAGCTGCCGTCGGCGAGGAACTCGAGCAGGCCGCCGGACATCGAGCCCGCCAGCCCCATCGCCCGCGTCGCGACCAGCTCGCCGCGTCCCGACACCGTGCTGGCCACCAGCGCGGCGGCCAGCGGCCCGAGCACCGCGGTCGCGTGGAAGCCGCGAGCGTGCAGCCGCCGGCCGACCGCGGCTCCGCAGCGCGCCAGGAACTCATAGCCCGCCAGCATCGCGAGCATCACCTGCTGACCGCTGGCCTCCGGCCCGGCCGCCAGCGCGGCAGGCACGACGACGCTGCTCGGATGGATGACCGAGTCGGGATAGGTGTCGTCGTAGTCGAACGCGTGCACCAGGGTGCCGTGCGCGAGCGCCGCCATCGACGCGGAGATCCCGGTCTGCTCGAACAGCAGGGGCACGCCGCCGGGGACGGCCCGGCAGACGTCGAGCACGGCCCGGCCAGGCTCGCTGCCGCGCGCCGCGGCGATCAGGCCGATGCTGTCGGCGACCCGCAGTCCCAGCCACTCGCGCAGGTCCGCGGGCACCTGGTCGGGGCGCAGGTCACTGGCCCAGGAAGCGACCCTGGCGGTTACCGTCGCGTTCACCAGCAGGCCGCCAGCAGCTCACGAACCTGTTCCTTGCTGGTGGCCAGCGGGACGAACCCGAACATGTGGTCGTGCATCGTCTGCTCGGCGAGGTCGTCGATCACGTCCGCGGGCACGCCGACCTCGCGCAGCCGCGTGGCCAGCGGGAGCCCGGCGAGCACCTCACGCAGTGCCTGCACACAGGCCTGCACCCGCTCGCCGTCGTCGAGCCCCGCTACCGCGACGCCGAACGCCGCACACACCTGAGCGAGCAGGTCCGAGCCGAGCGTCGGGAAGTAAAGCGCCGCCGCCGGCGGCAGCAGGATCGCGTGCGACACGCCGTGCTGCAGCGCGAGACGCCCGCCGACCGAATGGCCGACGGCATGGACCAGGGAAACCATGGAGTTCTCCGCGGCGATCCCGGACAGGCTGGCCGCCATCTGCGTGTCAGCGCGAGCGGCCAGGTCATCGCCGCGCTGAACCGCGGCCGGGAGGGAACGCAGCATGAGCCGGAGGCTGCTGAGGGCCAGTGCCTCGGCGATGGGCTGGCGAGCCCGCGAGTAGAGGGTCTCGATGCTGCGGGCAAGGGAGGTGACGCCGCTGGTGGCGGTGAGCCACGGGCCGGTGTGCTCCACCAGCCGCGGATCGAGGATGGCGATCTCCGGGACCAGCTGCGTGTCGCGGAACAGCATCTTCTGCCTGGTCTGCTCGTCGCGGACGCCCGCCCATGGCATCACCTCGCTCGACGAGCCGGCCGTCGTCGGCACCGCGACGTGCAGCATGGTCTCCGGCACCGGGCTGGCGATGCTCCGCCCGTCCTTCTCCCGCACCCGGAACTGCTCGAGCGGGGCGTCGCCGCAGGCACGCAGCAGGGCGATGCACTTGGCCGAGTCGATCGCCGAGCCGCCGCCCACGCTGATGAGGCAGTCGGCACCCGTCTCCCGCACCACGCGGGCACCGTCGAGCGCTCCCGACAGGCCGCCCTGGGGACGGACCTGGTCGAAGACTCCCACGATCAGATCGCCGGCAATCCGCTCGATGAGCCGCAACTGCGGGCCCTCAGCCACCGTGCGGCCGCACACGATCAGGGCGCGACGCAGGCCCCGATCCGCGATGACCTCAGGCAGACGATCGGCACTGTCCGGCCCGGCGACCATGCGGGTGCGCGGGAAGACGTTCTCAAACGTCTGCCGCTCCGCCGCCTCGAACTTCTGCCGCTCCGCCGCCTCAAACGTCTGCCGCTCCGGCGCGGTGGCACCCGGCTCAGCCGCGGCGGCACCCGGCTCAAGCGTGCCCACCGACTCCCCGGGTCCGGTGCCCATAACGGTGTCTCACCCTGTCGCGAAGTAGGCCAAAGCGCGTGTACTACAGTCACTACAGTCACAACAACAGCTCACCACAGAACCCGTCCCGGCAGGAAGGAATTTGATGGCCGAACAATTGCTCGGATCCGGACCGGTTCTGCTGGACCTGGCGGACGACGGGGTCGCCAGGCTGCGGCTCAACCGGCCAGAGGCGGCCAACGCGATGAACCTCGACCTGCTGGAAGCGCTGTACCGCGCGCTACTGCGCTGCGACACGAACCCCCGGGTGCGGGCGATCCTCATCACCGGGGAGGGACGGAACTTCTGCGCGGGCGGGGACGTCCGCGCCTTCGCCGCCCAGGGCCCGAACCTGCCGAATTTCATTCGCGAGGTAACGGTCTGGCTGAACAACTCGATCTCGATGCTGACGCAGCTGACCGCCCCTGTCGTCGTGGCCGTGCACGGCGTCGCCGCGGGCGGCGGCGGGTTCGGCCTGGTCTGCGCCGCCGACCTGGTGATCGCCGGCGAGTCCGCCCGGTTCTTCGGGCCGGGCACGCGCATCGGCATGACGCCCGACGCCGGCACCACGGTGACGCTGCCGGCCCTCGTCGGGTTCCGCAAGGCGATGGAGATCATCCTGACCAACCCGACGCTGACGGCGGCCGACGCGCTGAACATCGGGCTGCTGAACCGGGTCGTGACCGACGACGCGCTGCTGGACGAGGCCCTGAGCCTGGCCAGGCAGCTGGCGGCCGGGCCCAGGGAGGCGAACGCCGCCGCCAAGCGGCTGCTGTGGGAAGGCATCGGCAGCTCGGTCGACGCGCGCCTGGCCGCGGAGTCCTCGACCGTCGCGAGGCTCGCGAGCACCCCCGACGTGGCCGAGGGTCTCGCCTCCTTCGCCGAGCGTAGGGAACCGCGCTTCGCGGGCAGCGCGCCCGCGCCCGACGCAACAGGCTGAGTCATAATGGATTTCAGATCAGCCCAGGTCAGGAGGCTCAAGGGTGCAGGCAACTGAATCAGCCACCGGGACCCCGTACGAGCATCTTGTCCAGCGCGAGCGAGTCCACGGCTCCCTGTATACCGACGAGCAGATCTTCGCCGAAGAGCTGGCCCGGATCTGGTACACCACGTGGGTCTTCGTCGGGCACCTGAGCGAGGTACCGCAGCCGAACGACTACGTCCGCAAGAACATCGGTCCCCAGGAAGTCATCATGACGCGGGACCGCGGCGGCGGTATCCACCTGCTGCTGAACCGGTGCGCCCACCGCGGCAGCATCATCTGTGCCGAGCCGCGCGGCAACTCAAGCGCCTTCAGGTGCCCATATCACGGCTGGACGTTCCGCAACACGGGCAAGCTCCTCGGCTATCCGTTCCGGCAAGGATACGAACGCAGCGGACCGGGGCTTGACCTGGCCGAAGTGCCGCGCGTGAGCAGCCACCAGGGATTCGTCTTCGCCAGCCTGTCGCCAACGGGGCCCTCGCTTGACCAGCACCTGGGGCCCGCGGCGGCGGAGCTTGACCGGCTGGCCGCGCTGTCGCCCGAAGGCGAGCTGACCCTCGACTGCGGGTGGGTCACCCACCAATTCGGCGCCAACTGGAAGCTGCTATTCGAGAACGACGCCGACGGTTATCACCCGCAATTCGCGCACCAGTCCATCTTTGCCGCGAGTCATTCGCCCATCGGCGACCTGTACACGGACAGGTCACCCGTGGTCGCCTGCGACCTCGGAAACGGGCACAGCTCCAGGGACATGCGCCCCGTTTACCGGAGCACGCACCCGCTATCGTGGGCCGGGGCGACGGAGTCCAAGCTCCCTGATTACGCCGCGAGCATGCGAGCCCGCTATGGCGAGAAGGCGGATCAGATCCTGACCGACGGCCCGCCCAATATCATGATATTCCCGAACCTCGCGATCATGGATATCCATATATCGGCCTTCCAGCCGGTGGCGACCAATCTGTCCCTGCAGCGCGTGACGGCAGTGCAATTCAAGGGCGCGCCAGACCTCAATCTCCGCCAATTGCAGCAGACCGTCGCATCGGTAGGGCCGGCCGGCATGTTCCTGGCGGACGACGCCGAGATGCACGAGCGCGTCCAGCGCGGGCTTGCTATGCGGCAGCCCGAGTGGGTAGACGTCCGTCGCGGCCTCAACAGGGAGCAGACGGACGACCAGGGGTTCACCGTCGGCACGGTGACCGACGAGACCGGCATCCGCGCGTTCTGGCGTGAGTATCTCCGGCTGATGACGACGGGGGAGATGTCAGCGGAATGAGCACGCTCGCCGGCGAGACCCAGCTTTCGCTCCGTGACGTCGAACGCTTCCTGTACCTAGAGGCCAGGCTGGCGGATGAGCACGACTACGACGGGTGGGAAGGGCTGTGGACGCAGGACGCCCTGTACTGGGTCCCCGCGAACGGCGAAGGCGGCGACCCCACCCGCGAGATGTCGGTCATCTACGACAACCGCAGCCGGATCGCCACCCGGATCAGGCAGCTCAAGACCGGCCGCCGTTACGCCCAGATGCCGCCGTCGCGGACCAGGCGCCTGTTGTCCAACATCGAACCGCGGACCGACGCCCGTCGTTTCGGTGCCGAGCCCGTCCCCGCCTCGGACGTCGAGGTCCAGGCCAACTTCCTGATCGTCGAGTCACGATCCGCGGGGCTGAACTTCCTGGCCGGCCGCGCCACGTATCACCTAAGGCCTGCGGCGGGGGATATCAAGATGTCCTTCAAGAAGGTCGTGCTGATCAACAATGACCGGCCGCTGGAGACCATGTCCTTCCTCATATGAACGGGTGACTCGATGGATGAGGTTGTGAACAGCGAATTCGCCCAGGTGGCGTGGAGAACGGACCTCGAGGGAAACGGGCCGCGTCTTCGCCTGGAAGACATGCGCACCGGCCGGGTGCGCTATCTAGACGCCCTGGAACTCGAGACCATCATCTGGCTGCCCGAGGGTCGGCTGGATACGGCGCTAGATCCCTCGTTCTACCGCTGGCGGGAGACAAACGAGGCGACTCCCTAGCCGCCGCGGCGCTACGAGCCGCCGCGGCGCTACGAGCCGCCGCGGGCGCTACGAGCGGCCCAGGATCGTCACCACGCAGCCCGTGCCGTCGATACCTGATACGCCGCCGCCGGCCGTCTCCACCAGGCCAAGCGAGGCGTCCGCCACCTGCCTGCCGTTGGCCTCGCCGCGCAACTGCCAGACGATCTCGGCCACCTGCGCCAGCCCCGTGGCCCCCAGGGGATGCCCCCGCGAGAGCAGGCCACCCGACGGGTTCACCGGAAAGCGGCCCCCGATCGCCGTCTGCCCGGAGCAGCCGAGCTCGGGCCCGGTACCGGGATCCGCGAGTCCCAGCGCCTCGATGGCGATGACCTCGCCGATCGTGAACGCGTCGTGCACCTCGAAGACGTCGATGTCACCGATCGTGCACCCGGCGAGCTCGAGGGCGGCCTGAGCCGCGTGCTCGATGATCTCGGACCCGAGCAGCCGGTCGGTCCTGTAGTCCCACAATCCGCCGGGGACCAGCGCCGAGCTCTTGATCGCGATGTCGCGCTGGTTGTCCCTGCCGCAGCCGAGCACGGCCGCCGCGGCTCCGTCAGAGATCGAGCAGCACTGGAAGAGGGTCATCGGGTCGGCGACGAGCCGGGAGCCCAGCACCTCGTCCAGGGTCAGCTCCCTGGCGCGCTGCGCACGCTTGTTGAGCGCGCCGTTGCGGCTGTTCTTGACGGCAACGTAGGCGATGTCTTCCATCGGCACGTCGTACTGCGCCATATACCGCTGTGCCATCATCGCGTAGCGGGGCAGCATGACTATCCCCGACCGCCCCTCGGGGTCGAGGGGGTCGGGTGGCATGGCTCCGCCGATCCGGGTGGACATCTGCTCGACGCCCAGCGCCAGCACCCTGCCATGGCGGCCGTACCGGATCGCCTCGTAAGCCTCGTGGTAGGCGGTCGTCCCGCTCGCGCAGGCGTTCTCGACGGTGACGATCGGGCCGTCCACGACGCCGAGACCCTTGAGCAGCCGCTGCGCGATGCCAAGCGCACCGAGCGCCGTGCCGACGAAGGCCATGTCCACCCGGTCGACGCCCGCGTCGGCGAGCGCCTCCTGGCACGCCTGCCACGCGAGCTCGTAGACCGACGTGGCCGGCTGCTTCCCGAAGCTAGACGAGCCGACGCCGTAGACCACCGCGTCTCGCACCGGCGCGCTCATCCGGTCACCTTCGCCATCGGGTCACCCTGCCGCGACAGGCCGGTCAACTCCACGCGCGTGCCGGGGCCGACCGGTGCGGCATCTGCCTGGCCCTCCAGCTGACACAGGATGCGCGGGCCGTCATCCAGGTCGACGTAGGCGACCGGGCGAGGCGGGGGATAGTCCCCGACGGGGACGCGCAACACGGTGCTGGCCCAGACGATCCCGGCGGGGCCGTACTCCTGCACGGAGAGGCTACTGTGACAGATGGGACACCACGGCCCCATGGTCGCCAGGCGGTACCCGCATTGCGGGCATCGCGCGCCGACGAGCACCCAGCCTCCGTTGCTGACGGCCAGGCGCGGCCGCGGGTCAACTTCCGATTCCATAATTTTATCACCGTAACAACTGCCTGGTAGACAGGACAAGGCGGGTACGCTGCGATGATCAAGGAGCCCGGATGATCCCCGAGCCACAGAGCCTCGATTCGATCGCCGATCTCTACGAGTCGGTCGTCCGGTTCCAGGAGACCTACGAGCCTCCCCCCGGGATCAGCGCGAGGGACTTCATGCGCTCCAGCCTCGCGCTGATGAACGCGTGCCCGCCTCCCGTCCGGCGCGTGGCCGACAACGTGCTCCTCACCGAAGTAGCGGGCTGGCAGCTGCGCGCCGACGTCGTGGCGCCCGTGGCGCCGGTACCGCCCGGATCGTACCCGGTCATCGTGTTCTTCCACGGCGGCGGCTGGTCCATGGGCAACCCCGCGACGCATCGGCGTCTGGCCTGCGATCTGGCCCAGCCCGGCTGCGCGGTCGTGAGCGTTGACTACCGCCGGCTGCCGAAGCATCGTTTCCCGGCGCAGTTCGACGACGCCGTCTTCGCCGTCGGGTGGGCAGCCGACCAGGCCGCGACCTACGGCTGGGACGCCGGCCGCATCATCCTTGCCGGGGACTCGGCCGGCGCCACGCTGGCGGCGGCGGCTGCCGAGCACCTCGCGCGGGCCGGCGGTCCATCCGTCCGTGCCCTGCTCTTGTTCTACGGGATATTCGACTACCACGACGCGCTGAACCGCCTGCACCCGAGCATCCTGCTGACGCCGCAGGAACGCGGCCAGGGCTACCTCCCGCCGGAGGAGTACGAGACGCTCCGTGAGGACTATCGCGTCAGCCCGCTGTACGGATGCTCGTCACTGCCGGCGACGTACATCAGCGCCGGAACCGGCGATTCCCTGTTCGCGCAGTCGCAGCAGTTCGCCGCGGCGCTGCGCCATGCCGGGATCGAGCACGAGTTCCACCCGGTGGACGGCGCCCCGCATGGCTTCATGCAGCTGCCGTTCCACTGGAGCTACCTGGCCGGCCAGGTCACCGTGCACGAGTTCCTGCGCAAGCACGCAAGCACGCGGGCACGGTCGCGGGCCCCAGGTAATCGAGTCCCGGTTGCTCGCCGATCTCAGGTCTCGGTCTACGCGTCCGGCCCGCCGCCGTCCGGCCCGCCGCCGTCCGGCCCGCCGCCGTCCGGCCC
>JBOHCG010000193.1:0-12292 GCA_050698735.1 Streptosporangiaceae bacterium | reverse complement strand
GCGGTGGCCGCCGCGGCGGTCGGCATCGCGGCGCTGACCGCGGCCGAGCGCGGGCACACCGGGCACACCGGGCACACCGGGCACACCGGGCACACCGGGCACACCGGGCACACCGGGCACACCGGGAAGCAGCCGGCGCAGGCCGGCCCCGAAGGCCCGCCGACCTCCTCGGTGCCGCCCGGGCTCGCTGACGGGTACGTGATGGCGGTCGCCCTGCTGGTGATCGGCTGGGTCACGCTGTTCAGCTCCGAGTTCCACCGGTCGGGCGACCGGCCGGGTACGTTCCTGCTCGTCCTCATCCACCCGCTGGCCGACCTGGCCGTGCTCGGCGCGCTGCTGCCGCTTGTCACCACCGCCTGGCGGCGGGTGATGCTGCCCTACGTGTCCCTGCTCGCCGTCGCGGTCGGGGATGCGCTGGCCGTGGGCGGCCGGGCCTCCGGCGGCCACCTGGGCCTCCCGGCCCAGCTGATGGCGCTGCTCGCCGCGGCGCTGCTTGGCCTTGTCCCGTGGCCGATGGCCGCGCGGACGCAGCCGCGCTGGACCCGCGGGTTCACCGCCGGCGCGGCGAGCGCGGCGACGGTCACCGCCGCGCTGGCCGCGAGCGTGGCCACCCTGGTGGTCATCGGGTACGGCCTTGCCGGGGTGACGACGTACGGCCTCGTGCTGGTGATAGCCGGCGGCGCGGGCGTGCTCGTGCTGGCCGTGCGGATCTTCATGCTGGTCGGGCAGAACGGCATGGTGCTGCGGATATGGCGCGAATCGAGCCGGAACCTCCGCGACCTGGCCAACCGGACCAGTGACCTCGTGCTGGTCTGCGATCTGGTCGGGGTGATCGGCTACGCCAGCCCGGCGGTGCAGGACTTCGGCTATCCGCCCCGTGACCTGGTCGGCCGGCGGCTGCTCGACTTCGTGCACCCGGAGGACCGGCTGGCGGCCCTCGCCGCGTTCCGCCGTGCGCTCAGCGACCACGCGGCCGCCGAGGCCGCCGAGGCCGCCGAGGGCGCCGAGGGCGCGGCGGACACCGCGGGTACCGAGGGCAGGCTGCCAATCCGGGTCCGCACCGCCGACGGCACCTGGCGGTACGTCGAGTCGACCGTGCTGCCGTATCAGGTCCCCGGCCAGGAAGGTCAGCTGCTCGTCACCGTCCGGGACGTCAGCGACCAGATCGCGCTCCGCCAGCAGGTCGCGCACCTGACCTTCCACGACGGGCTGACCGGCCTGCCCAACCGGGCCTACGTCGAGGAGCGGACCAGGGACGCGCTGCGCGACATCGCCGCGGGCCGCCGGGTCGGCGTCGTCTTCCTCGACATCGACCGGTTCACCGCGGTCAACGACTCGGTCGGCCACGGCGCCGGTGACCTGGTGCTCGCGCAGGCGGCCCGGCGGCTGCGCGCGGTCGTGCCGGCCCAGGACACGGTGGCGCGCTGGGGCAGTGACGAGTTCGCCGTGCTCGTGGAGAGCGCCACCGGCGTCCAGGAGATCGCCGAGCTGGCCGAGCGGCTGGCCAGGGCGGTGTCCGCGGAGCCGTTCCGGGTGGCGGGCCAGCAGATCACGCTCACCGCCAGCGCGGGCGTGGCCCTCGCCGACCCCGCGGGACCCAAGAACCGCGGGAACGGTGAGGTCGGCGAAGGCGCCGAGCTTGTGCTGCGCAACGCGGACGTGGCCATGTCGCGGGCCAAGGAAGCGGGCGGCGACACGACGGAGATCTACGCCGCGCACATGCACGCCGACGCGGTGCGCCGGCTGGAGCTGCTCAGCGACCTGCAGCGGGCGATCGCCAGCGGCCATCTCGCGCTGCAGTACCAGCCGATCGTCGACTTGGCGGCCACACGGGGCACGCGGGTCATCGGGGCCGAGGCGCTCGTCCGCTGGTGGCGCGGCGACCAGGTGGTGCCGCCGCGGGAGTTCCTCGACGCCGCCGAGGAGTCCGGCCTGATCGTGCCGCTCGGCGAGTGGGTGCTGCGCGCGGCCTGCGCACAGGCGGCCGCCTGGCGGGACCGCTGGGACATCGGCGTCTCGGTCAACCTGTCCGCCAGGCAGATCGCCGCGCCGGGCTTTGCCGCCCTGGTGGCGGAGGTCCTCACAGAAACCGGCCTGCCCGCCGAGGCGCTCACCGTCGAGGTGAACGAGCGGGTTCTCGTCGAGGGCAACGGGCACATCGTCGCGCTGCTCGCGGACCTGCGCCAGCTGGGCATCCGGCTGGCCGTGGACAACTTCGGCACGGGCTACGCGTCGCTGTCCTACCTGCGGCAGCCTCCGCTTGACATCATCAAGATCGCGCCCTCGTTCGTGGCCGGCCTCGGCCACGACGACACGCTCACGCTGCTGACAAGGACCGTCGTGCAGCTGGGGCGTGACCTGGGCCTGCGGGTGATCGCCGAGGGCATCGAGCAGCCCAGGCAGCTGATGGAGCTGCGCGAGATGGGCTGCTGCTACGGCCAGGGCTTCCTGATCGCCGGCCCGATGACGGCCTCCGGCGTCGAAGCCCTGCTCGCCGCGGCGGACGACCAAAGAGGCGAACAGCCCGTCTCGGCATGCGAGACAACACCGGTTAGCGGTTGACGACCGGTTTCCCGGTCGCAGTAAGGTAAGACCCGTGAACGTGACGCAGATTCTCGTACTTGGCTGGCGCGCAGGCGGCTGACCAGTCCGGCCACTGCGCGCTCCCCTCGGCTGCCGTAAGGCACGGGGGGATTTTTTATGCCGCCGACTCCGATAGCAGAAAGACACGCCATGACCGAGCAGATAACGAGCCACAAGCCGGGATCCGCCGCACCCGCAAGCCCGACGGCCCCCAGCCCGAAGGACCTGGCCGCCCGCTCGCCGCACCGCGAGGCGACCCACCAGCCGCACCCCCAGACTCCGCAGGCCCAGACTCCGCAGGCCCAGACTCCGCAGGCCCAGCCTCCGCAGGCCCAGCCTCCGCAGGCCCAGCCGGCCCAGGCGGCGGACGCCCAGCAGTCCGCCGCCGGCGCCGCGGACCCGAGGCTGCACGGCAAGACCCGCGCCACCGGCGCGCAGGCCCTGGTGTACGCGCTTGAGCGGGTCGGCGCGGACGTGGTATTCGGCATCCCGGGCGGCGCGATCCTGCCCGCCTACGACCCGCTGCTCGACTCCAAGATCATCAGGCACATCCTGGTCAGGCACGAGCAGGGCGCCGGGCACGCGGCCACCGGCTACGCCCAGGCCACCGGGCGGACCGGCGTCTGCATGGCGACGAGCGGCCCGGGCGCGACGAACCTGGTCACCCCGCTTGCCGACGCGTACATGGACTCGGTGCCGATCGTCGCGATCACCGGCCAGGTCTCGAGCAGCATGATCGGCACCGACGGCTTCCAGGAGGCCGACATCTCCGGGATCACGATCCCGATCACCAAGCACAACTTCCTCGTCACCAAGCCCGAGGACATCGCCAGGACCATCGGCGAGGCCTTCCACGTCGCCTCAACCGGGCGGCCGGGGCCGGTGCTCGTCGACATCGCCAAGGACGCGATGCAGTCGATGACCGACTTCAGCTGGCCGGTCGCCTTCGACCTGCCCGGCTACCACCCGGTGACCCGCCCGCACGCGAGGCAAGTCCGCGAGGCCGCGCGGCTGATCACCGAGGCCAGGCGCCCGGTGCTGTACGTCGGCGGCGGCGTGATCAAGGCCGGCGCCACCCAGCAACTCCGCGAGCTGGCCGAGCTCACCGGCATCCCCGTCGTCACCACCCTGATGGCCCGCGGCGCGTTCCCCGACAAGCACCCGCTGCACCTGGGCATGCCGGGCATGCACGGCGCGGTGGCGGCGGTCGGCGCGCTGCAGCGCGCCGACCTGATCGTCGCGCTCGGCACCAGGTTCGACGACCGGGTCACGGGCAAGCTCGACACGTTCGCCCCCGGCGCGCTGATCGTGCACGCGGACATCGACCCGGCCGAGATCTCCAAGAACCGCCGGGCCGACGTGCCGATCGTCGGCGACTGCCGCGAGGTGATCGCCGACCTGGTCGCGGCCGTCCGCGCCGAGCACGAGCAGGGCCACCGCGCCGACCTGCAGGCCTGGCAGGCCCAGTACGACAAGTGGCGGACGACCTACCCGCTCGGCTACGCCCAGCCCGAGGACGGCTCGCTCGCGCCGCAGTACGTGATCGAGCGGATCGGCAAGATCGCCGGCCCGGAGGCGGTGTACGTGGCCGGCGTGGGCCAGCACCAGATGTGGGCGGCCCAGTTCATCGACTATGAGCACCCGGGGACGTGGATCAACTCCGGCGGCCTGGGCACGATGGGCTTCGCGGTGCCCGCCGCGATGGGCGCCAAGTTCGGCCGCCCGGACGCCTGCGTGTGGGCGATCGACGGCGACGGCTGCTTCCAGATGACCAACCAGGAGCTGGCCACCTGCACGATCGAGGGCATCCCGATCAAGGTCGCGATCATCAACAACGGCAGCCTCGGCATGGTCAGGCAGTGGCAGACCCTGTTCTACAACGAGCGCTACTCCAACACCGACCTGCACGCCGCGCCTGCGGGGGGGTCTGGGGGGGTCGTCCCCCCGGGGGGCACTGCCGAGCCGAACAGGCCAATCGGCACGCGGGTGCCCGACTTCGTCAAGCTCGCCGAGGCGTACGGCTGCGAGGGCATCCGCTGCGAGCAGACCGCCGACGTGGACAAGGTGATCGAGCGCGCGATGGCCATCGACGACCGCCCGGTCGTGGTGGACTTCATCGTGCACAAGGACGCGATGGTCTGGCCGATGGTCGCGGCAGGCACCAGCAACGACGACATCAAGTTCGCGCGCGGCATAGCGCCCGACTTCGGCGGCAGGGAGGAATAAGGCAATGAGCCGGCACACGCTATCCGTCCTTGTCGAGAACAAGCCAGGCGTCCTGACCAGGATCGCGGGCCTGTTCGCGAGGCGGAACTTCAACATCGACTCGCTCGCCGTCGGCCCGACCGAGCACGAGGAGATCTCCCGCATCACGATCATGGTCAACTGCGAGGAGCACCCGCTTGAGCAGGTGACCAAGCAGCTGAACAAGCTCATCAACGTGCTCAAGATCGTCGAGCTCGAACCGGGCGCGACCGTCCAGCGCGAGCTGATCCTGATCAAGGTCAGGGCCGACGCGGACAGCAGGTCCCGGGTGCTCGAGACAGTCAACCTGTTCCGTGTCAAGGTAGTGGACGTGGCACTCGACGTGATCACGGTCGAGGCAACAGGCAACCGTGACAAGCTCGACGCGCTGATCAAGGTGCTGGAGCCGTTCGGGATCAAGGAACTGGTTCAGTCCGGGATGGTCGCGATCGGCCGCGGCAGCCGCTCGATCACCGACCGCGCACTTCGCCCCGTGGAGCGCAGCGCCTAAAAACCTTTTATTTTTATCCGAACGAGCCGTGGTGCGAGTCTCGCGCCCGTTCCTCAGCCCGGCACAGGAAAGGCCGGGCCGTGGCGCGCGCCGCGCCCGTTCCTCAGTCCGACACAGAAAGGCCCACTTCAGTGGCAGAGATCTTCTACGACGACAGCGCCGACCTGTCCGTCATCCAGCGCAGGCACGTTGCCATCCTCGGCTACGGCAGCCAGGGCCACGCACACGCGTTGTCCCTGCGTGACTCCGGCGTCGACGTACGCGTCGGCCTCCCGGAGGGTTCGGCGAGCCGGGAAAAGGCCGCCAACGAGGGCCTGAAGGTGATGACCCCCGCCGAGGCGTGCGAGGAGTCGGACCTGATCATGGTCCTGGTCCCCGATCACCTGCAGCGCGCACTCTACGCCGAGGCGATCGCGCCGGCGCTGGTGCAAGGCGATGCGCTGTTCTTCGCGCACGGCCTGAACATCCGCTACAACCTCATCGACCCGCCGCCGGGCGTCGACGTGTGCATGGTCGCGCCCAAGGCCCCCGGCCACCTGGTCCGCCGCCAGTTCGCGCAGGGCCGCGGCGTGCCGGTGCTCGTCTGCGTGGAGCGCGACGCCACCGGCGGCGCCTGGCCGCTGACCCTGGCCTACGCCAAGGGCATCGGCGGCACCCGCGCCGGCGCGCTGAAGAGCACCTTCACCGAGGAGACGGAGACCGACCTGTTCGGCGAGCAGACCGTGCTGTGCGGCGGCGTGGCCGAGCTGATCAAGGCGGGCTTCGCCACCCTGGTCGAGGCCGGCTACCAGCCGGAATCGGCCTACTTCGAGTGCCTGCACGAGATGAAGCTGATCGTGGACTTGATGTATGAGGGCGGCATCTCCAAGATGTACTGGTCGGTGTCCGACACCGCCGAGTACGGCGGCTACACCCGCGGCCCGAGGCTGATCAACGAGCAGACCCGCGAGGAGATGCGCCGCATCCTGGGCGAGATCCAGGACGGCTCGTTCGCCCGCGAACTGGTCGAGGAGTTCGACGCCGGCAAGCCCAACTTCCTCAAGCGCCGCGACGCCGAGCACGCCGAGCAGATCGAGCAGGTAGGCGCCCGCCTCCGCCCCCTGATGTCCTGGCTAAGCCAAGACGAGTAACCTCCGATTGCGGCGGGCCCGGGCGAATAGCCCGGCCTCGCGCGGGGTAGCGGACCGTGATGAGTACGAACATCGCGGCCGAGGCCGCGACCCCGGCGACCGGCCGCCCGGCCGCCGCTTCTCCCGCCAGATGAGGAATGTACTAGGACCTAAAAATAGTGTCTCGAATACTGAGACAGCCGTCTTAAACGGGTGTCTGCGGCAAACCTGGCTCGGGTAGCGTGAGGATCATCATGCGGCAGCTCGTACTCTTCGCCAGCCGCAGCGGAGCCTGATCCAGGGCAGGCCAGCGACCCGCTGCGGGGGTTTGGCGCTGGCCGTAAGTCCGATCCGGGTTCTCGCATCAGGAGCATTCTCGTGTACGACATGTATCCCTCTGACTGGCCGTCTGCCCTGGCCGCCGTGCCCGCTGCCGAGCCTGCCGCCGAGCCAGAGACGTCAGCGATCCGGGCGGTCCAGGTCGCGCTTGACCGGCGCGACAACGGAGGGGCCGCGGCGGACCGGACCCACCAGTAAGGTACTCGCATGGCTTCCCGAACGATCAGGCTTGCCGTCATCGGCGGCGACGGCATCGGCCCCGAGGTGGTGGCCGAGGCGCTCAAGGTGCTGCGGGTGGCGGCGCCCGATGTCGCCTTCGACGAGACCGACTACGACCTCGGCGCGCGCCGCTGGCACCGCACCGGGGAGACACTGCCTGACGCGGTGCTCGAGGAGATCAGGGGGCACGACGCGATCCTGCTCGGCGCCGTCGGCGACCCGAGCGTGCCGAGCGGCGTGCTCGAGCGCGGCCTGCTGCTCAGGCTGCGGTTCGAGCTCGACCAGTACGTCAACCTGCGTCCGGTGCGGCTCTACCCCGGCGTGGCGGGACCGCTGGCCAGCGCCAGGCCGGAGTCGGTGGACATGGTGGTGGTCCGCGAGGGCACCGAGGGCCCGTACACCGGGGCCGGCGGCGTGATGCGCAAGGGTACCCCGGCCGAGGTCGCCACCCAGGAGAGCATTAACACCGCGTTCGGCGTGCAGCGGGTGGCCAGGTACGCGTTCGCCAGGGCGATGGCCAGGCCGCGCAGGAAGCTGACGCTGGTGCACAAGACCAACGTCCTCACCTACGCCGGCGACCTGTGGCAGCGGACCGTGGACGGCCTCGCCAAGGAGTTCGCGGAGGTGTCGGTGGACTACAGCCACGTCGACGCCGCCTCGATGTTCTTCGTCACCCAGCCCGAGCGCTTCGACGTCATCGTCACGGACAACCTCTTCGGTGACATCCTCACCGACCTCGGCGCCGCGGTGGCGGGCGGGATCGGCCTGGCCGCCAGCGGCAACATCAACCCGGAGGGCGCCGCGCCGAGCATGTTCGAGCCGGTGCACGGGAGCGCGCCCGACATCGCGGGCCAGCAGAAGGCCGACCCCACGGCGGCCATCTTGTCCGCCGCCATGCTGTGCGAGCACCTCGGCCTGATCGCCGAGGCCGTCAGGGTCGAGCAGGCGGTCGCCGACGACCTCGTAGAGCGGCAGGGCGCCTGGGCCGCGCGCACCACGGTAGAGGTAGGCGACGACATCGCCGAGCGAGTATCCGGCTGAGGTCGCGCTCCCGGCTCGACCTCAGGCCCCGCGGTTCATACTCCCCTGACCGCGCCACACGCGCGCCCCCGCAGTCCCGTCGTCGTCCCGCGCTACCCGGGCTCACCGGCTAGTGTTGATGTCCCGCCCTCGGAGGGCGAGGAGGAAGCCGCACACCATGATCGATTTCGAGATCCGCCTCTCCGGGCACCAGGTGCCCGACGCCGAGCGCGAGGCGATGCTTGCCTCGCCGGGGTTCGGCCGGCTCTTCACCGACCACATGATCACCATCCGCTGGGCGGATGGCCGCGGCTGGCATGACGCCCGCCTCGAGCCCTACGGGCCCTTCACGCTCGACCCGGCCACCGCCGTCTTCCACTACGCGCAGGAGTTCTTCGAGGGCCTGAAGGCCTACCGCCAGGACAACGGGTCGATCGCCGTGTTCAGGCCGGACGCGAACGCGGCCAGGTTCAACCGGTCGGCGCACCGGATGGCGATGCCCGAACTTCCGGAGGAGACCTTCATCCGCGCGCTCGAGCTGCTCGTCACCCAGGACCGCGACTGGGTGCCCTACGGCGAGGGGAACAGCCTGTACCTGCGGCCGTTCATGATCGCCACCCAGCGCGGGCTCGGCGTCAACCACCCGTCGGACCAGTACCTGTTCTGCGTCATCGCCTCGCCTGCCGCCTCCTATTTCGAAACCCAGCGCGGCGCCAAGCCCGAGCCGGTCACGGTCTGGCTGTCCGAGGACTACACCCGGGCGGCGCCCGGCGGCACCGGGGCGGTCAAGGCGGGCGGCAACTATGCGGCCGCCTTCGCCGCCCAGCAGCAGGCGGTGGACCGCGGCTGCGACCAGGTGGTCTGGCTTGACGCCGCGGAGCACCGCTGGGTCGAGGAAATGGGCGGCATGAACCTGTTCTTCGTCTCCGGCTCCACCGCCGGCGACACCATCATGACCCCCGCGCTGACCGGCACCCTGCTGCCCGGCATCACCCGCGACTCGCTGCTCAGGCTCGCTCCCGAGCTGGGCATCAAGGCCACCGAGGACCGCATCTCGACCGACGCGTGGCAGCAGCGATGCGCCTGCGGCGAGCTGACCGAGGTCTTCGCCTGCGGAACCGCCGCGGTGGTGACCCCGGTGGGACACGTCAAGGCCAAGTCCGCAGAGTGGGTCATCGGCGACGGCACCCCAGGCCCGGTCACCATGCGCCTGCGCGAGGAACTGATCGGCATCCAGTACGGCCACCGCCCCGATCCCCTCAACTGGGTCCACAAAGTCTGCTAGCCCCCGACCCACCCCAACTCATGATCGCGGGCAGTTTGGACCGTATAGGGACCGTTTCTGCCGGTGATCATGGAAAACCGCCTCACCGTCTCGGATGGTGAGATAGGCATGCGGGCGGGGGTGGGCGTGTGGCAGACTGGTCGCGTGACCTCCGGCCGGATCATTATCGGCAGGCGCGTCGGCACGCTGGGGTAACCCACCCCAGCGCCCGGGAAGCCCAAGAGCCCCTGGACGCCGACGCGCAGACCTCTCGCGTACCCGCGAGGGGTCTTTTGTTTTGCACCGAAAGAGAATCCAGCAGACCAGAACGGACACACACCGATGCTCGACGACACCTTTCACGTCTACGACACCACGCTGCGGGACGGCGCCCAGCAGGAAGGGCTGAACCTGACCGTGGCCGACAAGCTGGTCATCGCCAGGCAGTTGGACGAGCTCGGCGTCGGCTTCATCGAGGGCGGCTGGCCAGGCGCGATCCCGAAGGACACCGAGTTCTTCCGGCGCGCGGCCAGCGAGCTCGATCTCAAGCACGCGCAGCTCGCCGCGTTCGGCGCGACCCGCCGGCCCGGCGCCAAGGCGGCCGAAGACCCATTGATCGCCGCGCTGCGCGAATCGGGCGCGCCGGTCGTGACGCTTGTCGCGAAGAGTCACGACCGGCACGTCCTCCTCGCCCTGCGTACCACGCTGGAGGAGAACCTGGCCATGATCGCGGATACCGTCACCCACCTGCGCGAAAACGGCCAGCGGGTGTTCCTTGACGCGGAGCACTTCTTCGACGGTTACCGGTCCAATCCCGCCTACGCCCTCGAGGTGATCAGGACGGCGGCGCAGGCCGGCGCGGACCTGGTGGCCCTGTGCGACACCAACGGCGGCATGATGCCGAACGAACTCGGCGACGTCGTCGCCGCCGTGGCCGCGAGCACCGGGTCGCGGCTGGGCATCCACTGCCACGACGACACCGCCTGCGGCGTCGCCAACACCCTGGTCGCGGTCGACGCCGGCGTCACCCACGTGCAGGGCACCGCGAACGGCTACGGCGAGCGGGCCGGCAACGCCAACCTGTTCAGCGTGGTGGCAGGCCTGCAGCTGAAGAAGGGCCGCCAGGTCCTGCCGCAAGCAGGCTTGGTGGAGATGACGAGGATCGCGCACGCGATCAGCGAGGTCACCAACGTGGCGCCGGACACCCACCAGCCCTACGTGGGCCTGTCCGCGTTCGCGCACAAGGCCGGGCTGCACGCCTCGGCGGTCAAGGTCGACCCGATGCTCTACCAGCACATCGACCCGGAGCTGGTCGGCAACGACATGCGGATGCTCGTCTCGGACATGGCGGGCCGCGCGTCGATCGAGCTGAAGGGCCGCGAGCTCGGCTACGACCTGTCCGGCGACAGGGAGACCATCGGCCGGGTCACCGACCGGGTGAAGGACCTGGAGGCGCGCGGCTACACCTTCGAGGCCGCCGACGCCAGCTTCGAGCTGCTGCTGCGCGACGAGCTCGGCCAGCGCCACGAGTACTTCGCCGTCGAGTCCTGGCGGGTCATCGTCGAGCGCCACCCCGACGGCCGGATGACCAGCGAGGCGACCGTCAGGCTGACCGCCAAGGGCGAGCGCCTGGTGGCGGTCGGCGAGGGCAACGGCCCGGTGAACGCCCTGGACAAGGCGCTGCGCGCGGCGCTCGAGCAGATCTACCCGGAGCTGGCCCGCCTAGAGCTGACCGACTACAAGGTCCGCATCCTGGCAGGCACCCACGGCACCGGCGCCATCACCAGGGTCCTCATCGAGTCCGACGACGGCACCGGCGACACCTGGAACACCGTCGGCGTCCACGAGAACATCATCGCCGCCTCCTACCACGCCCTGGAGGAAGCCGTCACCTACTCCCTCCTCCGCTCCGGCCGCGAGCCGACCCCCTGAGCCCCCTGCTCAATCCTGGCCCCCCGGCCCCACCACGACGGCCAGGGACTTACGGTAGGGGCATGGACGACAGGGAGATCTTGGCTCACATCGGCGACCTCATCCAGACCGAGCACAAGCTCCGTGCTCAGCTCGCGAGCGGCGAGTTCAGCGGCGCGCAGGAGCAGGAACAGCTCCGCTCGGCTGAGCAGGCGCTCGACCAGTGCTGGGACCTGCTGCGGCAACGGCGCGCCCGGCGCGAGTTCGGCGAGAACCCCGGGCAGGCGGCGGCCCGCCCGGCCGGCGAGGTCGAGGGCTACCAGCAGTGAACCCGCGTTAGGCAAGTGGCCAGGGCCTGGGGCGGACGAGGTAAGGAGAGGCGTGCGTATCGCGAGATTCTCCAAGGGCGACGGAGTCGCGTACGGCGTGGTCGAGGGCGAGCCCGGTGACGCGGACCAGCCCGGCGACCGGAGCGCGGTGCTTCGCCTGAGCATCGCCGAGTTGTACGGGCATCCGTTCGGGGTCGACCCGGGCGGCGTCCGGCTGACCGGGCGCAGGTACCCGCTCGCGGAGGTCAGGCTGCTCGCGCCGGTGCTGCCGAGCAAGGTCGTGGCCGCGGGCAGGAACTACGCGGAGCACGCGGCGGAGATGGACGGCGAGCGGCAGGCCGAATCGCTCGAAGGCGCCGAGCCCGTGCTGTTCCTCAAGCCGTCCACCTCGGTGACCGGCCCGGGGGACGCGATCAGGTATCCGGTGAAGCTGACCGACCGGGTGGACTTCGAGGGCGAACTCGCGGTCATCATCGGCAGGCTCTGCCGCAGCGTGCCAAGGGAGCGGGCCGAGGAAGTGATCTTCGGCTATACCTGCGCCAACGACGTGACCGCGCGCGACCTGCAGGCCAGGGACGGCCAGTGGACCAGGGCAAAGGGCTTCGACACGTTCTGCCCGCTCGGGCCGTGGATGGAAACGGGGACCGATCCCGCCGACCTGCAGCTCACTACGACAGTAAACGGGGCGGTCCGCCAGCAGGCGCGCACCTCCGAGCTGCTGTGGGACGTGCCGAACCTGATCGCGCACGTGAGCCAGGTGATG
>JBOHCG010000192.1:0-12389 GCA_050698735.1 Streptosporangiaceae bacterium | reverse complement strand
CGGTTCCCTGCGGCTGGCCGGGCCCCGGTGGATAGGCAGTGCCGGCGGGATAGGCAGTGCCGGCGGGATAGGCAGTGCCGGCGGGATAGGCAGTGCCGGCGGGATAGGCAGTGCCGGCGGGATAGGGCGCCCCAGGCGGGTAAGCCGGACCAGCGGGATAAGGCGTCCCCGGCGGATGCCCGGATCCTGGCGCGTGGCCGGATTCCTGCTGATGAGCAGTCCCTGGCGAGTAAGCGCTCCCGGGCTGGTAAGCACTCCCCGGCGGGTGAGGCGTCCCCGGCTGGGGGGAAGACCCCGAGCGGTGGGAAGCCGGCGGCGGCGCTTCCACCCGTCCAGCCTGCGGCCAGTCCCGGCCGCGCCCGCCGCCTGGCTCGACTGGCCCGCCTGGACCGACTGGCCCGCCTGGCCTGCCGGCCCTGGCACCGGCACCGGGGCCTGCCGTGGGCCTCGGGCCGCCGGGGGCGGCCGCCGGATCGCGGGTATCCCTTGGCATGTCGAGCAGACCGCCCGGCGTGTAGATGGTCGTGGGGTTCAGCACCTGCTGCTTGCGAGAGTGTGCGGAGGCTCCGCGCCCCGGCTGACCGTAGCCGCCCCGGGTGGCGTCCGCCTGACGCCTCCCGTCCCCGTGCCGGTGGGACGACCGGGCGCGCTGCTGGCGGGGCGCGCTACCCGCCACGGCCCGGTCCCGGGTGAACAGGAAGACCACCAGGACGATCAGGCCGAACGCCATGCCCGCCGCGGCCACGCCCACGCCGATTCCGGTGATGCGGCTCACCGGATGGCTGGTGAAGAGCCGTATTGCCGTGCCCACGATCACGAGCAGAACGCCGAGCATGACGGTGGCGGCGCCCGCAACCGAGAGGGTTATGACAAGCCTTATCCTCCTGGCGGTGGCGGTGTCAGAGCGCACTGCTCAACGATCGCATTGCGACTACTGCCCCGCAAGCTGTATGAGCAGGTCCGCTGGTTATGACGGCGTTTCGTATCCAGAGGCGTCAACGATCGGCAATTTAGCCAGGCCAGGGCCGCTGACCTGGCACTCCCGGTTCTTGGGTTACGGGAGCCGAGCCCGCGCACCGGTGCGATACGTTATTGGGCATGACCACTCAGGCAGAGCAGGCGCAACGATTCCTCGCCCTTCACCGGCCAGGCCAGCCATTGCTGCTGCCGAACCCTTGGGATCGCGGATCGGCCCGCCTCCTTGCCTGGGCGGGTTTCGAGGCCCTCGCCACCACGAGTTCCGGCTACGCGGCCACGCTTGGCCGCGACGACGGGTCGGTGACCAGGGACGAAGCGCTAGCGCACGCCGCGGCGATCGTCACGGCGACCGACCTGCCTGTCTCGGCCGACCTGGAGAACTGCTTCGCGGACAGCCCGGCGGGCGTCGCGGAGACCGTGGCGCTGGCGATCGGCACCGGCCTAGCCGGCTGCTCGGTGGAGGATTCCACCGGCCGCGAGGACGACCCGATCTACGACCTCAAGCTCGCGGCCGACCGCGTCGCGGCTGCGGCACAGGCTGCGCATTCCGGCCCTGTCCGCTTCGTGCTGACCGCCCGCGCCGAAAACTACCTGCACGGCCGGCCGGACCTGGCCGACACGATCGCCCGGCTGCAGGCCTATCAGCAGGCAGGCGCCGACGTGCTCTACGCGCCCGGCCTGCGCAGCATCGAGGACATCAGCCAGGTCATCGGCGCGGTCGACCGCCCGGTCAACGTGCTGGCCATCGGCGGCGCGCCGACGGTCTCCGAGCTGGCCGAGGCCGGGGTCAGCCGGATCTCTGTGGGCGGGGCGTTCGCGTTCGCCGCGCTGGGCGCGCTGGTCGCCGCGGCCAGGGAACTGCGCGAGCAGGGCACCTACGGCTACCTTGCGGCCAGTGCCACCGGCCGTGAGGCCGCCAGCCGCGCGTTCGAGCCCTAGTCCGGGGGACCCGGCTAGACCACCTGGGGTGCCACGTCGGAGGCGAGCAATTCCAGGTGGTCCAGGTCGCTCAGGTCAAGCACCTGTAGATAGCACCGCTCGGCGCCGATATCGGCGAAGCTGGCGATCCTCGCCGCGACCTCTCCCGGCGTCCCGCCGATCCCGTTCTCGCGGAAGTCCTCGGGCCGCTGCCCATCTTCAGGTAGTGATCGGACCTGAAAAACGCGTCAAAGTCGAGTTCCTCCGCGGCCAGCGCCACCCGGCGAAGCGTCGTGTAGTCGGCGCCCTGCTGTGGCTCAGTGAAGATCCGGAGCTTCATAGTCCCCATCCTGCCAGGGGCCCGCGGGCGGGAAACGTATCGGCCGGGTCAACCTGCACGAAGAACCTCTCCCAGGCCACCTCGCCACTGCTCGTGCACCAGCCACGCCAGCCGACGCCGGTGCGCACATAGCAGGGGGCCAGCGTCTGCGCCGCCATCGCCGGGCGCACCGCCTCGATGATGACCATCAAGGCCCGGCCGGACCCCAGGGTCTCCTCGCCCGCCCGCATGGCCCGCCCGCGATCGTCGGTAATACCCATGGCGACGGACGACTCAGCGGAGGGCGGATTCCCGTCGCTCAGTGCCGTCCAGGAGTAGAAGATCATGACCTGCCCAGGGGATTGTGGCTCGGCGCGGCCGTTGCGGCCCTGTCGGATTCCGACGTTAACGCACGATTGATCGCTCGTCTAATCTCGACTAGTGTCGAAGCGTTGCGATTGGCAATATTGCCAATCGAGTACGGTACGAGAGTGTCGATAAGTGACGAATCGGACCCAAGAGCGTACGTGCGCCTGGCCGCCTTGCTGCGCCGGGAGATCGCGGAGGGAACCCTCGCGCCCGGTATGCCGACGCCGTCCATCACCACACTGAGCCAGCAGTACGGGCACGCGCGGCAGACGTGCGCCAAGGCGCTGCGGACGCTGCAAGACGAGGGCTTGCTGACCCGCGTCCCTGGGCTTGGCTACTACGTCAAGAGGGGCGACGCTGGATCGTCCGGCCCGTAAACCGGCGTACCGACGCTGATCGGAGCGGCGCTCACCCAGTACGTGGCGCCTGCAGGATGGCGACGCACTCCACGTGGTGGGTCATCGGGAACGCGTCGAACGCGCGCAGGCTCTCCAGCGTCCACCCATGCTCGGCAAGCAGGCCGATGTCACGGGCCAGAGTTGCCGGGTCGCAGGACACGTAGCCGAACCGGCCCGCCCCGTTTCCCGCCGCGCTGAGGTAGTCGATGACCTCGCGCGCCAGCCCGGAGCGCGGCGGGTCGGCGACGGCCAGCCTGGCCGGAGGGAGCCCGCCGCGGCGCAGCACCGCCGCCACGTCGCCCCTGTGGACCCGTGTCCAGGGCCATTCCCGCAGGTTGTGCCGCGCATCTCGGACGGCGGCCTCGTCCGCCTCCACGCCGATCACGGTGCCGCCGGGACCGACGGCGGCGGCGAGCACCCCGGCGAAAAGTCCCGCCCCGCAGTACAGGTCGAGCGCCGCATCACCGGCCCGTGGCCGCAACCCGGCCATGACGGCACCGATCAGCGCGTCGGCCGCAGCGGGGTGCACCTGCCAGAACGCTCCCGCGCTGACCCGCCAGTCCCGTCCCGCCGCGCGCTGGCTCAGATAGGACCGGCCGCGCAACGGGGTCAGCCGGCGGCCGACGCGGCGGACCACGGAATCCGCCGTTATCCCTTCAATGGATGCCGAACGGCGAGTGGTTTGCGTCTCGTGCCCATGGCTCGGTGGTGAGAGGACTACCAGCCGCTCCGCGGCGCCGGTTCCGACTATGGCCTCGACCGAGGCCACGCCATTCCAGCGCTGGCCGGTGATGGCCAGGTCGGTGATGGCCGGATGAGCGATCAGGCACCGGTCCACGGCGATCACCTCGTGCGACCGGTGCGCTCTCAGCCCGGCCGCCCCGTCGGCCCGCACCGCGAACTGCACCCGCGTTCGCCAGCCGAGGCCGGCCTCGTCACCGGGCAGGGGCTCGACGGTGATCTCGCGGTCGATGCCCGCCAGCCGCTTGAGCTGCTGACGGACCACTGCGGCCTTCAGCGACCGCTGGGCGGCCGGGGTGGCGTGCTGCCAGTCGCAGCCGCCGCACCCGCCGGGACCCGCGTAACGGCAGGGCGGGTCGACCCGGTCCGGCGAGGCATCCAGGATCTGCACGGCGTCGGCCCGGGCGAGGTGGGAGGTGACCTCGGTGACGCGGGCGAGGACGCGCTCGCCCGGCAGCGCATACCGCACGAACACGACCGGTCCGTCGGACGGCCGGGCGATGCACCACCCTCCGTTGGCCACGTCCTCAACTCTCAGCTCCACGACATGACCGGGAAGGTAACTCATCGGGGGTCGCAGTGTGGAGATACCGACGATTGGGCCGGAAGGAACACGCCGCTTCACCTCCCTGGAATATCGGTTATTATCGCTAAAATGTTTGAATGTCCCGCTACCGCTTGACACCCACCGCTGCGCAGGAAGCAGTCATGGAGGACCACTGCGCGCACGCCCGCTATGTGTGGAACCTCGCGGTCGAGCAGCATTCCTGGTGGCGGCCAGGACGGAACGGCGCGCCTGGGTACCTGGAGCAGGCCCGGCAACTTACTGAGGCCCGCGCCGAGTACGGGTGGCTGCGAGCGGGCAGCCAGGTCGTCCAGCAGCAGGCGCTGCGTGACTTCGCCCAGGCGATGCGGAACTTCTACCACAGCACCCACCGTCGCCCGTCATGGCGGAAAGCGGGACGTGATGAGGGGTTCCGGATCGTCGCCGTTAAGCCAGAGCATATGTGCCGACTCAACCGGAGAGTCGGCCAGGTGTGGATTCCGAAGGCAGGATGGGTGCGGTTCCTGCGTTCGGGCTGGGGCCTGTTGGTGCGCCGGCTGGAGGACAAGGCCCCCGGCCGGGTCGAAAAGGTCAATCCCGCGTACACCTCTCAGCGCTGTAGCGCATGCGGGCACATCGCAGCGGAGAGCCGCAAGAGCCAAGCCCTCTTCGCCTGCGTGGCCTGCTACTTTGCCTGCAATGCCGACGTGAACGCGGCCAGGAACATCGCGGCGGGGTACGTCGTGACTGCGCGGGGAGGCTTCCGGGTTGCCGGGCCTGCGAACCGCGAACCTCAACTGCTGTTCCAATCGGCGTAGCAGCTGCAATCCCCGCTTCAGGCCGGGGAGGATGCCAAGTGAGGGCATACTTTGGCGAGGCGCCCCGGAACGGGGGCCCGCTCATCGTGGAGGGATGGTCGTGCACATCGTGATCATGGGTTGCGGACGGGTCGGGTCGACCATCGCCCACATCCTGGAGGAGCGGGGCAACAGCATCGCGATCATCGACAGGGACCCGGAGGCATTCCGCCGGCTCCGCTCGGCCTTCAAGGGCGACAAGATCACCGGTATCGGCTTCGACCGTGACGTGCTGATCCAGGCCGGCATCGAGCGCGCGGACGCCTTCGCGGCGGTGAGCAGCGGCGACAATTCCAACATCATCGCCGCGAGGGTGGCGCGCGAGACGTTCGGGGTGCAGCGGGTCGCGGCGCGGATCTACGACCCTCGGCGCGCCGAGGTTTACGAGCGTCTCGGCATCCCGACGGTGGCGACGGTGCGCTGGACCGCGGACCAGATGCTGCGCAAGCTGCTTCCCGAGGGCGCCGAGCCGCTCTGGCGTGACCCCTCGGGCAAGATCGTGCTTGCCGAGGTCGCCTTCTCGCCGCGCTGGATCGGCGAGCAGGTGAAGGCGCTTGAGACCAGGGCGCAGACCAGGATCGCCTTCATCGACAGGCTGGGCCAGGCGTTCGTGCCCGACGGCGGGACGGTGCTGCAGGAGGGGGACGTGATGCACGTCGTCGGCCGGGAGAGCGACCTGGACGGGATCGCCGCGATCTTCGCGTCACGGGAGGGTGAGCACTGATGCGGGTCGCGATAGCCGGGGCCGGGGCGGTCGGCCGCTCGATCGCCGGGGAACTGCTCGAGAACGGGCACGAGGTGCTGCTCATCGACCACTCCCCCAAGGCGATCAAGGTCGAGAGCGTGCCCAGGGCGGAATGGTTGCTCGCCGACGCATGCGAGATCAGTTCCCTGGATGAGGCGGCGCTGCATCGATGCAACGTCGTGATCGCGGCGACCGGTGACGACAAGGTGAACCTGGTCGTGGCGCTGCTCGCCAAGACCGAGTACGGGGTGCCGAGGGTCGTGGCCAGGGTGAATCATCCAGGCAACGAATGGCTCTACAACGAGTCCTGGGGCGTGGACGTCGCGGTCTCCACCCCCAGGCTGCTGTCCGCGCTGGTCGAGGAGGCGGTCAGCGTCGGCGACCTGGTGCGGCTGATGACGTTCGGGCAGAGCGAGGCGAGCCTGGTCGAGCTGACCATGCCCGCGGAGGCGCCACTGGTGGGCCAGCGCGTCGGCTCGATCGACTGGCCGGCGGACACCTCGCTCGTGGCCATCTTGCGCGAGGGACGGGTCCTGGTCCCGCATCCGGATGACCCGCTGCAGGCCGGCGACGAGTTGTTCTTCGTGACCAGCGAGGACGTCGAAGAGGAACTGGCGCGCCTGCTCCGGGTGAGCTGACCGGGTTCCGGACCGGCCCTGGCGGTTAGCGGGTCTCGGTGAACTCCGGGCCGCGTTCGAACGGGTTCAGGTCGGCGCGAAACTTGTTCTGCTCCGCCTGTTCGGCTTGCACCGCCGCCTGGTGCTCCTCGAAGGCCTGCCGCGCCTCGGGCGGCAGCCGCAGCTCCAGGATGTCGCGCGGCGGCACCGGGTGCTCGCCGCGCACCACCACGATGTCCCTGAGCACCTCCTCGAGCAGCGCGGCGGGCTCGCCGCCCGCGGTAGCCGGCCCGGTGAACAGGCCGCGCACGAACCAGCGCGGGCCGTCGATGCCGACGAACCTGACCAGCCTCATGCCGGAGGCCGGCTGGCCGGGCTCAGCGGGAACGTGCGCCATCAACTCGACGCCGAACGATCCGTCCGAGTCCTCGCTGCGCCCGCCGGCGCCGCCCACCTCGGCCGCGATCTCGGCCCGCACGTCATCCCACAGCGCGCTGTTCCGCGCCGCGGCGAACGCCTGGACCTGCATCTCGCTCTCGCCGTGCTTCACCGTAACCCAGGCGCCGTGCTGTTCGGCCATGACAAGCTGGATCTCGTGCTCGGGGCCGACAGGCACGCGCAGGCTGCCCAGGTCGACGCGCTCCCGCTGAGGATGGGGCTCCGCCGCATCCCACGGGCCGCCTTCTGCCCGCGGGGGCTCGGCGGGCTCGGGTTCTTCCTCGGCCGGCTCGTCCTCGTAGTCGAGGTCGTCCTGCCATTCCTGGTTAGCGTCAGCTGAACGACGCCGACGAAACACTCCGCACCTCTCTTTCCCCCGGGGGGATGACCCCCCCGGTGACCCCCCCACTCCTGGGGGGGCTGCCCGCCCCCCCTGACCCCCCTTCGGGGGGACTGCCGTCCTCCCGTACTCTCCTGGCCCCCTTCATAGGGGGACTGCCCGCCCCTCCCCGCTGGCCACTGTCATGCCCTCCTGTGGAGCCGAAGCCGCCATCGCCCCTGGCCGAACCCGGCAGGATCTCCGCCTCGTGGAAGACCGCGCGCTCCACCCGCTGGATGACCAGCTGCGCGATCCTGTCGCCTCGCTTGAAACTGACCGGTTGAACCGGATCGGTGTTCAGCAGCGTCACCTTGATCTCGCCGCGGTAGCCGGCATCGACGGTACCGGGCGCGTTGACGATCGTCACGCCGTGCCGCGCCGCCAGGCCGGAGCGGGGATGCACGAACGCCGCGTACCCGGCGGGCAGCGCGATCGCCAGCCCGGTCCGCACCAGGGCACGCTCGCCGGGCCCTAGCTCGACGTCCTCGGCGGCGGCCAGGTCCGCGCCGGCGTCACCGGGATGGGCGTACGACGGCAGCGCCACGCCAGGATCGAGGCGCTTGATCAGCACGTCGGGGCCGGAACCGTTCACGCTAAGACTCCCTCCACGCACCGTGAGGATAGCGCGCGGAAGGGGCGCTGTCGCATCGCCCGGCGCTACGGATCATCATCCGCATCATCGCCGCGGCGCAATTCCGGCAGCGCCCGGGTGATCACGGCGACCACCGGCACGGCCACGACGGCACCGGCTATGCCGGCAAGCACGCCGCCCACGGCGAGCGACAGGATGACAGCGAGCGGGTGAAGCCGGATGACCCGGCCGACCACCTGCGGCTGGAACAGGTGTCCCTCTAGCTGATCCTCGACGACAAGCACGCACAGCAAAATGACCGCGTCGACCCAGCCCTTGGCGGCCAGGGTCACCACGATGGCCACCGCCCCCGCCACCAGGAGCCCCACCAACGGCACGAACGCGGCCAGGAAGATCAGCACGGCCAGCGGGATGACCAGCGGAGCTCCCATGATCCACAGGGCAAGCCCGATCACGATCGCGTGGATCGCCGCCACCGCGACCGTCCCGCGCATGTAATAGACCACCGACAGCCACGCCGCGCGCCCGGCGCGATCCATCTTGCTCGCCGTCTCGGTCCGCCGGATGGCGCCCAGCAGCCAGTTCCAGATCCGCTCGCCGTCCTTGATCAGGAAGAACGTCACGAAGAGCATGAGCACCAGGCCGCCGAAGAACTCGGCAGCGATCTTGCCGCCGGTCACCACGGTGCCTTCGACGAGAGCCTTGTGCTTGCTGAGGTAGCCGGGGATGTCGTTCAGGACATTCTTGACCTGGCTGCTCTTGACGTGGAACGGCGAGCGGGCCAGCCACGACTCAAGCTGCGTGATGGTGTGATTGGTGTCTGAGACCAGGGCCGGGTAATCCGCGGTGATCCGGTTGGTCACCAGCATGCCCAGGCCGCCCAGCACCGCGGCCGCGATGAGCAGAGTGCACCACGTCGCGGCGAGCCTGGGCAGGCCGGCACGGCCCAGCCTGGAGGCCAGCGGCTGCAGCAGGGCAGTGAGCAGGATCGCGGCGGTGCAGGGCACGACCACGATGTACAGGATGCCGAGTACACGCGCGATCAGGTAGATCGCGGCGGCCAGCAGCAGCAGCCGCCATGACCATGCGGCACCCGTCGCCAGCCAGCTTGGCACCCGGCTCTGCTCGGGCACGACGGGGCGGGGGTCCCGGTCATCCGAGCGGCGCTGCGCCGGCACCTGCAGTCGGTCCTGCGCGCGGACGCTCGCGCCCCGCTCGATCTGCTCCTCTATGCCGGTGCCACGTGCGACCCTGTCCTCTTCATTGAGCCCGCCGCCGTCCTCGGTGAGCCTGGCGGCGTCTTCCCCGCGACCACTGGCATCCGGCGTGGCCGGCTCGTCGGTTATGACGTGGCTGCCACCGCTGCCCCCTGGCGCTTCCGTGCTGCTCCCCCCGCTCCCGTCGTGCCCTTCACGACCGTTACGGCCGTGATCGACCGCCCTGCCGTATTCCGGTGTCCCCGATCGCCAAGCCGCGGCAAACCAGTCCACCGCACCGCGGCCGGCCCGCTCTAGGCCCTGCCACCCCCGCCACGACTCCATCTGACCAACTACCCTCGACTGCATGCTCGATTACCGCGAACGGCTTCATGTACCGCTCGCATGGTGGCTGCTCGCCGTCCCGACCGTCCTCATCCTCGGCGGCACGCTCTATGCAGGACTACCCGAACCGTGGCCGATAATCATCATCGGCGGGCTCGCGATCGGCTTCGCGGCGGCGCTGATCGCGCTGAGCTGGGCAACGATCGAGGTCAGCGACGGCACCTTGCGCGCGGGAAGCGCCGTGCTTGTTTTGGCGCCTGTCGGCGAGGTAGTAGCCCTCGACGAGAAGCAGTCCACTCGGCTGCGCGGCCCGCAAGCGGACCCCGCGGCACGCCTTTATCTGCGACCCTACCTGAAGGAATCCGTGTACATACCGCTCGACTCGGCCGGCGCAGAGCAACCAGGCGTGCCCTACTGGCTGATCGGTACCAGGCATCCGGCGCAGCTGGCGGCGGCGATCGAGCGGTGCCGGGTACGGCCCGGGCACGAGCCAGTGGCATGATTGCGCGATCGGGTTACGGGGCGACAAGGAGGCAGCGGGATGGCGGATAGGAAAGTGGACATAGGCACCAAGGTGACCAGCGCCCTTGTGGCCATGGTGGCCGCCTTCGTCGCGCGTAAGGTGATCACCTTCGCGTGGACCAAGGCCACCGGCAAGGAGCCCCCCACGCATCCGGAGGATCCGCAGGTAGCGCTGGGTGAGGCACTCGGCTGGTCGGTGCTGACCGGCGTCAGCGTCGAGGCGGCGAGGCTGCTCGCTACCCGGGCGGCGGCACGCAGGGCGTACAGCAGCCCGGACTGCGAGACAACCAAGACCGCCTGAGCCTTAGGCCGCGCACTCCCGGCAGACAAGCTGGCCATTGCGGTCTTCGGCAAGCTGACTCCTGTGGTGCACAAGGAAACACCGGGAACACGTGAACTCATCCGCCTGACGCGGTATCACCCGGAACGAGAGTTCTTCGTTCGACAGGTCGGCCCCCGGCAGCTCCAGAGACTCGGCAACGTCGTCGGGGTCAAGGTCGATCGTGCTCGATGACTTGTCCATCCGGCGCGCCTGAAGCTCCTGAAGGCTGTCCTCAGTCAGGTCGTCATCCGTCTTCCGCGGGCTGTCGTAGTCGGTAGCCATCTGAGTACTCCATCCCCCTTCATCCGTAGTGCGCATGTCGCTGCGCGGTTGTAACGCTTTCAAGGCCGTAGTTGTGCCCGATTCCGGCGGGGAATTCTGTCACGTCCGCGCCCCGCGCACACGCGGCACGCCGATAACTCCTGACACATCCCGTTCTGGGCTAGCTAACGCACCCTGTCCATGACTACGTGGCGCGTCCCTTTCCGGGTTCAGGCAGGCGAGCAAGGTGTCGAGCTTCTGGTACAGGCCCGGGCCCGCGGCGACCGTCATGGAGGGGCTCTCCGCGCGGCCGTCCAGCCCGCCGACCAGCGCACCGGCCTCGCGGGCAATCAGCCCGCCCGCGGCGTAGTCCCAGTAGTTCAGGCCGCGCTCGTAGAACCCGTCGAGCCGCCCGGCGGCGACCGAGCACAGATCAACCGCGGCAGAGCCGCCGCGCCGGATGTCACGCACGTGCGGCAGCAACGCCGCGACCACCTCGCCCTGCGCCCGCCGTCGCTCGGCGGCGTATCCGAACCCTGTCCCCACGAGGGCCTGTCCCAGCGCCACACCGGTGTTGCAGTGCAGCGGCCTGGCATCTCCGTCGCGGTGCAGCCAGGCGCCCCCGCCCAGCACGGCGGTGAAGGTCTCGCCGTGGCGGGGAACCTCGACCACCCCGGCGACCACGGTGCCGTCCACCTCGGCGGCGATGGATACCGACCAGTCCGGCAGGCCGTACAGGTAGTTGACGGTCCCGTCCAGCGGGTCCACTACCCACAGCACCGCTGCCGTCCCGGCCGGACCATTGCCGCCGTGCGGCAGGCCTCCCCCGCTCTGGCCGCCCTCCTCGCCGAGCACCGCGTCACCGGGCCTGACCGCCCGGATCTGACCGGTGATCAGGGCCTCAGACTTCCTGTCCATCTCCGTCACCACGTCGGTCGGACTGGACTTGACCTCGACGACATCCGGGCGCCCGTCCCTGCGCCACGATGCCAGCAGGCGGCCCGCCGCGGTCGCCGCCTCCCATGCGATCCGCAGCAGCTCCCCGGGTTCCGCTTCCTCAGGTACCTCGCTCATGCCCGCCCACGACCCTCGGCCACGGGACGCCCGGCCGCAGGCTGCGCGTACCGGCAGCAGTCAGCCGGGCACTCCTGGCTCGGCACCCCCAGCCGGCCGAGTGCAGCGCAGGGAACTCCGGTCATCCGCTCCCGCACCAGTTCGGTGACCATCGACGCGAACCTCGGGTGAGCCCCGGGAGTGGCCGCGCGCGCGAACGCGACGCCGAGGGACTCCGCGGTCTGCGCGGCCTCGACGTCGAGGTCGTGCCTGACTTCCATGTGATCGGAGACGAAACCGACCGGGATCACGACCACCGCCCGGGCTCCTGACTTGGCCAGGTCGCCGATGTGGTCGCAGACATCCGGTTCCAGCCATGGCTGCGCCGGCGGCCCGCTGCGGCTCTGGTAGGCAAGCGTCCACGGATGCCGGCCGCCGCGTGTCCGCTCCGCGATCAGCCGCGAGGCCTCGGTCAGCTCGGCCACGTATCTTCCTCTGCCCCCAGCCCCTCCAGGCCCGCTGGCCTGCGCCATCGCGACCGGTACGCTGTGCGCGGTGAACACAAGGCGGGCGTCGTCCCGCAGGTCGGCGGGAAGCGTCGCCAGGGCGTCTGCCGCGGCGCCGGCGAACGGCTCGATGAATCCTGGATGGTTGTAGTACCGCCTGATCTTGTCGATCTCGGGAGCGCCGGGGCCTGCCTCGGCACGGGCCCTCTCGATGTCGTCCAGGTACTGCCTGCAGCCCGAGTACGAGCTGTAGGCGGACGTCACGAAGGCGACGGCACGCCGCACTCCA
>JBOHCG010000191.1:0-12396 GCA_050698735.1 Streptosporangiaceae bacterium | reverse complement strand
CTACCCGCAGGCGGAGGGCGACGCCGCCGCCGTCAGCGGCTACCAGTGCTTCCTCCACGACGAGCTGACGACCGAGATCGGCCAGCCTAGCTAGATCGGCCAGCCTAGCTAGATGACGTGAGCCACCGGCCGCAGGCAGCGTGCGCCGGGGCGTGCGCCAGGGTCGTTCGGCCTAAAAAAACGTCCGGCGGGCCACCTCGGTGAGGCGGCCCGCCGGACGCGTGCGGGCGGAGTTAACTCATTCGGCGCCGAAGGCCTTTATCTCGGCCTCTTCGGCCTCGGTGAGCTCGCGCGGCACCTCGCCGCGCACGTGCTTGGCGTTCTGCACCTGATGCCGGATCTGCTCCACGATCTCGGGGTTGGCCAGCGTCGAGATGTCCCCGACGTCGGCGAAGTTGGACGTGGCGGCGATCACCCGGCGCATGATCTTGCCGGACCTGGTCTTCGGCATGTCCGGCACGATCCAGATGTTCTTCGGCCGCGCGATCTTGCCGATGTCGGTCTCGATCGCGGTCATCACCTTGGCCTCGACCTCCGGGCCCGCCGTGACGCCGGGCTTGAGCGAGACGTACATCTCGACCGCCCGGCCGCGCACGTCGTCGATGACCGGGACGGCTGCCGCCTCGGCGATCTCCTCGACCGTCAGCGCGGAGGACTCGAGCTCCTTGGTGCCGAGCCGGTGCCCGGCCACGTTGATCACGTCGTCGACCCGGCCGAGGATGCGGTAGTAGCCGTCCTCGGCCTGGACCGCGCCGTCGCCGGCGAAGTAGGGCCAGTCGTGCCAGTCCTTGCTGTCGGGGTTGTGGTTGTACTTGGCGAAGTACGTCGACACGAACCGCTCCGGCTGCCCCCAGATCGTCTCGAAGATGCCGGGCCACGGGTTGCGGACGCAGATGTTGCCGGCCTTGCCGCTGCCCTTGGGGATCGGCTCGCCATTCTCGTCGAGGATCTCGAGGTAGATGCCGAGTGCGGCCGGGCCGCAGCTGCCCGGCTTCATCGCGTCCAGGGCGGGCAGCCCGGTGCCGAGGAAGCCCCCGTTCTCGGTCTGCCACCAGGTGTCGACGATGACCGCCTCGCCCTTGCCGACGGTCTCGTAGTACCAGCGCCAGACCTCGGGCTCGATCGGCTCGCCGACCGTGGTCATGTGCTTGAAGTGGTAGTCGTACTTGGCCGGCTCGTCCGGGCCGACCTTGCGCAGCATGCGAATCGCGGTGGGGGAGGTGTGGAAGATGTTCACCCCGAGCCGCTGCGCGATCCGCCAGGGGCGGCCGGCGTCCGGGTAGTTCGGCGTGCCCTCGTACATCACGCTGGTGGTGCCCAGCGCGAGCGGGCCGTAGACGATGTAGGAGTGCCCGGTGATCCAGCCGATGTCGGCCATGCACCAGTACGTGTCCTCCGGGTGGATGTCCTGGTAGTACTTGGACGTGCCGGCCACGTAGGCCAGGTAGCCGCCGGTGGAGTGCTGGCAGCCCTTGGGCCGGCCGGTGGTGCCGCTGGTGTACATCAGGAACAGCGGCGCCTCGGCCGGCATGGAGACCGGCGCGACGACCGCGTCCCGGTAGTCGGCGAGAACCTCGTCGACGAAGAAGTCCCGGCCTTCGACCATCGGCGTCTCGGAGGAGTACTGGCCGGGGAAGCGCCGCCAGACCAGCACCTTCTCGACCTCGGCGCCCTCCTTGCGGGCCGCCGCGACGGCCTCGTCGGCCTTGACCTTATGGTCTTGCACGCTGCCGCTGCGGTAGTAGGCGTCCATGGTGATGAGGATCTTGCTGCCCGAGTCGGCGATGCGGTGCCCGCAGGCGCCCCCGCTGAACCCGCCGAACACCTGAGAGTGGATCACGCCGAGCCGCGCGCAGGCCAGCATGACCACCGGAAGCTCGGGCACCATCGGCATGTGCAAGGTGACCCGGTCGCCGGCCTTGACCCCGCAGAAGTCCCGCAGCAGCGCGGCGAACTCGTTGACCTGCCGGTAGAGCTTCTGGTAGGTGATCACGACGTGCGGGGCGTCCTCGGGTTCCGGGACCCAGATCAGCGCCGCCTTGTTCTTGTGCTTGTCCAGGTGACGGTCAACGCAGTTGTAGCTGGCGTTCAGCTTGCCGCCGACGAACCAGCGCCAGAACGGCGCGTTGCTGGTGTCCAGCGTCGTGTGCCAGTACTCGTCCCAGGAAAGCAGGTCCGCGTATTCCCTGAAGCACTCGGGGAAGTTCTCTTCCGCGAACCGGTCCAGGATCGCCGGGTCGGAGGCATTGGCCTGGCCGATGAACTTGGGCGGGGGCGGGTAATAGCCCTCCTCGCGCCAGTGCACGGCGATGGTTGCCTCGGAAGACTCGGAAGAGTCGTTTTCCTCGGCGGCCTGCCCTTGAACTTCTTCGGCCATTTGAGCGTCCCTCCGCTTGCGATTAATGTTGACGCCGGAAGCACTCCAAATTTAACGCTAGCGGGCAACATCCTGCACGGTCACGGGCAACCTATCTGGCCGGGGTTTTTGGGGTTGAGGCCAGAATTTCACGCTGAGACCGCGCGCACCGGCGGGTGCAGTTCGGGGAAGACCCGGTCCAGGCCGGTAATCCGCATGATCTTCACCAGCGACGGCCGGGCCGAGGTGAGCCTGAGCTGGCGGCCGGCCTGCCGCGCATGCCGCGCGATCCTGGCCAGCGCGCCGAGGCCCGAGGCGTCGCAGAAGGTCAGGCCGGACAGGTCTACGGTGACCGGCGCCGGCCGGCCGTCGATGACCTCGCTGATGTATGAGTAGGCCTGTTCGGCCGTGGCGATGTCGAGCTCGCCGGTCACGCTGACGATCTGGTATCCGTTCGGGCCTGTCCGGCAGGTCAGCTCAAGCTGAGCAGGCTTCACCCCCCGAGGGGGGTCCCCGGGGGTACGGGGGGTGGAACCCCCCGTACGCGGGGGGGTCTGGGGGGGTCGTCCCCCCTGGCTAACACTGTCCGCGGTTATCACGGCGGCATCACTTTCCCCGTCTGGCACTGCCGCGACGACATTGACGCGGTTCAGTGGACGAATGATCACGTGCCCCTCCAACCCTGTCCCGTTAACGTCACCGGCCAGGTAAACCTTCCGCGCGCCGCCGAACCGGGACGGAACCCCAGGGCCCCGTACACTGGGGTGATGGTCCCGATTCTGGCAGCAGGGTCACTACCAGCGCAAATAATTAGGACCCGGAACACTGGGCCGTTACCGGGATTCTGCTGAGTGATACGTATGAGCGGTGGCCCTGGTTCAACGGCTGACGGGAAATCCTCAGGAGCTCCCAGGGTTCCCCGTGACGACGCCGACGCTGTGGACGCCGTGTACGAGCGGGCCAAGGCGGCCGGAGCCGAGATCATCTCGGCGCCGCACGACACCGACTACGGCTCGCATGATTTCGCCGCCCGCGACCCGGAGGGGAACCGCTGGTCGTTCGGCACCTACCGGGGCGAGCCGCGCCAGGGCGAGCCGCGGCCGGCGGTAATGTGCCAGTATGCGTGCCTGGCATGTCGAGGCGCCGGGGCCGGTGACCGGCCGCCCGCTGCGCCTGCACCCCGACGACGAGATGCCGCGGCCCGGGCCCGGCGAGTTGCTGCTCAAGGTCCTGGCCTGCGGCGTCTGCCGAACCGACCTGCACGTGACCGAGGGCGACCTGCCGCCGCGCCGGCCCGGGCCCCCTGGCGTTACGCCGGGCCACGAGGTCGTCGGCGAGGTGGCGGCCCTGGGCGAGGAAGCGGGGCACGATTTCGCGATCGGCGACCGGGCCGGCGCGGCCTGGCTCCGCTGGACCGACGGGACGTGCGCCTACTGCCGGCGCGGCGCGGAGAACCTCTGCCCGCGCTCGCTCTACACCGGCTGGGACGCCGACGGCGGGTACGCCGAGTACATGACCGTGCCGGCCGCGTACGCGCACCGGCTTCCCTCCGGGTACTCCGACGCCGAACTGGCCCCGCTGCTGTGCGCGGGCATCATCGGGTACCGCGCGCTGAAGCGGGCCGAACTGCCGTCCGGCGGCCGCCTGGGCCTGTACGGCTTCGGCGGCAGCGCGCACCTGGCCGCCCAGGTGGCCCTGGCCCGCGGCGCCACCGTGCACGTGCTGACCCGCGGCGAGCAGGCCAGGCGCCTGGCGCTCGAGCTCGGCGCCGCCTCGGCGGGCGACGCGGCGGACATGCCGCCGGAACCGCTGGACGCCGCGATCTTGTTCGCGCCCGCCGGCGACCTCGTGCTGCCCGCCCTGGCGGCGCTGGACCGCGGCGGCACCCTGGCCATCGCGGGCATTGCTCTGACCGGCATCCCGCCGCTCGACTACGAGCGGCACCTGTTCCAGGAGCGGCAGCTGCGCAGCGTCACCTCCAACACCAGGGCTGACGCCAGGGAGTTCCTCGGCTTCGCGGCTGAGCACAAGCTGGCCGTCACGGTCCACCCGTACCCGCTCGAGGGCGCGGACCAGGCCCTGCGAGACCTGAAGGCAGGCGCCTTCGCCGGCGCCGCCGTGCTGATCCCTTAGCGTTCCCTGACTGTATCCTGCCCATTCGCCGAACGAGGCTGTCCGTTGGTCGTCGCGCCACGAACACCGGGCATACTGGGCACCACAAGGAGCTGCCATGAGTAAGCAAGCTACGCCGCCCCCGCCCGGCGACAAGCCCAAGCCGACTGCGCCGCCGCCGCCGCCGACCTGGCGGAACTGGCTCTGGCCGATCATGATCATCGCCATCTTCGCCCTGTGGCTGTTCCTGCCCACGCGCTCGTCCTCGACCAGCCTCACCTACTCCCAGTTCATCACCGATGTGCAGAAGCACGAGGTCAAGACGGTCCAGCTCGCGACCACGCCCGGCGGCACCAGCACCGGCACGCTGAGCGACGGGAAGTCCTTCACCGTGGTCATCCCGCTGGTGTCCCAGCAGCTGGTCGACGAGCTGCAGACCAGCGGCGCGCAGATCACCGGCGCCCCGTCGGGGCAGGGCTTCGGCACCGAGGTGCTGATCTACCTCATCGTGTTCGGCCTGCCGATCCTGCTGTTCGTCTGGTTCTTCCGCCGGCTGTCCAAGGGGGCGGCAGGCGGGCTGCAGGGCGTCATGGGGATCGGCCGGTCCCGGGCCAAGGTGTTCGACGAGGAGCACCCGTCCACCACGTTCGCCGACGTCGCCGGGTACGAAGGCGCCAAGGCGGAGATCGCCGAGGTGGTGGACTTCCTGCGCAACCCGGACCGCTACACCAAGGCCGGCGCGCTGGTGCCCCGCGGCGTCCTCATGGTCGGGCCGCCTGGCACCGGCAAGACGCTGCTGGCCCGCGCGGTGGCTGGCGAGGCGCACGTGCCGTTCTTCTCCGTGACGGGCTCCGGCTTCGTGGAGCTGTTCGTCGGGGTCGGCGCGGCCCGGGTCCGTGACCTGTTCGCCGAGGCGCGCAAGCGCGCGCCCGCCATCATCTTCATAGACGAGATCGACGCCATCGGCCAGCGCCGGGCGGGCTCGGGGGCGTACGTCTCCAACGACGAACGGGAGCAGACGCTCAACCAGCTGCTGTCCGAGCTCGACGGCTTCGAGCCTGCCACGGGCATCGTGGTGCTCGGGGCCACGAACCGGCCCGAGGTCCTCGACCCGGCGCTGCTGCGGCCCGGCCGGTTCGACCGGCAGGTCACGATCCCGCTGCCGAACGTCAACGAGCGGGCCGCGATCCTGGCCGTGCACTGCCGGGGCAAGAAGCTGGCCGGCGACGTGAACCTGAACGCGGTGGCCCGCGGCACGCCGGGCTTTTCCGGGGCCGACCTGGCCAACCTGACCAACGAGGCCGCGATCTTCGCGGTGCGGGACGGCCGTGACGTGATCACCGCCGCCGACTTCGACGCGGCCAGGGACCGGATCATTCTCGGCCGCCGGGAAGGCTCCAACGTGCTGCTGCCCGAGGAGAAGCACGCGGTGGCGGTGCACGAGTCCGGGCACGCCCTGGTGGCGGCCCTGGCCGAGCACGCCGACCCGGTGGCCAAGGTGACGATCCTGCCGGCGGGCCAGACCCTCGGCGTGACCGAGCAACTGCCGCTGGTGGAGCGGCATATGTACAGCGAGGACTACCTGCACGACTCGCTCGCGGTCCGCCTCGGCGGCCGGGCCGCCGAGCTCGTGGTCATCGGCCAGGGTTCCACCGGCGCCGCCAACGACCTGGCCGGGGCGACCGACCTGGCCACCAAGATGGTCAGGGAGTTCGGCCTGTCCCCGACGCTCGGCCCGATCGGGTACCCGGAAGGCGGTTCTGTGTTCCTCGGCGGCGGCGGTCCCGGCATGTCCAGCCGCCCGTTCGCCGAGGCCACCCAGGCGGAAATCGACCGCGAGGTCTCGCGGCTGCTGCGGGAGGCCGAGGAACGCGCGATCGCGGTACTCAAGGAGCATCGCTCCCAGCTCGATTCGCTGGTCAGCCTGCTGCTGGAAGTAGAAACCGTGGACGGGTCCGAGGTGTACCGGCTGACCGGCCAGCCCGACCGCTCGTCCACGGTCCCGCCGGTGCCGGTCACCACCACCGTGGGCGCCCGCCGGGCGGCGGCCACCGGCGCCGCCCCCGGACCGCTCGCCGCCGCCCGTCCCGACGCCGCTACCGGCCAATAGGGCCGAACGGCCCCGGTGCACGCCCCGGGGCCCGTTCGTGCCATGCCCGGTTTCCGCGCTCCGGGGTTTGGCGCACGGGGGTTTGGCGCACGGGGGTTTGGCGCACCGGGGCTTAACCCGCCGGTGTAATCTCGGCCCTATGGCGATGGCGATGCCGGCGTACCTTCCCAGCCCGTCGATCAGCAGCTTTAACATCGGCCCGCTGGTCATCCACTTTTATGCCCTGATGTACCTGGTCGGCATCGCCGCGGCGGTCATCATCACCAGGCGGCGGTATCGCGCCGTCGGCGGCGACCCCGACCTGGTCGGCGACGTCGCGCTGTGGGGCGTCCCGGCGGGGATCATCGGCGGCCGGATCTACTTCGACATCACCACGCCGATGGACATCCCGCACGTCTGGTACGGGGTGTTCGCGATCTGGAGCGGTGGCCTCGGCATCTGGGGCGGGGTCTTCGTCGCCGCCCTGGTCAGCGTCTGGCGGCTGCGCAGGCGCGGCGTGAGCGCGGCCTTGTTCATGGACGCGGTGGCGCCCGCGCTGCTGGTGGCGCAGGGCATCGGGCGGATCGGGAACTACTTCAACAAGGAGCTTTTCGGCCGTCCGACGTCGCTGCCCTGGGGGCTTGAGATCCCCTACCAGTACCGCGTGTCCGGCGGCATCCCCGCCCATGACCTGCACTTCAGCACCTTCCAGCCGACCTTCCTTTACGAGCTGATCTTCGACTTCGCCTGGGCGGCCGTGCTCGTCTGGCTTGGCCACCACCGCAAGATCAAGCCGCCGGGCCTGTTCGCGCTGTACGTCTTCGGCTACTCTGCGTACCGGATCTTCGAGGAATCGCTGCGCGTCGACTCCTCGGTGTACATCTTCGGCCTGCGCCTGAACATGTACATCGCCTCCGTGCTGGCGGTGATCGGCGCGATCTGGTTCTACCGCAGCCAGCGCCGACCTCTTCCCGTCGACCCCGTCGCCGCCGAGGTCGGCGTCGGCGCCGGTGCCAGTGCCGGACCGGCGGGTGATGACGCACCGGCGGATGACCCAGACCCCGGGAGTCCTCCGGATGGCTCTTCCGCCGAGGGCTCTTCCGCCACGTCCGGGCAGGCCACGTCCGAGCCGTGACCGCCGCGGAGGATCAGGCCGGTGACGAAGCCGTCACCGGAGACGGTGCTCGACGCGTTCCTGCTCGCCGAGGCCATCGTGGCGGCCGGGATCCCGGCCGGCGTGATCAACATCGCGCCCGGCGGCCGTGAGCTCGGCGCGTACCTGGTCGCGCACCGGGACGTCGACAAGGTGGCCTTCACCGGGTCGACCGCGCCCGGGCGCCGGCTTGCGTCGGCGGGTCAGTGCGCGGTCAAGGACACGCCGCCGGCGGTGAAGCGGGCTTCGATGATGGCCGTCAGCTCCTGGGGAACCGGATCGAGCGAGGGCGCTTCGGGTTCCTCGCCGCCCCGGCTAGCCGCTCGCGCCAACCCGCTGGCACTGGTGAACCGGCGCTGAGCGTTGTCGCCTCCTAGGAGCCCGGCGTCGGCTATGTGCTCCACGCTGCGCAGCGACCCCCCGAGCGCGGCGGCGTAGTCGCGTCCCTTCCGGACGGCGGCCTGGATGGCGGCCGCCCGCACGTCTGGCCAGGCGGGATTGTCCCAGTCGATGTGCCAGGCGACCTGGTGCACGCTGAGCGCTTCGTGGACGGGCAGGACGGTGCCGAGTGGGTCCAGCAGATCGAAGGCCCGCACGGCGATCACGACGTCCACCGTCGCGGTCACCTGCCCGGTCGGCTGGTAACGCCCGGTCTTGTCATCGTGAGCGCGCTCCGCGTACGTCGTCGCCGACTGCGCCGACCAAGTCAGCGGGCGCCGCTCGGTGTCGGCATCGAGCGGCACGCCGCCATGGGCCCTAAGATCGGCGGTGAGGCGATCCAAACTCGCGGCGACCGCCCGCACCGCCTCCGCCTTCGATCCCCGCGAGGCCGCGATCGTGGCCGCCACAGTGGCATAGTCGGGAGCCACCATCTGCCGCGCCTCACCACGGACCGACAGCAACACCTCTGCCTGATCACTCATCGGCCCCTCCTCGGGTCGGCGCCCCGGCGCCCGGCCGGGCGGCCCGCAATCGCAGGGCCAGGCCGTCGAGGACGACGTCCAGGCCGTAGGCGAACTTGCTGTCGCGTTCCTCTGCGGGGTCGGGGCCCGCGGGAGCGGGCAAAGGTAGCCTGATGCGGCATTAGCCGGACCGCCGCCCCGGCTGGATGAGAGCCTCGATGCCGTCCAGGATGCGGTCCAGGCCGAAGATGAACTCGTCGTCCGGGCCGTCCTCGGCCTCGAAGACCCCGGCCGCGATGAACGCGGCGAGCGCGGGGAATCGCTGCGGGTCGGTCAGCCGCCTGAGCATGCGCGGGTAGGAGGACATCCACTCGGCCGGGCTCAGGCCGGAGGCCTGGATCGCGGCCGCGATGTCGGCCTCGGTGGTGGCCAGGTTCCTGACGTAGCCGGCCAGCAGCATGATCACCGAGGCCTTCCGCGCCTCGGTCAGCCCGATGCCGTCCATGCAGGCCAGCGCGTCCTCGAACCAGGCGATCTCGCGCGGCATGATCGGCAGCCCGCTGATCGGGATGCGCACCATCCACGGGTGGCGGCGAACGCCGGCCCGCATGGCCCAAGCCCACCGGGACAGCCCGGCCCGCCAGTTCTCGCCCGGAGCCAGCGGCCCCGGGGAGTCGCCCAAGGCGGCGTCCACCATCAGCCTGAGCAGTTCCTCCTTGGCCGACACGTGACGGTAGAGGGACATCGGGGCCGCGCCGAGCTCGGCCGCCACCCGGCCCATGGACACCGCGTCGAGGCCCTCGGTGTCGGCGACCCGCACGGCGGCGGCCACGATCCGCGGCAGGCTCAGGGCCGGTTTCGGCCCCTTGTGCGGCCGCTCGCGGACCCCCCAGGCCGCGGCGACGCTGTACGGAATCTCGCTGGCCGGGATCTCGCCGGCGCGCGGGATCCCAGCCTCCGTCGCACCGGGGCCTGCCATTTCATTTCCCTCCGCGCCGTGGTTGACAACATCTTAGTGCTACGTATAACTTACGCAGATATGCGTATGAGATACGCAGAAAAGCTAAGGCGAGGAGCGTCGTGAACGTAAGGAGTCGGCAGATGCCCGAGCAGATGACGGGCGAGCTGGCGATCCAGGCCAGCGGACTGGCCAAGGCCTACCGTGACGTGCGTGTGCTTTCCGGTCTTGACCTGCGGGTCCCGTGCGGCAGCGTGTTCGCCCTGCTCGGGCCGAACGGGGCGGGCAAGGCCACGACCGTGCGCACCCTCACGCCGGGAGCAAAGGGGGCCGGCCGATGCTGGCGACCTTCGCGCCCGCCGCCTGGACCAGGTCGGCGGGGGCGAGCTCGATCTCGAGTCCCCGCCGGCCGCCGCTGCAGAACACGGTGGCGAAGCGCATCGCCGACGCGTCGAGCACCACCGGGAGCCGCCTGCGCGGGCCGATCGGGGAGATGCCGCCGGCCACGTACCCGGTGGCTCGTTCGGCCGCCGCCACCTGGGCCATCGCGGCCTTCTTGCCGCCGGAGGCGGCGGCCAGCGCCTTGAGGTCGAGCTGGCCCTCCACCGGGACCACCCCGGCCACCAGGGTCCCGTCCACCTCGGCGATCAGCGTCTTGAACACGCGCTCCGGGGGAACGCCCAGGGCCTCGCTGGCCTCGCGGCCGTAGGACTCATGCCTCGGGTCGTGGGCGTACTCGTGCACCGTGAACGGGATCCCGGCCCGCTCGAGCGCCATCGTCGCCGTCGTCCCGCGTCCTGCCACGATCGGTCACCTTACGCCATGGGCCCATCGGCCAGAACTGCCCTGGCGAAAACCATTAGGCGCGCCATCGGGTGCGTCCGCATAGTGGGGATATGCGCGTGACCTTTCCCCGGCTGCCCGACCACCAGCGCGCCTACGCGCTGGTGGAGCGGGACGACGGGGTCGTATACCGGCTGTACGGCGGCCCGGCTGGGCCCCGGCTGCCGCACGACATCATGCATCTCGTGGTGGAGCGGGAACTGCGCATCCGAGAGGGCATCTGGGGCGGCATCGCGGCGGGTGTCGTCCGGAGCCAGGGCCTGCGCGCCGAACTGCTCGCCGACCTCGTGTCCAGCGCCGCGGCCCTGGACATCCTGACCGCGGACACGATCAGGCGGCTGGCGGACGCTAAGCTCTCGGTCCTGCCCGAGACGGACGTCGATCCGGTCGTGATCGCCGTCGCGGCGCGGGCGCTGCAGGTGGAGGCGGCCCGCTGGGCGCGGCTGAGAGTCGGCGAGGAGCTGTGCTATGAGTGGCCCTGAGCCTGACCGGATGCTCGCCCGCCCGGGTTCCGCCCGGGGCGCGGGTACCGGTGTGGTGTGGCGCTTGGTCCGGTAGCGTAAGCCGGCATGGGATACGGGCAAGCCGATCAGGCCGATCGCGAGATGATGGCGCTGGCCCTGGGCCAGGCGCGGGTCAGCCTGGAATCCGGCGGAGTGCCGGTCGGGGCGGTGCTCGCCGCGGCCGGTGTTGGCCGAGGGTGGCAGGTCGTGGCGGCCGGGCACAACGAGCGGGTGCAGCGCGGCGACCCGGTGGCGCACGGCGAGATCGCCTGCCTGCGCAACGCCGGCCGGCGCCCCTCCTACCTCGACACGACCTTGTACACCACGCTGTCTCCGTGCCAGATGTGCAGCGGGGCGATCCTGCTGTTCCAGATCCCCCGGGTGGTCGTCGGCGAGGCGCGGACCTTCGCGGGCGACCTCGGCTTCCTGGCCGGCCGCGGGGTGGATATCGTGCTGCTCGACGACGAGAACTGCGTCGCCGCCATGCAGGAGTTCCAGCGGCGCTACCCCGAAGTCTGGAGCGAGGACATCGGCGGCCGCTGAGCCGTTCGCTGGCCCGCCTGGCGGATCTTTCGTCAGTTTTGGTTGCTAGGACGACCAAAACTGACGAAGGATGGTCACCCTCGCCGGATTAGCGAAGGCTTAACCGCGGTTGCGTAACCGCGGGGCAGGCCGAATGATGCTTTACATGCAGGTCCCCTCGCAGGTCGAGTACGAGCGGGCAACCAGCGTCCAGCACGCGCTGTCGCTGCTCAGCAGGCCGGACACCCGCGTCCTCGCGGGCGGCCACAGCCTCATCCCGATGATGAAGCTGCGGCTGGCCCAGCCCGAGATGCTCGTCGACATCAACGGGCTGGCCGAGCTCGCCTACATCAAGCTGGACGGCGACCAGCTGCGCATCGGCGCCCTGGCCCGGCACGCGGACCTGCTGGACTCGGCCGCCGCGGGCGAGCACTTCCCGATCTTCCACGACGCCGAGCGGGTCGTCGCGGACCCGATCGTCCGGCTGTGGGGCACCGTCGGCGGGTCGCTGTGCCAGGCCGATCCGTCCGAGGACCTGTCCGCGGCGTTCGCCGCCGCGCACGCGATCGCGGTCATCCGCGGCCAGGACGGCGACCGGGTGGTCCCGGTCAGGGAGTTCCACCTCGGCCCCTATGAGACCGTCATCGGCCCGGGCGAGCTGCTGGCCGAGGTCCGGGTCCCGGTCAGGGCGGGCACGGGCAGCGCGTACCAGAAGGTGGCGCGGCGGGTGGGGGACTGGTCGGTGGCCGCCGCCGGGGCGGTGCTGCGCCTGAGCCGGGGCCCGGACCGGGGCAGAGCCGGCCCGCCGCAGAACCGGGTCGTCGAGGAGGCGGGCGTCGGCCTGACCGCGGTCGGCGCCGAGCACTTCGTGGCGGCCGAGGCCGAGGAGTTCCTCCGCGGCCGGGCCGCCGATGACGAGAGCTTCGCGGCGGCCGGGGCGATCGCCGCCGAGCATTGT
>JBOHCG010000190.1:0-12429 GCA_050698735.1 Streptosporangiaceae bacterium | reverse complement strand
TCAAGACCACCACCATCAAGGTCCTCACCACGCTGCTGGACGCGGACGCGTTCCCGGCCCATGAGATCGCCGCGCTGTACGCCGAGCGGTGGCAGATCGAGATCGCGTACCTGCACATGAAGAAGATCGTCAAGGGCACCGGCCGGGTGCTGCGCGGACGCTCCGTCACCCTGGCCCGGCAGGAAGCCTGGGCGCTGCTGCTCGTGCACAACATGACCGCCACCATCGCGGCCCGCGCCGCCGGGCAGGCAGGCCTCGACCCGGACCTGATCCCGTTCACCGCGGTGCTGTCGCTGATCCGCGGCCACCTGATCGCCGGTACCTGCTGCCGGCACTGCGGCAAGCGCCCGGCCAGCGGAAACGACCCCCTCGCCCTGCTCATCAACGACATCCTCGCCCTGCCGCACCACCGGGACCGGCCCGCCCGGACCTCCGGACGGACACCGTTCCAGCGGCGGGCCTGGCACACCGAAGAGGTCCAATACACGATAACGATCGTTCCATCAAATCTACTCAAAGCGGACAAATGTCCCGGAAGTTAAGGGCAGTGGCCTGCGGCCTGCAGAAACTGCTATGTGATGGGCCGAGATCGGTTCGGGTTAGGTCTCTAAAGCGAGGCCGTTGGCCTGGATGGCTGTCAGCGGACCTGCTCCTGGCCGCTTTCATCTTCCCTGATTTCCAGCAAAGGCCGAATTGCATCGATTGCGTCCTGCAGGCTGGCCGCGACGACGGGGGCCGAGCCAGTTGTCTCCCACCGTGGACGGCGGACAAGTGATGGTGGACGGGTACGGCATCGCGCTGGACCGGGTGCTGGCCACGGTGAGCCGGCACGATTCCACTGCTGGCCGGCACGCTGGACAAGCTCGATGGCGTCGGCCCGCTGCCCTGATGGCATCCGGGTCCGCCTCGACGCCGGGTATGACTCTCAGGTCACCCGCGATGAGCTGGCCGTCCGGGGAATGACCGGCCAGATCGCTCATGAGGGTGACAAAGCCCCGATCCGGGCCGGCCAGCGCTGGCATGCCGAGCGGGCCAACGCCTGGCACAACGCCGTCAACCGGCTGCAACGCTGTTATGAGCGGCGCGAGATCGTGATCGATGTCTTCTTCGACCTGCCGCCAGGCTTGGATCGCTTACCGCTCGGATAGGCCAGCACCACAACCATGATCACTCACTTATCCGTGCGAGGTCTAACGCTGACCTACGCTGGCTGGCGTTCCACGACGCTCCAGCCCGAGGCCACCGAGAGGCTGCCGTCGCGGCCAGCTCGCAGCGCGCGCCGTGACTGACATGGCAGCTCACCCTGCGGGTATCCCGGGCAGTGGCCGATGAGTTCGGCACTGCCGGACAGTCTTACCTGTCAGCTTGTCCCGTGCAGTCCAGGAGGCTGGGATGGCGTTGCGGGAGGGTGTCGCGCGAGCAGAGGCTGGAGGCCAGGCCGGCGCCTTCGAGTTCTTTAGGAGGTTCTATGTGGCTAGATACGATGCAGCGTGGGTATCAGGCCTGGTGCTGCTGCTGATCGCGGGCATTGGCGGGTGCGAAGCGCGCGGGATGCCTTTCGCAGGTGGTGCGGGGCGCACGGCCGGGCCGGTCACGGTCTATGTCGCGAATGAGGCCGACGATACCGTCACGCCGGTCCGGGCGGCCAGCAACACCGCGGGCAGGCCGATCAGGGTCGGGCCCGCCCCGGCGCTGATCGCGATCAGCCCGGATGGCCAGACAGCGTATGTGGTCGGCGTCGGCAGCCTCCTGCCCGATGCGGCGGCTCCGGTCACGCTGACCCCGATCCGCACCGCGACGAACAGGCCCGGCCGGGTCATCACAGTCTGCGCGCCCGAGAACCTGGGCGGGGTGATCGCCCCGGCCGCGATCGCGATCACCCCGGACAGCCGGACCGTCTATGTCTCCTGCCCGGGCGAGGTCGTCCCGGTACGCGCCGGGGCCGATACCGTGTCTGAGCCGATCCGGATCTCCTCGGCCGGGGCTCTGGCCATGGCCGGCGATGGCAGGACCGTGTACGTGGCGAATTCCGACGGCGATACCATCACGCCGATCAGCACGGCGACTGAGGAGCCCGGGCAGCCGATCATCGTGGGCCAGTCACCGGACGCCATGGCGGTCACGCCCGACGGCACGACCGTTCTGGTCCTGACGTCCACCGGCGTCACCGGCGTCACCCCGGTCGACGTGGCAACGAACCGGGCGGGCAAGCCGGTGGCGATCCAGGGAGCATACGCGCTGGCGGTCGCGCCCGGCGGCGGCACGGCCTACGTGCTGGCCACGCCTGATTCGGACAGCCAGCAGGGATTCGTTGTCCCGGTCCACATCCGCGCCAGCACCAAAGGCAACCCGATCAAGGTCGGATTGAGCCCGCAGCAGATCGCCTTTACCCCCGACGGGAAGATGGCTTACGTCGCCAACTACGCGTCCGGGAGCGTCACCCCGATCCGGCTCGCCGACGGCCGGGCCGGGCCGCCGATCGCCGCCGGGAAGATCCCGACAGGGCTGGCGGTCAGCCCGGACGGCAAGATGGTATACGTGCTTGATTCGAACATATTCGGCGGGCTGGGCCCGGGAATGCCGCTCAAGACGCCGCCCTTCGCGCCAGGCCAGGTCATTCCGATCCACGTCGCGACGAACTCTGCCGGGAGGCCAATAAAAGTAGGCCGGTTCCCGATTGCCATCGCGATCGCCCCGTGAACTTCCGAAGGCGGCCCCCTTGCCTCCGGTGCTTGCTACCGGTCGGGCGGCGTGGCGGAGCGTGGCCACGGGAGGGCGGAACTGTCTCGAGTCACAGGGGCATCCCCGGACCCGCAGTCGATCTTCCGGGCCATAGCGGCATTAACCCGCCAGGGCGAACGCATCCGCCGGATTATCGTCATCGCCCCGTTCAAGGCGGCGCCACTGCGAGCGCCGCCGCGAAGCGCGAAAATTACATCGGGACAGCTTTAACGGCGGGCGACTCGCATCGGGCGGAGGGCCTTAGGTCGCCTTAGGTACAGGATGTGCGGTGCACATGCCCGAGGGGCACCGACTCCAATGGCTTTGCTTTTAGGTGACGTGCCAGGGTTGGAGCAGGTGGAGCTCGATTCGGCGGGTGACGGCGGGTGACGCTGGGCTCGCCGGGTTTGCGGCCGGGGAAGTCGCCGGCCTTATATATTCACAGCACCGCGGCCAGCCTCTCAACGCCCAAGATGATGAGGGACTGCCTCACGCCGCTTGGCGGTCCCGGTACTTGGCTGCTCGGCGCGGTTTTGGGTTACGGGGATGTGAAAGGTCAGCGTCGTTCGGCCACACGGTGGCAACCCGCCCGGCACCGAGGTGGCCGCCGTCCTCGAAGATGAACATGAGATGGGCGACGTGCTTCTGGTCGAGACGGTCCGGTATCTCCCAGGCGTACAAGACGATGCGTCGGCGGCCGCGCGGGGGTCACCACCCTGTCGGCGATCTGCACGATCCGGCGCTCGGCATGGAGCTTCTCCTAGAGCGCCGGTCAAGTAGCACGGTCGGGTTTTGCTGTGTGGCCGGTTGACGATCGTCGAGTGGTGTTATTCCCTGTCCGTAGCGGATGGTGAAGGATCGGCTACGAACTGGGAGGAAGGCATGCGTCCTGTCGTGTGGCGGCCGCCGGCGGAACCCTCGTCGGCGGAGCGGGCGGTGATCAAGGCGGTGCGGCGGGCGAAGCTGTTCGTGTTCTTGCGGCAGCATCGCCATGAGCTGTTTGACGAGCAGTTCCAGGCCGAGCTGGCGCAGACCTACGTGGACAGCCCCAAGGGGCGGCCGCCGGTGCCGCCGGCCCGGCTGGCGCTGGCCACGATCCTGCAGGCCTATGCCAAGGTCAGCGATGATGAGGTGATCGAGGCGACGGTGATGGACCGGCGCTGGCAGCTGGTCCTGGACTGCATGGGCGCGGAAGAACCGCCGTTTTCCAAGGGAACCCTGGTGGGGTTCCGCAAGCGGCTGATCGAGTCCGACCTGGACCGGCGGCTGATCGAGCGGACGGTGGAGCTGGCGGCGCGGACGAGGGGGTTCGGGGCGCGGGCGCTGCGGGCGGCACTGGACTCCTCCCCGCTGTGGGGAGCGGGCCGGGTGGAGGACACCTTGAACTTGATGGGACACGCCCTGCGCAAGGCCCTGGGCGTGATCGCGGCCGCGCAGGGGTGGGGGCAGGCCGCCGGGACCGCCGTGGTGGCTGGCCTGGCCGGGGTGCCGCAGCTGGCCGCCTCCAGCCTGAAGGCGGCGCTGGATGCGGACTGGGACGATCCGGCCGCCCGGGATCAGGCGCTGGCCAAGGTGCTGGGCCTGCTGGACCGGGTGGAAGGGTTCATCGGCGGCCAGCCCGGCGGCCAGTCCGCGGCCACGGCGGTGGCGGCCGCCCACCAGGTGCGCGACCAGGACGTGGACCTGACCGGCCCGGCGCCGTCGCTGCGCCGCGGGGTAGCCAAAGACCGGCGGATCAGCATCGAAGACGGCGACATGCGGCACGGCCGCAAGTCCCGCTCGGTGCTGATCGACGGCTACAAGCGGCACGTGCTGCGCGACCTGGACACCGGCCTGGTGCCCGCGGTGGGCATCACCCCGGCCAACGTCCCGGAGGCGGCGGTCACCGATGACATCGCCGCCGACCTGGACGCCGCCGGGTGGCACCTGTCCGAGCTGCACATCGACCGGGCCTACCTGGCCTCGGCCCTGGTCCGCGACCGCGGGCCGGACCTGGCCGTCTACTGCAAGGCCTGGCCGGTCCGCAACAGCCACGGCCGGTTCACCAAGGACCAGTTCAGCATCGACTTCAATACCGGGCAGCTGACCTGCCCCGCCGGGGTGAGCATGCCGTTCCAGCCCGGCACCACCGTGCACTTCCCCAAGGACACCTGCGCCCCCTGCCCGCTGCGGCAACGCTGCACATCCAGCCCGTCCGGACGCTCGGTCGCCATCCACCCCGACGAGGCGCTGCTGGCCGAGCTGCGCCAGCGCCAGCAGACCACGGACGGGCGAGCCAAGCTGCGCGAACGCGTCCAGGTGGAGCACACCCTCGCCCACGTCGGGCACTGGCAAGGCCGCCGCGCCCGCTACCGCGGCACCCGAAAGAACCTGTTCGACCTGCGCCGCGTCGCCGTGGTCCACAATCTCCACGTCATCGCCCGCCACCCCACCGCTGATGGCTACGAACTGGCCGCCTGACGGCTACTTGACCGGCGCTCTAGTCACGGGAATCGACCACCAAGTGTCCGCCGATCTCCACCGCCCAGCTCAAAGCATGGCTCGCGTCCTTGCGGACACCACGGCCGATCCGGACGCAACACCGCCCTCATGGACCTGGCCGCAAAGGTTCCGCCGGTCGCGCTCGTCCGCCTGCTCGGCATCCACATCAGCACCGCAGGAGCCTGGACCGAACGAGCAGGCGGCTCAGCCGCTGCCTACGCCGCCCAGGTGTCCCGCCGCAGGTGATCATTCAGCATGTTCTGATATCGGTGGTTACCAATACGGGCGAGCGCGTCGGCGGCTTCTTGCTGCTCGCCGGTCAGTGTGACCGTGAGCATGGTGCGGCTCCAGGCTGGCTAGATTCAGGAACACCGTCGTGCCCTCCCGGCGCGCCTTGCCGTTGAGCGGGGGCGGCGATCAGATTGCCGACTTCACCGGAGGGCAGCACGTCCTGGGATGGAAACAGGCGATCGTAACTGGATAGGCTCATCTGGCCACGTAGTGCCATTGCTTCCCGTAGCAGCCCCGTACCCGCCGAGCCGTTTCAGCCGGAACGGCACTAGTGAAGAGGATCCAGGCGCGCGCGCGGCCGCCAGATCGCGACACCTCTAGTCCGACCGGCACGTTCAGCGCCCGGACGGCCTTGACGTAGTTTAGCGCGTCCAGCAGCGCCGCCGACCCGTCGAAGTCAGCGGCCAGCCAGCAGCAGCGGTCCCCATCCAGCAATGGGTAAAGGCCAATGTGCGCCTCGCCGGTCAGATGCGCCGTCAGCACCTCTGCCGTCAAAGGGAGGTACTCCCGTTCACCGTGCCGGACTCCCTTGCGCCACCGTCCGCGTACCGCGGGTAGCCAGTCGGCAGCTTCTGTGCCTGGTGGCGGTGATCCTGGCGGTCGGCTCGCCGGTGAGTACCAGGCGAGTCTCCGGCGGAAGCGATCTCGCGGCTGAGACGTTGCTGGCTGTTCCGTGGCCGGTGACGGCGGGCCCCTGTCAGTGGTACCGGCCATAATCCCACCATGAAGCTGAGACGGCTGCGGGACAGTGACGTCCTCGAGGACGGCGACGTCGTGCTGGTGCGCGGCGGTGACCTCGACCCGGACGTCCTGGGCGTGGATGCGACGCGCTACCACAGCATCTACGGGGTCTCGGTCTTCGCCGTCCGCGATGCCACCCTCGATGAGCTGGCTCAGCAGGTGCCGCTGGTCCGCTTCGACCGCCCGGCTCTCCCTCCGGGTCAGGGACGTCCTTGCCGTAGGGATGAGGCTGGAGCCGACTGGCCGCAACCCGCGCCATTACACCGTCGGCTTCGGCGACCTGGACAGCGGCGTGCGGCGACTTGTCAGCTGCCCGCACCAGGTCGTGCCGAACGCCGACCACGACGCGTAACCTGAATGGGTGGAGGAGATTCGATGGACCCGCGGATCGACCTGATAGCCGACCTCAACGCCGAAGACGACGAGGGACTGGGCTGGTCTACGCTAGCCGGAGTTTCAGTTGATCATGGTTTTGTGAGGCCGGCCGGGTTGCCGGCTTGACGAGTTTCTCCTGATGACACGCCGGCTGGGTGTTTGATTTAATCGCGGTACGGGTGTATGACCTAATGTTATGGCGAGCCTGTACCCGAAGAAGGTCGGCGGCAAGACGTACTGGTACCTGCGCGAGATGGGCCGTGTCGACGGCAAGCCGAAGATGATCTCCGAGCGGTACCTGGGCACCGCCGCGGACATCGCCGCGGCGATGGAGACGCGGGAGGCGGCGGCGCTGCCGGAACGGACCCGGCACCTGGTCTTCGGGGACGTCGCCGCCGCCTGGGGGATCCTGGAGGACCTCGGGGTCGCGGCGGTAATCGACGAGGTGACCGGCTCCCGCCCGGCCGGGGCGGCGCTGTCCGCCGGCACCTACCTGGCGCTGGCGGCGCTGAACCGGCTGGTCGCCCCCTGCTCCAAGGCGGCGTTCGCGGACTGGTGGAAGACCACCGCCGGCGACCGGCTGGCCAAGATCCCGGCCCCGGCGCTGGATCACCGGTACTTCCGGGACGCGATGCACGCCGTCACCCTGGAGCAGCTGGAGGAGATCTCCCGCACGATCGCGGTGCGGATCGTGGGATTGTCCGGGGTGGACGTGTCGTCGGTCGCGCTGGACATGACCAATTTCGCCACGTTCATCGCGACCGCGAACGGCAAGGCGCCGATCGCGCAACGCGGCAAGGCCAAGCAGAAACGCTCCGACCTGCGGCTGGCCGGCCTGGGCCTGGTGGTCACCCGGGACGGCGGCATCCCGCTGACCTGGCACGCCTACCCCGGCGACCGGCCCGACGTGACCCAGTTCCCCGCCATGACCGGCCAGCTGCTCACCCAGTACCAGGCGGTCACCGCCGCGGCCGGGGTCCCGGCCGCCGCCGCGGACATGACCGTGGTCTTCGACGCCGGCCAGAACAGCGAGGACAACTTCGCCCACCTGGCCGGGACGAACCTGCACTACATCGGGTCGGTGCCCGCCTCGGACTGCCCGGACCTGACCGCCTTGCCCGCCCGCGTCCGGTCAGTGGTGGATGAGGACCGGTTCGGCGGGCTGACCGCCTACGACACCCGCCGCGAGGCCTACGGCACCCAGCGCCGCACCATCTTGACCCACTCACCCGAGCTGCACGCCGCCCAGGCCCGCGGGTTCGACGGCACCACCCTCGCCAAGGCCGGCAAGAAACTGGACGAGCTGGCCGCCACCCTGGCCCGCGGCAAGACCCGCCGGCCCAAGGCAAAAGTCGAAGCGGAGATCGAGGCGATCACCCGCAAGCCCTGGGTCCGCCGCGTCATCACCTGGCAGCTCGACGGCGACCAGCCCAAGGACCTGCGCCTGGCCTGGTCCGTCGACCCGGCCGCCCGCACCGCGCTGGAAGAGGAAATCTTCGGCAAGCACGTGCTGATCACCGATCACGACGACTGGCCCGTGCCCGAGGTCATCGCCGGGTACCGGTCCCAGTCCGAAGCCGAGTTCTCCTTCCGCCAGATGAAAGACCCGCACGTGGTGTCCTTCTCCCCGATGCACCACTGGACCGAGCACAACATCAGAGTCCACGTCTTCACCTGCGTCCTGGCCCTGCAGATCGCCCACCTCATGCGCCGCACCGCCGCCCTGGCCGGACTGCACCTATCTGTCCGCCAGCTGCTCGCCCAGCTCGCCGGCATCGGCGAGACCGTCCTGATCTACCCCTCCACCGGCGGCCGGCCCAAAGCCCGCCGCATGACCACCGAGCTCACCAGCGACCAGCACGAACTCTACGAAATCTTCGACCTGGCCAAGTGGGCACCCCGCAGTTAGGTCATACGCCTAAACGGGCAACCGAAGCCCACCTGACCAGCAGGAACAGTCAGCCAGCATCAAGATCATCTGAAACTCCGGCTAGGCGAGGCCTGTGATCCCGCCCGTATCCGTCCCGGAGTGATGCTAGTGGCAGGAAACCGCCACGCCAGGGCGGTCGTGCGGGTGGTGCCCGTCGATGAAGACGGCCAAGTGCATTTCACCGTGCTGCCCGGTTCGGTGGAGAAGAATCGTCACCTCATCGGCCGCGCCCTCGCCTGACCGCCGCCTGCTTCATGCCGGCACCGCTGACTATCATCTCCGGTCCGCCGCGGGGAAGATGGCGGGCGAGGCCGGGTTACACGCATCCGATACATCCCGGCCACGGGCATCCGGCACCTTCAGGCGCTATTCTCCTGCGGTGACCGCGGGAGAGGTGCTGCCGGGAATGGAGGTTTCTCGTGAGTTCGCCTCGGCGTTGCGCGCCGGTGACGACTCAGCGGCTGAGGGGCTCGCCGCGCGAGCTGGCGTTCCCCGGTGGCTGCTGACACACCCCGAGCTTGGCCCGCGCGGGCGATTGGACGCGGACGATGCCGGGGAGGCGCTGAAGAGTATCTCGGCGCTTGCGGCCGGATCTGCCGTCACTCTGGTTCCCTGGCTGGCCAAGTCGATGGTGATCGACCTAGTGGCGGAAGCGGTGGAGACCGCCGCCGTGCCGGGAACGACGGCTGAGCACCCGTTGTTGCGGTCGTTGGTGATCAGCGGCCGGCAGCCGTCGCTGGCGGCGTCGCGGGCGACCTGGTCGTAGTCGATGTCGCAGGTCACCTCGTGCAGTTGCTTGCCGCTGTCGTGCACCCAGACGATGCGGTACCCTCAGTCGGCGGCCACGGCGCTTCGCAGGTCGGCCACGCCTGGCCGGGTTCGCCGATCCGGGCGCCGGGCGCGCGCCCGGATCGAAGGTCCTTCGACTGACCAGCTTGTTTCCAGGTTTGAACGTGGATGAGGATGAACAATATCGCGAACAGAGGCCTTGAACATCCCGATACACGATCTTGAACATCCTCATCGGCTAGACTTGGATATATGGAGATCACTAGGGAGACACTCGACGTGATCCTTGCCGCGCTCGCGGAGCAACTGCGGTCGCTCGATGCCCAGCAGCAGATAGTCGTGATCGGAGGTTCCGCCCTCACTGCTCTGGGCTTCGTCAGGCGGGCTACTAGAGATGTGGACCTGCTAGCGATCGCCAGAGACGGCGAACTTCACCCAGCCGAGCCGCTGCCAGAAGCGCTGCGGACGGCGCGGGACCGCGTGGCGCGTGACTTTGACCTGGCCGAGAGCTGGCTGAACGGCGGTCCGACGGGCCTTCTCAAGTGGGGTCTGCCGGTCGGCTTCATGACTAGGGTCGTGACGCGACACTACGGCCAGGCCCTTACAGTCTATTTCGCCGGGCGCGTGGATCAGATTCACTTCAAGCTCTTTGCGATGGTCGACCAGGCCGGCGGCCGCCACGAAGCGGATCTTAGGGCACTTCATCCAAGTGAAGACGAACTCATCGCCGCGGCGCGTTGGTCGATAACTCAAGACCCATCGCCTGGTTACAGGATGGTGCTCATGGACGCTCTCAGCGCCCTCGGAGTCGAAGATGCTGATCTCGGAACTTAACGAAAGGACCCAGCAGGCATTCCTGGAGTTCGCTTGGCGCCAGTGGGCGCAGATGGGTGTCTCAGCGATCGTCGTCGGCTTTGACCGCTGGGCTATAGACCCCGAGGCCATGGTCCTCTTCACGATTGCGGTCGCCCGGCGCGATCCTCGGCTGTTTGACGAGATCGTGGACTGGATCGCTCGTAACCGCCACTTGCTCAGCATGCAACGCCTGCGGAACTTGACTAGCCGGTTCCCGGTCGATGCCCGCTTGGTAGATGCCGTGATGGTGTCGGCGGAGGAGTCGGTTCCTTCGCACCGGCTGAAGAGTCAGGTAACTGGCCAACTCCCAGAGGATGTGCCCGTTTTTACGTCGGACGTCTTGGGCTTCGTTGGTGAGCCGGACCCCATCTTCGCTGAGTACGGCTATATCCGTCCCAAGGTCATCCGCAGCGGCAAATCGAGAGAGCCGGACATAAAGATCCCCGCGAATTTCGCCTTTCAGCTCCGCCACCTCTTCGGTCCCAGCAGCCGTTCAGAAGTGATGAGGATATTGCTTACATTCCGGGATGGCCCGCTGGACGCGGCCAGGGTCTCAGACGAAGTCGGTTTCGCTAAGAGGAACATCAACGATACCCTCGTTAGCCTTGCCGCTTCCAGGGCCGTTAAAGCCAGGTGGTCGCGGAATGAGCGGCATTTCGTTGCCTACCGTGACAAGTGGGTAGCACTCCTGGAGGTTGGCCCCTCCGCTGAGCACATTCCTTCCTTCGTGTCCTGGGTTCATTTGCTCCCGGCAGCGCTCGAGATCATCGCGTGGCTGGATGCTGAAGCCGAAAGCAATGATTCGGAGTATCTCGTCTCCAGCAGAGCCCGCGAACTCATGGAGCACGTGAGCCACCACCTAATGATGGCTGGTCTAGATGTCTCCCCTGAGCGCCCGGCCCATGGCGTGGCATATTTGTCTACCTTTGCAGATATCGTCGAATCGCTCCTGGCCATGATAGGAGCCGAGCAGTAGGGTCCGAATCGACCTCCGTCTGGTTCGCCCAGATCTGCGGCGTACTGGAATCTGACGGCTCAACCGTTTGGCCACTTCTGCTCGCCGGCCTCCGGCAGACCCTCGAACACCGTCCATACCGGACAGCTCCGGATCCCGGTGATACAGCCCACGTGGGGCTATATCAGCATCAGTACAACACGCCGCAGGCAATCAGGTGCCTACAATGCAGCCGAAGCAAGCAGGTCACGGTGTTGACTTCTTCCACGGAACGGAAGCGTTCTTTGCGCGATGGCGTCCGGCGATCGTTCCACGCGATGATGAAAGCGGCCGCCACGGGGAGGGCTGGCTGGCCCCGGACGAGCCGGGCAGGCTCCGCCTGAGACCGCCGAGGCGCGGGGTTGGGCTGGCAGTTCGCTGCCGACTGGCGCATGCTGAGGCCAGGCGTCCTGGGCGGGAGGGTGGTCATGGCGTATCCGGATCCGGTCGTCGCCAATGACGACGACAGCTCCGGTTGCCAGATCTTCGGCGATCTGGTCCAGGTTGGCCAAGATGATGGCTGACTGCTCAGCTGCGTGTCGTCCGGCCAGCCGCCGGATCAGGAGGACTGAGGGGCCGGTTGCCCGTGAACGGGAGAGAAGGCCGCCGAAGTCTGTGTCAGCCGATACCAAGACCCGGCCATCAACTTGAGCACGCTGCAGGACAGCCGGATCCGGTACCGCCTGCATACCAAGGTCCCGCAGGTGGACAGCATCGTGTCCCGCCGCCTTCAGGCCTTCGGCAAGGAGCGGGGACAGGTTGTTGTCGATGAGGAATTTCACGCTGTGCGCCGAAGCGGCAACTCCCGCTCGCGTACGGCCTCGGCGGCAAAGAGAAGCGATTCGTGGATGTCCTCGGTGGTCAGGTCCGGATGCTCAGCGAGGATCTCGTCGGTCGTCATCCCGTCAGCGACCATCGCCACCACCGTTGCGACAGGGAAGCGCAGGCCCCTGATGCACGGCAGGCCGGCCATGACATCGGGATACGTCGTGATGCGTTCGTAGGTCACGAGCCCATGTTAGCTGTGGCTGACGTCTACGGCACGATCCGTGAACCCGCACACCGAGGCCAGCAGATCGGGAGAGGAAGCCTCATGGTAGGGCGTTGTAAGGCCAGCGAGCACTACCTGGTGGGACCAGAAACTAGAAACACCTGGTGGGCCGTACAAGATTTGAACTTGTGACCTCTTCCGTGTCAGGGAAGCGCTCTCCCGCTGAGCTAACGGCCCTCAATGCCTCGCCGAGATGCTACC
>JBOHCG010000189.1:0-12445 GCA_050698735.1 Streptosporangiaceae bacterium | reverse complement strand
GATAGCCACGTCTCCGGGGGTATCCGGCGACGCAGCAGCCGCCCGGCTGAAAGCGAGGATGGAAAGGCAGCGCCGCGTGCTGGGCCGCGAGAAGCCGCCTTGCGTGACGCTCCTGGTAGACGAGGCCGCCCTGTACCGCCAGGTGGGTACCGCCGAGGTAATGGCCGCCCAGCTGTGCCGTCTGCGTGAAGTAGCTGCCATGCCAAGCGTGGTCATGCAAGTGATGCCGGAGGTGGCCCACGCCTCGGTGGCGTCCGGCTACCTGATAGCGGACGACGCCGTGTGGTGTGAGAACGTGATAACGGCAGGGACATACACGGACCCGGAAACCGTTACTGTCACGGCGCGGCGGTTCGATAGCCTGCGGGCTGAGTGCTACCGGGCCAGTGAGTCACTGGCCCTAATCGAGAGGCTGGAAAGCCAATGGACAACTGGCGTACGTCGTCCTACTCGTCCGGTGACGGGGGCCAGTGCGTAGAGGTCGCGTCCAGCGACGGGATCACGATCCGTGACACCACCGACCGACGAGGGCCGATGCTGACGTTCACCGCTAACGCATGGCGCACGTTCATAGCGAGCGTGAGGCAGCGTTAGCGAGTGAGCAGCTACAAAGTCATGCGCCGCGGGCTCCGCGTCCGAGCATGATGACCTGCGGTCCTTCGCATCCCGGCGGGGTTTCTACACGTTCCCGGAAGCCCTTCCGGCCTAGTGGCTACCCGGCCGCCACCCCGCAAGAAGTCCTCGACTGCGCCTGCGGCCTCTACCTCGGCGACACTGGTTCCGTGACGTCTTCTTCTGCGTCGTTTGGTCGTGTCCCGTTGAGGGTTCCGACCAGCGTGGCCACCTTGGGCCGCGGCACGCCGAAGGTGGCCGATAGCTTGGCGCTGCGATACGGGCTCGCCGAGGCAGTCACGGGCGTGGAGGTAGGCGGCCACGATGGCGTCCTCAGCCGACATGGCCACCTGGTGCGGGCATTGACCGTCGGTGGCCGTGAGGTGGCTTGCGCCGTCGCCTGCGCGTGCCAGCCGGACGATGCCCATCAGGGTTTCCAGGGAGAGCACGAATGCCACGGGCGGCAACGCGGCGACCAGGGCACCACCTGCACTGATGTGCAGTCCTGCCACGATGTTCATAGCCAGCGTTGAGCCGATACCGGTCACCAGCGAAACCATGGCCAGCGGCGGCTTGGGTGCGCGGTGGCGGATGGCGTCGAGTATCGCCAACGACGCCGTGACGATCATCAGGTCAGCCACGAACGGGATGAGGTAGGCCACCAGGCCCGAACTGCCTGTGAGGTAGACGACAGTCAGCGCGTGCAGGTAGCTGACGATCCCGGTGATCGCGGCCAGCGCGGCGAGCGACAGGCCAGCCAGGAACCGGATGGAGCCATCCGTCACGCGAAACCCCTCCTCCAGCACAGAGCGGGCAGCACTAGGGCGGCACCGTGGATCCGTTTCACGGCCATACCGCCTCTCCGTGACTCCTGGCGCGCGTGATCAGTCCGGCGACGACCGCGCATATCTGCGGTTCCCATCCAGCCAGCCAGGCCAGGATCCGCAAGTCGTACGCACCGAGTTTGACATCGGCCCCCTCGCAGGCGGCGCGCAGCATCGCCAGGTTCGGTGGCTGCATGCGGCCCAGCCCGGGAGCAGCCTCGAACGCGGTGTAGACGGCGCGGACGGCGGGTGTATCGAGCGCCTGCCGTTCGGTCTCGAACGGTCCCGCGTGGTGATCGCTCGCGGGTCGGCCGCACCGCATGCATGCGTCCGGTGCGGGCCAGTCCGAAGAGACCTGGCCAGGCCGGGCGAATGACTCGCACTCGGCCGGCGTCAAAGCCCGGCCGCTCTCAGGGTTGGTTATAGCCATGGCAGATCTCCATCCGTTTGGAGAGGGTTGGGTCCAGGCCCCTCGAACGGCAGCCTCAATCGCCGCACCCGGGGCCATCCTGCGCTCAGGTCCGGCTCGCCGTTCGTCGCTGGCAGGCGCTCGGCATGGCGAACTGGGCAGTCGACACGCACGCACTGAGCACGCACAACAGGGCCGCGCAGTCCCGGTCAATCCCGGTACTGCGCGGCCCGTAAGAGCCGTTGTGACCTGCGTTCCGGCGCAATCGCGAACATGCCCGGATGAGCCCGGCACGCGGAGAGGAGCACTGCTAATGCGGTTTGGGAGTGATCCCATCCGGGGTTCAAATCCCCGATCCTCCGCACAGCTAGCCGGGCCGACGGGTAGTGAGTGCTACAACGCATACCGAAACCGGTAGGCGGTGCCACACCCACTACCTCGCGGACCGCATCTTGGTCAGATGGTCAGCAGGACGCCGCCCAGGGATGCCCAGCCGGACCAGCCGTTGCCCGGGGCGGTCTGCCAGATGTGCCACAGCGCCCTGTCGGTGCCGCGGGCGAACACTTCAAGCCGTCCGTCGGCGTCGTTGGTGACATACGGGGTGCTCGTGATCACGCCGCCCAGGGATGCCCAGCCGGACCAGCCGTTGCCCGGGGCGGTCTGCCAGATGTGCCACAGGGCGTTGTCGGTGCCGCGGGCGAAGACCTCCAGGCGCCCGTCGTGGTCGGCGCCGACGTACGGGGTGCTGGTGATCACGCCGCCGAGGGATGCCCAGCCGGACCAGCCGTTGCCCGGGGCGGTCTGCCAGATGTGCCACAGGGCGTTGTCGGTGCCGCGGGCGAACACCTCAAGGCGCCCGTCCGGGTCGCGCGAGCAGACCGGCTCGGTGGTGATGATCCCGCCCAGAGACGCCCAGCCGGACCAGCCGTTGCCTGGGGCGGTCTGCCAGATGTGCCACAGGCCGTTGTCGGTGCCCACGCCGAAGGCCTCCAGCCGGCCGTCCGCGTCCTGATGGACACTGCAGACGTCGAGGTCGGCGAGCTGGTTCGAGTAGTAGATATCGACCTCGCCGTAGCTGGCCGAGTTGCTGACCACGGTTCCGTGCTGGCCGCAATCGGTTACCGCGTTCACGGGCGTCCAGGCGATCGCCGGCGCTGACGCGCCGGTACGGATATTGATCTCGGTGAACTCCGTCAGCGGCGTGTTCGGGTAGTTGGAGCACGCGGTGAGGCCGTACACCTCGAGCGTCTCGTTGCACCACATGAGCTGGGCGATGTTTTGCACCGGAAGCTCGGTGCCCGTGATGCCCTTGAATTGCGATGTGTAGCTGAACGCGCTGCCCGACTGCCCGGTCAGCGTCATCACCCCGATGAGGGTGTCGTCGGGGTTCACCCGCACGAGATTGGTGTGGAATGCCTGGCCGCCGGACGTCACATACCAGCTTGCGACCGACCAGTACGGGCCGCCCCCGGCCGCGGACACTCCCCACTGAAGCACCGGCTGCAGGATGCCGAAGTTCGCGCCGTAGTTCTGGATGCCGTTGAACAAGAAGACCACTTCGGTGGATGCCTGGACCGCCGGCGGGGGCGGCACCTGCCACATCGTGGAGAACGAGGACAGCGGCGTGCCGGTCCCGTTGTTCCAGTAGGCATAGGTGATCCAGCCGCTGCCCAGGGCCGGAATCGTTCCCGGCGCGGTCGGGCTGGGCGGGATTTCGGCTATCACGGCCGCCGTCTCGACATTCACCAGGCGGATCGCGTCTGCGTGGACGTCTATCGCGACCCCGGCGTCCACCTGGTGCACCAGCGACTTATGCCGGTACCCCCCGGGCGTGACTACGAAGTCGCTCGGCACGTTCTGGTTCGATAGGTCAGTGGCTGCCACGACGATTCCTCCCTGTTCGCCGAATCGCACGGCGTTACCAGGGGGAACCCCGGTAACAAGATTCCGCGCGCGCGGCCCGCCCGGCGTGATGACGATGTCATCCGCCGTCGGGCCGCCGGGGCCTTGGGGACGGTCTGGTGCGCCGTCAGGTGTCTGATTGCCTGTCATGTCATCACCGCTCCCCTCAAATGGACGGGGGGAGCACCGCCCTGCGTGATACACGGGGCCTGATACACCGGCCGATCCGGATGCCGCGACCTTCGTGGCAGGCGCCTGAAATGTCCGGGGGGCGTCCGCAGATGACCTTGTGCATGACTCGCCATGTGCCTATCGTCCACCGGGTGGAACTGCTGCGGACACGGCGCCTGCTGCTGCGGAATTGGGAGGAGTCCGATCTGGAGGCGTTCTTCGCCGCGTCGATCGCCTCGGCCGCCTTTCGCCGTCCCGTACGCCTGGCCCGCCTGACCGCGATACCGATTCCGGCCGCGAAGGCCTGCCGCACCGCCCGGCGCCGATATTGCTCTTTGCTAGTGCATTTCCCTAGACTTAACCAGGCTCAGCGGCAGGATGAGGAGGGTACATGCCAGTCGACTGGGTTGTCCTCGGCCTTGACAACGGCGGGACCACGAACAGCGGGACGGCGCTGGACGCCAGCGGCCGATTCCTCCTCGACCAGATGGCAGAGGTGCCAAGCGACGTCAGGGAGGGCCCGGACAAGGCGCTGCAGCGCCTGGCCGACTCCGTGCAGCAGGTACTCGGGCTTACCGGCGTACCGCTGGCGTCTGTGCGGGCGGTGGGCCTGGACACGCCGGGTCCGGCCAGCGCCGATGGTGTCATCTCATCCAAGGGCGCCACCAACTTCGGGGACCCCCGCTGGCGCGGTTTCGACATCAGGAGCGCGCTGGAACAGCGCCTCGGGCTTCCCGTCATCTACAACAACGACGGCAACGCGGCCGCGCTTTACGCGCATCACGCGCGGTTTGGCGAACGGTCCGCGCAGCATGGCTCGGTGTCGGTGATCGTGGGCACCGGCCTCGGCGGCGGCATAGTGGAGGCCGGGCAGATCATCAAGGGCGCGGCCGGGATGGCCGGAGAACTCGGCCACGTCCCGATCCCGATGGAGGGGCTGCTCGACAAGGGCCAGCCGACGTCCGTGTGCAACTGCGGCCAGCCCGGCGACGCGGAGAGCGTGGCCTCGCTGACCGGCATCCAGAACAACCTGCTGCCGTACTGGCTGACCAGGTACCAGGGCCACGAGCTAGGCAGCATGCCGATCGGCAAGGCCGCCAAGCTGGTCCGCCGCTACGCCGAAGACGGCGACGCGATGGCGCTGGCCATCTTCAGGCAGCAGGCGATCGCGCTGGGACGGCTGCTGACCATTGCCGCGAACTTCCTCGATCCCGACGTCTACTTCCTCGGCGGGGGCGTGGTCGAGGCGGCGCCGCACTTCCGCGACTGGTTCATCGCCGAGGTGCGCGCCAACACCGTGCTGCGCGAGGAGCAGGCAAGGGCCGCGGAGATCTCCCTGGTGCCGGACCTGGACATGGCCGGTTCCCGCGGCTCGGCCGTCGCCGCCCGCGAGTGGGTCATCAGCCAGGGGACGTTACCCGCAGCCCGAGCGCGCCGTTAGCCTGGGGCGGAGGAAAACGACCGTGGTGACGATACTGGCACTGGCCGCCGCCATGCTCTACGGCACGGCGGACTTTTTCGGCGGGGTGGCGTCGCGGCGCGCGAGCGCGTACGCGGTGCTCGCCGTCACCGTGCCCGCCGGGGCGGTCGTCATGATCCTTGCCGCGCTGATCGGGGGAATGCTCGGCACCGGGCCGATCGGCAGCTGGAGCGCCGTGGGCTGGGCCGCGGCCTCCGGTGTCTTCGGCGCGTCCGGCCTGGTCGCGTTCTATGCCGGGTTCGCTTCCGCCCCGATCAGCGTGGTGGCACCGGTCGCGGCGCTCGTCTCGGCGATCCTGCCGGTGGGCGTCGCGATCGCGGGCGGCGAACGGCCCGGCCGCGGAGTGGTAGCCGGCGGCCTGCTCTGCCTGGTCGCGATAGTCCTGGTCAGCATGCAGTCCCCGGGTCCAGGCCCGGATCCGGGGGCCGGGGAGGCAGGCAGGCGCCGCCTGCGTGCCCTCGGTTACGGGGTCGCCGCCGGCGCGGGCTTCGGCCTGTTCTTCATCTTCCTGAAGAACGCGGGGCAGTCCGGCGTGCTCTGGCCGGTGGCGATCTCTCGCTCGGCCGGAACGGTGCTGGCGTTCGGGATCGCGCTGGCGACAAGGACACGGCTGTGGCCCTGCAACAAAGGGGGCAACAAAGGGGGCAACAAAGGGGGCAACAAAGGGGGCATGGTGCGCATCGCGCTGATCTCCGGGGCGATCGACGCGGCGGCCAACGTCTGCTACGTCCTGGCCACCAGGACGGGACTGTTCGGCCTGGCCGTCGTGATCACCTCGCTCTACCCGGGGATCACGGTGCTGCTGGCCAGGCTGCTGCTCGGTGAGCGGCTGCGCTGGCTGCAACGAGCAGGCCTGATGCTGGCCGCGGCCGGTGTCTTGCTGGTGACGGTGTAGCCCGTCCGGGGCAAGCCCTAGTCGGGGCTCTCCTCTTTGTCCTTGAAGATCAGCCCGCACACCTCTAGGTACAACTGCTCCGGATAAGGCAGATAGTCGACGATTTTCAGCGCCTGGTCCTGCCCGGCTGACTCGAGGTTGAACCGGCCATAGCCAAGGATGCGCCCGAGCGTGGACCGCTCGAAGCTCATGTCCGTCACCTTGGTGAGCGGCATCATGTTCACCTTGCGGGTGATGACGCCCTGAGCCAGCAACATCCGCTGAGACGTCACGACGAAGTAGTTCAATGACCAGTCAACGACCTTGCCGACCAGCCGGAGCAGGAGCAGGAGCCACGCGATCCAGATAACAAGGATGACGGTCCCGTTGCCCTTCGCGACCGCCTCACTCAGCCAGCCCGCGATGGCCAGCCCGACCAGGCACTCGAAAATTGGCCTGATCAGGACGGCCGGATGCTGGTGAACGGTGATGACTTGACGCTCATGGGGCAGAAGGTACTTGTTGACCGAGGTCGGTACCGTGTCAGTGTTCGGTACCAGCCTCATACCCGCACCTTAACCTAAATCGACGTGAAGAAGTGCGAAAGCCCGTTTGCCGCCGTGGTAAGGAAGGTCCCGATGTTATGGACCAGATGAGCTGCGCTTCCGGGTGCCTCTATCACCCACCAGATCACAAAGGCGACAGCAGCATACCCAAGGATTGTCTTCAGATTCACGTCGCCTCCTGAGGCGCCCAGACTCTTCTGTCTTCCTGTCGCTAACCTATGTTAGCCTGCACCGATTTCCTCAGCCAACGGCTAACGAGGGTCAAGCTGCCGTGTCGGCATCAGTATGCCCACTGTCGGTGTCAGCTATGCCCCGTGCCGTAACCAGAACCAGTATGCCTCACCTTCGATCGCAGTGCGTAACTATCTAGCGATCTTCAGTAACGATATGTGATGGCGGGCGGGACGCGTCGACGCAGGCCAGGAGGGACCAACGCGAGACTGGGGGCGGGACCGGGAAGCCCGGCAGGCTGCCGTGATCGGCGATTTGGCCGGCGCGACCGGCGGCCATCTGGCAGCATTCCTCCGTGCAGAGCAAGCTAGTGGCATGACGGAGCCAGACGCAAGCGAGGCAGACTTCGCCGTTATCGTTTACCGGGAAGAAGACCGGTGGGAGGCCGACGTGCTGCCCGCCGCGATCACCACCGACCTGAACGCGCTCGTGCGCGCGCTGCGACAGCAGCCGAGCATGGGCGGCACGATCGGCTTCGCCGGCGTGGACGACTGCTTCTTCGTGGCGGCGCGGGTGCTCGGCGAGGACGTGTCGCTGTTCCTGTCCGACCTGACCGCGGCGGCCGAGTATCCACTGGCCCGCCAGGTGCTCGAGGCCCTGGACATCCCGGTACCGGCCGACGACGAACTCGATCAGGTGCTCCCGGCGGGCGACCTGTCCATCTTCGCGGACCTCGGCCTCGACGAGATGGAACTCGGCGCGGTGGCGGCCGACCTCGACCTCTACCCAGAGGACGCCGTGGCAGGCATCGCCGAACGACTGCGGTTCGGGGAGGCCGTTGAGCAGGCGCTCGATATCGCGCTGGGGGAGTAACGAACCGTGACGGGATACGCCGCGGCCTTCGAGCCCGCGATGCGGCTCGCGCTCGCCGAGGCGACACGCACCGAAGCGGCGGCCCGGGCCGCCGCACCGCCGGCCGAGGCACCATCCGCCGAAGCACCGGCCGACCTCGATGACGTTCCCGTCGGCGCCGTCATCCTCGACGGGGCAGGCTCTGTCCTCGCGCGCGCCGCAAACCGCAGGGAACTGGACCGCGACCCGACCGCGCACGCCGAGATCGTCGCGATCAGGCTGGCGGCGCGGGCGCTGCGGCGCTGGCGGCTGACGGACCTGACGCTGGTGGTCACGCTCGAGCCGTGCACCATGTGCGCGGGCGCGGTGATCGAGGCCAGGCTCGGGCGGCTGGTCTACGGCGCGGAAGACCCGAGGGCGGGTGCCGCGGGCTCGCTCTGGGACGTGCTGCGGGACCGGCGCCTCGACCACCATCCCGAGGTCATCGGCGGCGTGCTGGCCGAGGAATGCGGAGCGGTCCTGCGAGACTTCTTCGCCGCGCGCAGACCGCGCCATGCCTAGCGGGATGCCGCCGAGCGCGCGTTCGGGTAAGCTCGCCTGCGGTGGAGTCGCCTAGTGGCCGAGGGCGCACGCCTCGAAAGCGTGTGAGGGGGCAACCCCTCCGTGGGTTCAAATCCCACCTCCACCGCTGACCGGGGGCTATGTACGAGGGACTAGCTGCCTGCGCCGAATGGGGGCTTCGAGCAGGTTTGGCATGCCAGGGAACCTGACGTCGTGTCCCGGGCGTTCTGTGTTGTGACGCATGGTAGTGCGGTGATGCGTCCCGCCTTCGGCGCGGACACCTCACCTGCCACACCGACCCCGGCGAGGAGAGCCGAGTGTTTGAGCCGCAAGGAACGGGTCTCTTCCTGCTCCTCATGGTCATCTTCGCGGGATTGCTGGTCTGGGTGGCGGTCGCGAAGCAGGTCGTTTTCCGCGTGCTCGCCGCCTGCTTGGCGTTTATTCCCGCTATGGTGTTCGGTGTCGCCGCGGTCAATAAGTTTTACGACTATTACCAGACCTGGGGGGGGATGCTCAGTGATCTCACCGGCGGCGGGAACACCATCCCCAAGTACGCGGCGGGGGGCGCCAACCCGAATAAGCAGTTCGACAAGGACATCGGCAAGGTAACGAGCAGCGCGGAAGAGGCCCAGGTCGGATACCTGTTCCAGACCACGATCACCGGCAGCCATATCACCCGCGACGTGTACGTGTACCTGCCGCCGCAGTACTTCCAGAAGGCGTACGCGCACTACAGGTTCCCCGTTATCGAGTTGCTGCACGGATCCCCGGGCGACCCGGAAGCGTGGGTCGCCGTGATGGGCGTCATCCCGACCTTCCTCAACCTGCTCGAGGCCCATCCAGGCAACGTGGCGGTGCTCGTGATGCCCGACACTGACGGCGGGCTGCAGTACGGGCTGCAGTGCCTCAATGACCCCGGCGGCATCCAGGACATGACGTTCGTCGACAAGGACGTGCCCGACTACATCGCGCGACTGGTCCGCGTGCAGCCGCCGGGCCGGGCCTGGGGCCTGGCCGGATACTCCGAGGGCGGCTACTGCACGGCCAACATCGCGCTGCAGGATCCGAACGCCTACGGCGCCGTGGGCATCATGTCCGGGTACTTCGCGCCGATCCCCAGCCAGGTCCCCGAGAACAACAAGCCGGGCGGGGCGCCGCGCACGGTCAACGTGTTCGCCGGACACCCGGCGCTGCTGGCGAAAAATACGCCGCAGAGGTACATCAGGCAGCTACCGATCTCCGCCGTGCTGCCCAACTTCTGGCTCGCCGCGGGCGCCACCGATAGGTCAGACGTCACCGCGGCGGTACTCTTCCGCGGCCTGCTGCTCACCCGGGTGCCGAACGTGCCACTGAAGATCATCCCGGGCGGAGGCCACCAGGCGAGCGTCTGGCGCGCCGCCCTCGGGCCCATGCTCGACTGGATGACCCCGACCCTGGCCGCGAACGCCGCGAGAACGGACGCCAATCTCGCCCGCGCCGCCGCCGCCAAGAGGGCCGCCGAGGAGCGGAAGAAGGCCCACACCGGGCCCCGTCCCGCGCGTACCCCTGCCCGGCCCCGGAAGTAGGGGCGCGCCCGAGGGCCGATTGAAAGAGGAGATACGCATTCGGCTCGAATCGGGCATGATCGCTGATCTCCAGCCCCCGGAGCTGGGGACCCGCAGCCGGTGAGCGTGGCGGAGGATAAGAGATTCGAACTCTTGAGGGGTTGCCCCCAACACGCTTTCCAAGCGTGCGCCCTAGGCCACTAGGCGAATCCTCCGCGGGAGAGCTTACCTGAACCGCGGCCGAACCGGGTTACGGACCATCCAGGTCCGGAGGCTGGCTAGACTGGCCCCTGACCCCCCGCACGGCGTTTATCCCGCCAACCCCCCCAGGGCTGGAAGGCAGCAAGGGTACGCGGGCTCTGACGGGTGTGCGGGGGGTCCTCATGGTCTTCCGGTCCCCCTTTCACCGGTGAGGATGAGCTGATGGCAGCCGCGGCGGAGCGCGAGGGAACGGCTCCGGCGAGCCTGGCCCAGTCCGGACTAGCTCTGTACCGCAAGTACCGTCCGGCGACGTTTGCCGAGGTCAAGGGGCAGGATCAGGTCACGGGCCCGCTCACCCAGGCGCTGCGCACCGGGCGGATCAACCACGCGTACCTGTTCAGCGGGCCGCGCGGGTGCGGCAAGACGTCCAGCGCGCGGATCCTCGCCCGGTCGCTGAACTGCGTCAGCGGGCCGACGCCCGAGCCGTGCGGGGTCTGCGATTCGTGTGTCGCGCTCGCCCCGTCCGGGCCGGGCAGCATCGACGTGATCGAGATCGACGCCGCCTCGCACGGCGGCGTCGATGACGCCAGGGAACTGCGCGAGCGGGCCTTCTACACGCCGGTGTCGGGGCGCTTCAAGATCTACATCATCGACGAGGCACACATGGTCACCCAGCAGGGCTTCAACGCGCTGCTGAAGCTGGTGGAGGAACCGCCGCCGCACCTGAAGTTCATCTTCGCCACCACCGAGCCGGAGAAGGTCATCCCGACCATCCGGTCCCGCACCCACCATTACCCGTTCCGCCTGGTGCCGCCGTCCGTGCTGCGGGAGCTGATGCAGGACATCCTGCGCAAGGAGGGCGTGGCGGTGCAGGACGCAGTGCTGCCGCTGGTGGTGCGGGCCGGGGCGGGCTCGGTCAGGGACTCGCTGTCGGTGCTCGACCAGCTGCTCGCGGGCAGCGACGAAACCGGGCTCAGCTATGACCGCGCGGTGACGCTGCTCGGCTACACCGACGCCAGCCTGCTCGACGAGATCGCGGACGCCTTCGCCAGCGCCGACGGCGCGGCGGTGTTCCACGTGGTGAACCGGGTCATCGAGGGCGGGCACGAGCCGCGCAGGTTCGCGGCCGACATGCTGGACAGGTTCCGCGACCTGATCGTGCTGGCTGCGGTCCCCGACGCGGTGGACAGCGGGCTGCTCGACCTGCCACCGGACCGCGCCGAGCTGATGGCAGCGCAGGCCGGCAGGTTCGGCCAGGCGGGGCTGACCCGGGCGGCCGACATCATCAGCCAGAGCCTGGACCAGATGCGCGGCGCGACCTCGCCCCGGCTGCTGCTCGAGCTGATGTGCGCGCAGGTGCTGCTGCCGGCCGCGGACACCGACGAGAAGTCGCTGCTGGCCCGGATCGAGCGGCTGGAGCGGGGGACGCCGTCACCGCTGCCGACCGTACCCCAGCGCGCGCCGCACGCCGGCAAGGACGATTATTCCGAACGAGCGGCGGTTGCTCCCGCCGCGGAACGCCCCTCGTACGGCCGGGCGACCGCGGAGAGATCGGCACCCGCAGCACCGCAGCGGCCGGCACCGGCCACGGCCGGAACGCGCGAGCAGGCCCCGGCGAAGCCCGCCGCGGCGAGGCCAGCCGATGCCGGGCCGGTTCCGGCGCAATCGGTTCCGGCAAGGCCGACCCCTGGGAGGTCAGGCACGGCCGAGGCGGCTCAGGCAGGGTCGGCGGCGCAATCAGCTCCGGCCGCTGCGGCTCCGGCGGGCGGGTCGCCGGGGGACGCGCTGCGGCGGAACTGGGAGGCGGTCCTTGAGGCGGTCAAGCGGGAGCGCCGGGTGGCGTGGATGCTGCTCAGCAACACGAGCGTGGTCTCCGTCGAGGACGGGATCCTGACCTTGCGGTTCGCGAGGGACGGGGACCTGAAGGGCTTCGCTGCGAGCGGGCACGACGCGGTGCTCAAGCGGGTGCTCGCCGACGGGTTCGGGCTGAACGTGACGGTCAAGGGAGTGGTCGGCGGGGACGCCGGAGCATCATCGGCGGCCGGATCCGGGCAAGAGGCCGGATCCGGGCAAGGGGCGGGACCCGGACAAGGGGCCGGACCCGGACAAGGGGCCGGACACGGGCAGGCGGCGGGACCCGGACAAGGGGCCGGACCCGGACAAGGGGCCGGATCCGGGCAAGGGGCCGGATCCGGGCAAGGGGCGGGACCCGGACCGGCGGCGGGACCCGGACCGGCGGCGGGACCCGGACCGGCGGCGGGACCCGGACAAGGGGCCG
>JBOHCG010000188.1:0-12470 GCA_050698735.1 Streptosporangiaceae bacterium | reverse complement strand
TGCGTCTACTGATACCACTGCTCGTTCGGCTAAAAAGATTTTTCACTGGCGCGGGAGCGGCTGGTTGGTCACGGGGATCAGCGGCGGCGGGTTGCCGAAGACCTCTTGCTGGGCGGTGAGCAGGCCTGCATCGGCGGCGGCCAGGCTGATGCCCCGGTTGGACCGCGGGTAGCCGGCCTGCTGCCCGAAGTTCAGCGCGCCGGTGAAGTCGCCGCAGGTCCGGCGGCGGAAGTCGGTGATGTTCGGTTCCATGACGCCGAACCTCCGCTCGATGGCCTGGATCAGCGAGGTGTGGTCGAGCACGCCGGAGTAAACGTGGCCGCCCGCCGACCACGGCGAGACCACGATGGCGGGCACCCGGAAGCCGAGCCCGATCGGCTCGCCGCCGACGTACTCGCCTTTTGCGCCCTTCGGCGCGACCGGCGGCGGCACGTGGTCGAAGATCCCGTCGTTCTCGTCGTAGGTCAGGATGAACAGCGTCTTGTACCACAGGTCCTGGTTCGAGGCGATCGCGTCCAGCTTGCTCGCGACGTACTCGGCACCGGCGGCGGGGAAGTAGTCCGGGTGCTCGGACTGGGCGGTGGGGGCGACGATCCAGGACACCTGGGGCAGCCGGCCGGCCCTGGCGTCGGCCTCGAACCAGCCCGCCGCCCGCTTCTGCATCCCCCGCTGCCACAGCGCCGAGGACGTGGGCGCGCCGGCGACCTGCGTGAACCAGGCCAGCGCGTTGTCGTCGTAGTTGTCCTCCTCCTGGTAGACCTGCCAGCTGACGCCCGCCCGCTGCAGCCGCTCCGGGTAGGTGGTCCAGGACAGGACCACGTTGTTGTAGGCAGGGCGGTCGTCGATCACCGGGCCGCCGCCGGTGCCGCCCGGGTCGATCATCCCCGTCCACATGTACAGCCGGTTGGGGTTGGTCGGGCCGAACACCGAGCAGTGGTAGTTATCGCAGACCGTGAACGCCTGCGCCAGCGCCCACTGGAACGGGATGTCGGCCTGGGTGAAATAGCCCATCGTGTACGGGCCCTTGGCCGCGATCCACTGGTCCATCCGGCCGTTGTTCCAGGCCTGGTGCTGCGTCGGCCACGAGTGGTCGGTGCCGGGCGTGGCCTGCGCGCTTGTCGTCGACGTGTCGTAGCGGAACGGGGTCAGGTAGCCCTGCGCGTGGCCCTTGAACGGCTGGCGGAAGACCGGGTCGCCGTTCGGCAGCCTGATCGCGGCGGGGTCGGAGAAGCCGCGGACGCCGGGCATGGTGCCGAAGTAGTGGTCGAAGCTGCGGTTCTCCTGCATCAGGATGACGATGTGCTCGATATCGCCGAGCGTGCCCCCGGGCTGCTGCCTGAGCGTGGCGGCCAGCGCCCTGCGCAGGTTGACGGGGAGCACCGCGGTGCCCACCGCGACGCCGGACAGGGCGGTGGCGCCTGCGAGCATCCGGCGCCGGCTGAGCTGCGCCGACGAGGTAGGGGGTGCCTTTTTATCGGGGGAAGCCCGTTTATCAGGGGAAGCCCGCGGGCGGCGGGCGACGTACCAGCCGAGGGCGACGAGGAGGAGCGCCAGCAGGCATTCGCCGACGATCAGCGGGATCGACGGGCTGCTCGGCGCGGCCGGCGCGGCCGGCGCGCCGGACCCGGGGGCCGCGCCGAACTCGGCGATCCTGTCGTGGCCGCTGTCGGCCACCCAGACCTGGCCCTTGGCCGTGACCGCGAGGCTCTGCGGGAACTCCAGGTCCTCGCCCGCCTTCCCGGCGCCCTGCTGCAGGCCGAACTCGGTATAAAACACCCCGGCCGGGCTGAACACCGAAACCAGGCCGTAGTCCGGCTGCGCGACGAAGATCCTCCCGGCCGGGCCGACCGCGATCCCGCCGGTGTCGCCGAGGTCGCCGAAGCCCGCCTGGGTCGTGCCGAATGACCGCAGCCGCTTCCCGGCCGCGGAGAACTCGTAGACCGAGTTGCCCGGCACGTAGCTGGGGCTGGACACCCAGACGTCGCCGTGGTTGTCCAGCGTGACGCCGGCCGGGGTCGGCACCGGGATCGACGCGTGGTAGCGGCCGAACGCGGAGAACTCCTCCACCCGGCTGTTGCCCTGGTCGGCGACCCAGACGTCGCCGAAGGGCGAGATCGCGAGCGCGACCGGCTGGTCCAGCTGGCCGTGCCCGCTCCCGGCCGAGCCGAACGTCCTGATCTCGCGGCCGCCGGGCGAGAACTCGACCACCCGGTCATGGCCGGTGTCGGCCACCCAGACATGCCCGGTCGCGTCGACCGCGATGCCCTCCGGCTGCTCCAGGCCTCCGGCGATGCTGGACATCAGCCGGCCGGACGGGGCGAACTCCACGACCCGGTCGTGCCCGGTGTCGGCCACCCAGACGTCGCCCTCCGGGTCGAGGGCCACGCCGCAGGGGCCGGACAGCACCTGCTGCCCCAAGGCCAGCCGGAAACCCGGCGCGTGCGCGAGCGGGCCTGGCGTGAGCGAAACTGCGGCGAGCAGAAAGCAAGGGGCGACGACCCGTGGCCACCGCCGCCCACACCGCCGATAAAAAGGGACCATCGACCAGGAAATTAACCCATCCAGGCCGCCCTGTACACCGCGGGGGGTGCCGCGGCGCTCGGCGGTGGTACGCGGCAGCCCGTGATAACGACCGATATGACGCTACGCTCATCAGTCATGGCGGTGCCGGCCACCGCCGCGGATGCCAGGCTGCTCGGCATCCAGCCGCGGGTCCCGCTGCTGCGCGAGCGCCGGCTCACGATGGACCTGGCCGGGGTACCGGTCGAATGGTCCGACGACCGCTACCTGGGCAGCGCGGTCGCGTTCAGCGTGCGCAACTCGATCACGGTCAACGTTCTGTCCCGGACCCTTGGAAGGGGACGTCACGCTGGGTCAGGAGCGGACCAGGCGGCCCCGGATCAGGCTACGCAGTAGCGGCTCGAGGTGCGAGAAACCCGGCGGCGTGACCGCCGGGTCCTTGGCCTCGTCGTCCCGGCGGCGCACCGCCACCGCTGCCATGGCGAACGGCAGCGCCTCGGACGCCTACGACCACCTGGGGGCCAGGGCGGAGGCGCTGCTCGGCGCGCCGATCCCGCGCGTGCAGCGCCGCTGGGCCGGGGTCTACAGCGAGGTCACCCTCGGCCAGGCGCTGTACCACCGATCCGAGGTCGAGCCCGGAGTCGTCCTGGTCACCGGGCCGGGCGGCCGCGGCATGACATGTTCGCCGGCTATCGCGGAGGAGACGTTCTTCTGATGACCCGCATCACGGTTGCCTGCCTGGACATGGCGGGCACGACGGTCCGCGACGACGGCACGGTGATGGAGGCGTTCACCTCGGCCATCGCGACGCAGAACCTGACGGTTAAGGCGTTTCAGGCGGCCATGCGGGACGTGCGGTCGACCATGGGCCAGTCCAAGATCGAGGTGTTCCGGCGGATCCTCGGCGACGAGGAAGCCGCGCAGCGGGCCAACAAGACCTTCGAGGACCACTACGCCACGGCCGTCGCCGCCGGCGGGGTCGAGCCGATGCCCGGCGCGGTCGACACGATCACCGCGCTGCGCGAGGCCGGCGTCCGGGTCTGCCTGGCCACCGGCTTCTCCCCGGCCACCAGGGACGCCATCATCGACAAGCTCGGCTGGGCGCGATCGCCGGCCTGCTCCCCCATGTCATCGGGTGACGGCAGGCCGGGGCGGCGGGACCCGGCCCGATTTATGACCTGGTCGCCTGAGCTGCGGCTAAGATGCGCTCAGCGACGTACCTCCGCTCCTGTGGGGAAGCAGAGCGTCATCACCCGTGGGTAAGGCCATGACGAGTCAGCAGGGCGGACCGCAGGTAAACGTGCCAGCTGGAATCCGGGACGTGGCGCGGCTGGCCGGCGTCTCGGTCGCCTCGGTGAGCTTCGCGCTGAACGGCCAGCCGGGCGTCGCGGAAGAGACCAGGCGGCGGATCCTCGCGGTCGCGGCGGAGCTCGGCTACCGTGCCAACCCGCAGGCCCAGGCGCTGCGACGCGGCCGCACCACCACCTACGGCCTGGTGATCCGCAACTTCAGCAACCCGTTCTTCCTCGAGGTGCTCAGCGGGGCCGAACAGGCGGCCAGCGAGGCCGGGGCGACGTTGCTGCTGCTCGACTCGCACTACTCGGTGGACCGCGAGCGCATGCACGTACGGGAGATGGCCGCCCAGCGCCTGGCCGGTCTGGCGATCGCCCCGGTCGGCAGGGGCGAGTCGGTGCGGCTCTGGCAGGAACTGCGGCCCGGCACCCCGGTGGTGGCGCTGAACGCCTCGGTGGAGGGCATCACCGGCGTGTCGCGGGTATACCCCGACAACGCGGTCGGCGTGGACCTGGCCATGCGCCGCCTGGCCGAGCTCGGTCACTCCAGCGTCGCCTTCCTCTCCGCGCCACGTGGCCTGGTGGCGGATCCTGACCGGCTCCGCCATTTCCGGCGCCTCGCCCGCGAACTCGGCGTCCGGCCGGACGTGATGCACTCGCCGCTGACGATCACCGACGTGCGCAAGGCGGCCGGGATGCTGCTGGCCAGGCGGGACGCACCCACGGCGGTCATCACCAACTCCGATTACACCGCGCTCGGCATCTATCAGACGGCTCGCGACCTGTCGCTGCGGATCGGGCCCGATGTCTCGGTCATCGGGCACGACGACCTGCCCACCTCCGAACTGCTTGATCCGCCGCTGGCCACCATCCGGCTGGACGGCAGGGAAATGGGAAGGGCGCTGATGGTGCGGCTGCTCGACGGGAACCCGCCGAGCGACTATGTTGCCCCGGTGGAACTTGTCGACCGCGCGTCCCTGCGGGCACCGGCAGCCACCGTTAACGGGGTGTTTACCTCGCTGACTGCGGCAAGTCGATAACGGTCCTTGACACCCTCACTCTGGGTGTGTGAGCATGACGAGCGCTAAACGTTTTAGACGCGTTTATCCTGCATACTCAGCTGGGGCGAGGGGGGTCGGCTGACCACCTCGGCGTCGCCCGGGGGGGACCTCAGGGCGACCGTGATCCGCTTCGGAACCGGGGACGCTTTCAGGAGGCACTAGTGAGATCGCCATATAGATTCGCGCTGGCCGGATTCGCGGCCGTCGCGCTGCTCGCGGCCGGATGTTCGTCGAGTTCCTCGTCTGGTTCCTCGGGCGCCGCCGCGGTCAACTGGTCCACGGAAACCACGGCCGCGGGCGGCGGCGGGATGAGCGCGCTGGTCGCCGCGGCGAAGGCGGAGGGCACGCTCAACGTCATCGCGCTGCCGCCGACCTGGGCGAACTATGGCGCCATCATTAGCACCTTCGAGAAGAAGTACGGGATCAAGATCAATTCGGCCCTGCCCGACGGCTCGAGCCAGCAAGAGGTCAACGCGATCAAGTCGGAGAACGGCTCGCCCAAGGCACCCGATGTCGTCGACGTCGGCCTGTCTGTCGCCGTGGCCAACACCAACCTGTTCGCGCCGTACCAGGTCAGCACCTGGTCCTCGATCCCGGCCGCGCAGAAGGACCCGAGCGGCCTGTGGTACGAGGACTACGGCGGCTACATGGCGGTCGGCTACTCCAGCAAGTTCGGCACGATCACCTCGCTGAACCAGTTGCTCGGCCCGCAGTTCAAGAACGATGTCGCGCTGAACGGCAACCCCACCTCGGCCAACGCGGCCCTGAGCGGCGTCATGATGGCGAGCATCGCCGAGGGCGGCTCGGTCAGCAACATCGGCCCCGGGGTGAACTTCTTCGCCAAGCTCAAGAAGGCGGGCAACTTCTCCCCCATCCAGGCGACCGGCGCCTCGATCAAGGCGGGCACCACCCCTATCGTGTTCGACTGGGACTACCTCAACCTGTCGAGTTACGTCGGCGTGTCGAACTGGAAGGTGTTCATCCCGCAGAACGCCGTGCTCGGCGGGTACTACGCGCAGGCGATCAGCAAGAACGCGCCGCACCCGGCGGCCGCGCGGCTGTGGGAGGAGTTCCTGTACTCGCAGGCCGCGTCCGGCGGGCAGAACCTCTGGCTCGAGGGCGGCGCCCGGCCGGTGGAGCAGTCTGCGATGACCGGCAACAACACCATCAACACCGCGGCGGCCTCCAAGCTGCCGGCCGTCACCGGCACGCCGGTGTTCCTCACTGAGGGCCAGAGCACCACCGCCGCCCAGTACCTGGCGACGAACTGGGCGAAGGCCGTGAGCTAGCGAGGAAAAGGGTGTCTGCCGCAGCGACACGTACCGGCGCCCGGCCCGTGTGGGCCGGGCGCCGGCCGTCAGTTCCACCTTGGGTCGGCACCGTCCCGTTCTTCGGCTACGTCGGGATCTTCCTGCTGTTGCCGACCGGGATCGTGATATGGGACGCGTTCAAGAATCCGGCCGGGAAGTTCACCCTGTCCGGCCTCTCCGCGCTCGGCAACTCGCAGGTGCGCGGCTACTTCATCGGCTCGTTCAAGCTGTCGCTGATCTCGGCGCTTGTCGGCGCCGTGTTCGGCGCGATCCTGGCCTACGCCGTGGCGTCGGGGAACCCCGAGGGCGTGATCCGAAGGCTCTACCTGTCCGCCTCGGGCGTCCTCGCCCAGTTCGGCGGGGTCACGCTGGCGTTCGCGTTCCTCGCCCTCATCGGCCCGGCCCCGACCGGCCTGCTGTTCCACGCCAGCTGGTATTACAGCTTCCCGTGGGGCATCACGGTGATCTACGCCTACTTCCAGATTCCGCTGATGGTGCTGGTCTTCCTGCCCGCGATCGACGGGCTGAAGGTCCAGTGGCGCGAGGCGTCGGAGAGCCTGGGCTCATCGGCCTGGCAGTACTGGCGCTATGTCGGCGGCCCGCTGCTGCTGCCCGCCTTCCTCGGCGCGCTGCTGCTGCTGTTCGCCAACGCCCTGTCGGCCTTCGCCACCATCCAGGCCTGGGAGGACCAGATCCCCTATACGGTCGCGCAGCAGATCTATACCTCGGTGTCCAGCGAGGTGGGGCTGGCCAACATCAACTACGCCGACGCCCTGGCGCTCGGCATGGTGGTCCTTGTCGCCATCGTCATGACGGGATATGCGTTGCTGCAGCGGCGGGCGGCGCGATGGCTGCGATAACCTCGGTCGGCGAGACGCCGCTGGCCGCGCCGGCCAAGCGCCCGGTCGGCATGCAGGCCGGCCGGCGCAGGCGGCTGAACCTGTTCCGCTACGTGGTCTTCACCCTATTCGGGCTGTTCTTCCTGCTGCCGCTGCTGGCGCTTGCCCGGTGGTCGCTGGAGGGGGCCAAGGTCGGCAGCTGGTCGTTGACGGCCTGGCGGCAGATCGCCTCATACAGCAACGAGGGAATCCCGCCGCTGATCAGCACGGTCGAGATCACTCTGGAGCTGGCCGTCATCACCAGCGCTGTCATGCTGGTGCTTGTGGTGCCCACCATGATCTGGGTCCGGCTGCGGGTGCGGTGGCTGGCACGCACCATGGAGTTCTTGTCCCTGCTGCCGCTGACGATCCCCGCGATCGTTCTGGTGGTCGGCCTCGGTCCGATCTACAACAAGATCGCGCACCTCAGCCTGTCCACGCTGATGCTGTTCTGGGTCTACGTGATCCTGGCGCTGCCCTACGCCTACCGGGCGCTGGCGGCCGGGCTGAACGCGATCGACGCCACCACCCTGTCCGAGGCCGCGCGCAGCCTCGGGGCGAGCTGGTTCACCGTGATCGTCCGGGTGATCATGCCGAACATGTGGGACGCGATGCTGAACGCCCTGCTGCTGACTTCTGCCCTGGTCCTCGGCGAGTTCACCATCGCGTTCTTCCTGCTGTACTTCAACCTGCAGGTGGAGCTGTATTCCATCAGCAGGAACACGCCGAACGCCGGGGTGATCTTCTCCACGTCGTTCGCCTCGCTGCTGTTCGCGTTCGCCCTGCTGTTGATCCTGTCCTTTGCCGGGCGCCGGCGCCGCGGCATCCGGCGATGAGGTACCTCCCGTGACTGCACCAACGACAAGAGCCCGGGACGGCGCGGTCAGGAGCGCCGTCGAGGTCCGGATGGACGGACTGAGCCGACGCTACGGCGCCGTGGTCGCCCTGGACCACCTCGACCTGACCCTGCGGCCCGGCGAGCTCGTCGCGCTGCTCGGTCCGTCTGGCTGCGGCAAGACCACCACGCTGCGCCTGCTCGCGGGGCTCGAGGACACCGACACCGGCTCCATCACGGTGGCCGGCCGGGACATTACCAGGCTGCCGGCCAGCAAGCGCGACATGGGCATGGTGTTCCAGGCCTACTCGCTGTTCCCGCACATGACCGTGCGGCAGAACGCGGCGTTCGGGCTGCGGCTGCGCCGGGTCGGCGCGACGGAGCGGGACAAGCGCGCGCTGGAGATGCTGGAGCTTGTCGAACTATCCGCTCAGGCGGACCGGTACCCGCACCAGCTCTCCGGCGGGCAGCAGCAGCGGGTCGCGCTGGCCCGCGCGCTGGCCATCGAGCCGCAGGTGCTGCTGCTCGACGAGCCGCTTTCGGCGCTCGACGCCAAGGTCCGGGCGCAGCTGCGGGACCAGATCCGCCGGATCCAGCTCGAGGTCGGCATCACCACGCTGTTCGTCACCCACGACCAGGAGGAGGCGCTGGCCATCGCGGACCGGGTCGGCGTCATGAAGGACGGCCGCCTCGAGCAGCTCGCTCCGCCCACCGAGGTCTACTCGCGCCCGGCGACGTCATTCGTGGCCGAGTTCGTCGGCCTCACCAACCGGCTGGACGGCGAAGTCTCCGGCGGCCAGGTCACCGTCCGCGGCTGCACCCTGCCGCTGATGGAAAGTGACGTGCCGGCCGGCCGGGTGGTGGCGCTGGTGCGACCCGAGGCGGTCACGATGGCATCGCACACCTCGGAGGAGTCCGGCTTGCTTGTCGGCACCGTGATCGCCATCACCTTCCTCGGCGCGACTAGCCGGGTCACCGTCGACCTTGGTGACACCACCGTCCTGGCCCAGCTCGCGACCTCGGACGCGGCCGCGCTTTCCGCGGGCAGCCGCGTCGCGCTGACGATCCGCCCCGACCCGGTGCTCGTGTCGGCCAACTCTTCGCCGGCCGCCTCGGAGGCCGGGGAAGAGGCGTGAGCGGCAGGCACCCGCCGCTCACCACCGATCGCCGACTCGGTGCCGGACCCGTGCTCAGGCGCGGGCGTTCTGCTGCCTACCGCGCCATCGAGATCGGCGCGGGCGAACCGCACCTCGTCCGCGACGACCTCGGTACCGTAGGGTTGGCGGCCGACCCTGGCCGGCCGCTGTTCGCCCTTGTGCACATCACGGACCTGCAGCTCGCCGACGTGCAGTCGCCGACGCGGTTCGAGTTCCTCAACGCCGGCTTCGTCGACCCGAGGTACGCCGGGATCATCCCGGTCCAGCGTCCGCAGGAGGCGCTCACCGCGCACGCCCTGGACGCCACCCTCCGCACCCTCGGCGGCGCGGTTGGCCCGGCCACGGGCCTGCCGTTGCAGCTGGCCGTAACCACGGGCGACGCGATCGACAACGCGCAGTGGAACGAGCTGCAGGCCTTCCTCGCCCTGTTCGACGGCGGTCTCGTCAACCCCGATTCCGGCGGCCCGGACTACGAGGGCGTGCAGTCACCGCACTGGCCGGGTGACATCTTCTGGCGGCCGGACGGCCCGGGTCCCGACGGGCCGGACCTGTTCCTGCGCGAGCTCGGCTTCCCGCTGCACCCCGGTCTGCTCCAGCGTGCGCTGCGCGAGTTCTCCGCGGCCGGCCTGAGCCTGCCCTGGCTGTCCTGCTTCGGCAATCACGAGGCGCTCAACCAGGGCGTGGGCACCCAGACACCGGGCCTGGCCGCCGCGCTGACCGGCGGCAGGAAGCCGACCGGGCTGCCGGAGGACTTCGATCACGACCAGGTGCTCGATCTGTTCGCCTCGCACCCCGAGGCGTTCATGGCCGGCCCGTACCGGCAGGTCACGCCGGATCCGTTCCGCAGGCCGGTCAGCAGGCGGGACTTCGTCGACGCCCACCTGCGGGCCGGGTCACGGCCGTTCGGGCACGGCTTCACCGAGCGCAACCGGCTGGACGGCACCGCCTACTACGTCTACGACACCCCGGCGGTACGGTTCGTCGCGCTCGATACCAACTGCCTGGCCGGCGGTGCCGCCGGGTGCCTGGACCGCGAGCAGGCCCGCTGGCTGGAGAACCGGTTGCACGAGGTGCATTCCGCCTACCGCGGACCTGATGGGGACACGGTCCGGACCGGCCACGACGACCGGCTGGTGATCCTCTTCTCGCACCACGGGACCGAGACGCTGAACAACACGTTTTGTCACAGCGGGCCCGACGGCGAGCCGCTGCTCGGCGGGGCCGAACTGGCGGCCCTGCTGCATCGGTTCCCCAACGTGGTGCTGTGGCTGAACGGCCACACGCACACCAACGCGGTCCGCCCGCGCCGTGATCCCTTCGATCCGGCGCACGGGTTCTGGGAGGTCACCACCTGCGCGGTGATCGACTGGCCATGCCAGACCAGGCTGGTCGAGCTCATCGATCACGGCGAGTACCTGTCCATCGTGACCACCATGATCGACCACGACACGCCGACCGCGGCAACGTCGCTGCAGACCACGGACGACCTCGCCGCGCTGCATCGTGAACTGGCCGCCAACGTCCCCTGGGACGTCGCGGCCCTGGCCGGAGCCGCCGCCGACAGGAACACCGAACTGCGCGTCCCGCCGCCGTTCCCGCTCAAGCGCCTGGCCGGCGTATAGGTCCTCGCCGACGCTCGCGGACCCGCTGCGGCCGACACCGGCCCGCGCCTGCCCGCTCCGGCGGCTCGCGGTAGCCTGCCTGTCATGTCCCAGGCTTGGCCCGCCCTCTCGTATCACCAGTGGCGCGCGACGTGTGACACCCTGCACGCGCACACCCAGGTCCTTGGCAAGCTCGCGGCGAAGCTAGCCCCGCCCGAGCCGCAGCTGCAGCACGCGGCGCTGCGCCTGACGGCACGGGGATGGGAGACCGCGCCGCTGCCCGCGCCCGACGGCTCCGGGTCTTTGGTCGTCGCGCTCGACCTGCGGGTCCACCAGGCGGTCGTCGAGCACAGCGGCGGCCGGGTGGAGCAGGTCGCGCTTACCCCAGACCGGCCGGTCGGGGAGGTGACCCGCGGGGTGCTGGCCGCGGTGCGGGAGCTTGGCGGTCCGGTGGAGATCGATCCGACACCGCAGGAAGTCCCGTGGCAGGTGCCGCTGGACGCCGACGACGAGCACGCGCACTATGACCCCGGTGAGGTCGCCGGTTACTTCGCCGCGGCAACCCGGGCCGCGCTGATCCTCGCTGCATACCGGGCGCCCTACCGCGGCCGCTCCACGCCCGTCAACGCGTGGTGGGGCTCGTTCGACCTCGCGGTGAGCCTGTTCTCTGGCCGGTCGGCCGACCCGCCTTCTGACGACTTCATCATGCGCAATGCGATGGACGCGCAGGAGGTCGCGGTCGGCTGGTGGCCGGGAGACGCCCGGCACGACCAGGCGGCCTTCTACGCGTACGCGCACCCGGCGCCTGACGGCTTCTCCGGCATGACCCTGTCCCCGCCGACCGCGCGCTGGGACGCCGGCCTTGGCGAGTACATCCTTAACTGGGACGACGTCCGCGCCGCTGCCGATCCCCGCGCGGCGGCGGTAGAGTTCGCCCGATCGGCGTTCCGCCATGCCTGCGAAGTGTGCGGGTGGGACCCGGCGCTGGCCGCGAGCGCGGACGGAACACCGCCGCCCGTGACCTAGCTTGCCTTGCCGCAGGTGGCCCAGCTTTTCCACCGAGGCCGTCGGCAGCGGTGTGCGGGCGGTGCTCGCCAGCCCGATCCCGTACAACCAGGACGCGGTGGGCGTGGTTGCGGTGCTCTCATGCGAGCGGCGCCCCTGGTCTGCCGAGGCCGAACTGGCGTTGCTCGGTCAGGCGCCCCAGACCTCGTCGGCGATTTCTACTATCAGGCGGAGCTTGGCTTCCTGCTCGGCGGGGGTCAGGGCGTTGCCCTCCACGGTGGAGGAGAAGCCGCACTGGCCGGAGAGGCAGATCTGGTCCAGTGGGACGTACTTGGCGGCAGCGTCGATGCGGCGCTTGAGGTCGTCCTTGGACTCAAGCTCGGGGCGCTTGGTGGTGACCAGGCCGAGCACCACCATCTTGCCCGGGGGCATGAACCGCAGCGGCTCGAAGCCGCCGGAGCGCTCATCGTCGTACTCCAGGAAGAAGCCGTCCACGTCCAGTTCGGAGAACAGCGCCTCGGCCACGAAGTCGTAGCCGCCGGAGGCCGCCCAGGAGGAGCGGAAGTTTCCCCGGCACATGTGCGTGGTGACCGCCAGGCCAGCCGGGCGGTCCTTGACCGCCGCGTTGATCTGCTTGATGTAGCGCAGGTGCATGTGCTCGGCGTCCTCGCCGCGCCCGGTGATCTCGGTGCGCTGCGCGGGGTCGTTGAGGTAGGCCAGCGAGGTGTCGTCGAACTGCAGGTAGGTGCAGCCGAGTTGGCCGAGGCGGGCGACCTCGTCGGCGTAGGCGGCGGCCAGGTCGGCCCAGAAC
>JBOHCG010000187.1:0-12501 GCA_050698735.1 Streptosporangiaceae bacterium | reverse complement strand
TGTACCTGCAAGGGCCGGGCAGGCCGGGCGATAGCCCGGCGGCCACCACGCTTGCCCAGTCCGCCACCATCGGCGGGCTGCGGCCGGGGAGTTACCTGGCCAGGGTGGTGCCGGTCAACTTCAAGCACCAGACCGGGTCGGCCGCCGAGGTGTCGTTCACGGTTCCCTGAGGACCCTGTTACCCTCTAGCAAATCAAGCGAGGAGGAGCGCGGTGCCCCGGTTGATCATTGCCGTTGTCTTGGGCCTGGTGATAGCCATCGGCGGAGCAGTGCTCGTCACGCACGTGCTGTCCGGCTCGGACAGCAACACGCCCGCGCCAAGCACCTCGTCGGTGGACAACTACGGTAACCGCGGATAAATGCGCAGGGACGTGCTGGTAGGGCTCGGGTCGTTTCTCATCGTGATGGCGCTGGCACTGCCCTCCTACGTGCTTGGCCAGGTGATCAAGTTCCCGCTCAGCCGCAGCGAGACGGTCACGCTGACCGGGACCGGGATGAGTTATTTCAGCCCCGCCAGGGACGCCGAGGTGACAGGCGCGGACATCCGGGCCACAGACACCGTCACCGGTGACCCCGCGGACGGCTCGTCATCGGTCGCCGCATGGAGCGAGCTCAGCTACGTCTACGACACCACCAACAACGAGCTTGTCCAGGTCTCGACGCGGACGTTCGGCTTCGATAGGAGGACCGCGCAGCTCGTCAGGTGCCGCTGCGCGAACGTCGACGGTAACTCCGCCATCGCGCAGGCCGGCCTGGCCGGGCCGGTGTTCCCGATCGGCGCCAAGCCGACCACGTACGACGTCTTCGATACCGCGCTGGACAGGCCCGAACCGTTCGGCTACGGGGGGACGGCCGACGTCGACGGCATCGAGACCTACCGGTTCGTCGAGAACGTGCCGCCGACCCGGCTCGGGTACAGCCCGCTGTCCTCGACGCAGCCCGAGTACGCGACGATCCGGCGGGTCTACCTGGTGGACCCGGCGACCGGGATGGTGCTCAGCGTCAACTCCTACCAGAAGTCGTACCTCACCGGCCCGGCCACCGGCGCGCTGACCGCCGTGCTGTACGGCGGTGACCTGCAGGAGACGCCGGCCAGCGTGCGCGCGATGGTGAGGCTCGACGCCGCCGAACGGAACAAGATCTCGCTGCTGCGTATCGTCCTCCCGATCGCGCTCGGGGCCGCAGGCGCAGCGGCGCTGATCGCGGGGATCGTGCTCGCCCGCCGACCGCGGCGGGAGGCTGGCAGCACACCGGACGGCACGCCGGTTCCGGCGATCGGCGCGGCAGCACAGCCCGGATGACGCGCAGGCCCTGGGCTGTTCGACGGCGACTGCCGCCACCGTTTAAGAAGTGACGGGCGCCGAGGGGGCACCACGGCCCGTTCTGGATAAAAATGCCCTGGCAGGACCCGGTGCGGCGGCGCGCCTTGGGCTAGGCGCGGCCGGCGCGGGTCACGCGCAGGAAGACGAAGATCAGCACGACGAGCAGTACGGCGATTGCTCCCGGTACCAGCGTCGCGGCCCAGTCGAAGGGCGGGTTCGGCGGGATCGTGATCGACAGGCCCTGGCGGGCGAAGATTTCCTGGGCTATCTCGCGCTGCTGCGCGGTCGGGCCTTGGCTTGCGGCGTTCGTCACGGAGACGGCGGCGAGGCAGGCGGCGGCCACGGACGCGCCGATGACGATGCGCGGGACCGGGAGGCGAGCGGCTTGCCGCGGGGCGACGGTGGCGGCCGCCGGAAGGCTGATCGGCAGGTCGGCGAGCGGACGGCTGATCGGCAGGTCGGCGAGCGGACGGCTGATCGGCAGGTCGGCGAGGAGAACGGCCAGTTCTTTCCCGGTTCGGGCCGCGAGGACCTGGCCGGATCGCTGGCCGAACTCCTCAGACGTGATCCGGCCGGCCTGGAAGGCCTCGCTCAGCTCGGACAGCGCCCGGTCACGGTCGGCGTCAGACACCCGCATGTCACCGAGCGGGAAGCCCCTGGCGTCTGTGTCCATGATCCGTGCTCCTTTGCCCCATCTCCCAGTGTAAGCACCGCGGGATCCGCGGCCCCGGACGGGTCGCCGGACTGAGGCCATGCTGGTCCCGGCCTACGTGCGCAGCGTCGAGCGGTGGCTCGCCACGGGCGGTCCGGCGGGGCGGCTGTGACGCGGGCTCGCTTAAGGTGGGCTGGTGGACGCGGCGCAACGCGAGCTGAGCGATCAGATCGACCAGGCGACACAGCGACTGCTCGATGATGCCCGGGTCATCCGCGATGGTGACCTGCGGGCAGCGTCCCTGCTGCCGGGTTGGAGCCGGGCGCGTGTCCTCGCGCACCTGGCCCGCGGCGCCGATTCCATCCGGAACCTGCTGGTCGGCGCGCGGTCCGGGCAGGACCGGGGAGCGTACGCCAGCGCGGAAGCCTGGGAGGCCGACATCGAGCGAACCGCCGCGATGAGCGCCGGGGACCTGGCGGCTGACCTGGCCGACTCGGCGATGGCGCTGCGGACCGTTGCCAGGCAGCTGCCCGATCAGGCCTGGCGGGCGCAGATCCGGGTGCCGGGCCTGGCACCATTCCCGGCCGCCGAACTGCTCACGCGGCGGCTGGTCGAGGTGGAGTTGCATCACTGCGACCTCGACACCGAGTACACCGCGGCGGACTGGCCTGAGGCGTTTGCCGCGATGGAACTGGCCGAGCCCATGCGATCGCAGCGGCGGGACCGGCTCGGGTACCCGCTGCGTTCGGCCGGCCCGGAAGGTGGTGCGATTCGGGGCCGTTCTGCTGCGCCGTGGAAACCCGGGCAGGGGCTGCCGGGAAGCCTGCTCGGACCGGACGGCGGCCGTGCCGCAGGTGGCTGAGCGAGACGGTCACGCTGGTGTGGCGCGCTGCTCGGCGATCGAGTTGCCGCCGTCCACGACCAGGTATTGCCCGGTGATGTAGGACGCGCCGGGGCTGGCCAGCCAGGCGATTGCGGCGGCGGCCTCGTCTGGTGAGCCGCTCCGGCCAGCCGGGGTGGCCTGCCCTTGACCGCGCTGAATCTGGTCCCCAGGCCGCAAGATACCCTTCGGGCCTATGGTGAAGCGCCCTGACCCCTTGGAGAGCACGCCGCCTGCCTTCGGTGAGCAGGCAGCCAGGGAGATCCTGAGGGAAGGCTTCGGCGTCGGATCGTCGTCCCTCAAGCCCCTTGCGGGCGAACGGGACCAGAACTTCCGGGTGGATACGCCCGCCGGGCAGCGCTTCTTGTTCAAGATCTCTAATCCGGCGGATGGCGGGCCCATCCTGGCGATGCAGACCGCAGCTCTGCGCCACATCGAGCGAACCGATCCGGGCCTGCCGGTGATGCGTGCGCTGCCGACCGTGGCGGGGGAATCCTGGGTAGAGGTGCCGGGGCCCGACAGCCGGACCTACCCTGCCAGGCTTTTCACGTTCCTGCCCGGGCAGGCGGTCCCGAACACGGCGCTCACCACCGAGGCGTTCTGGTCCCATGGGCAGATCACGGCCCGGCTGGGGCGGGCGCTGCGCGGCTTTTTCCACCCCGCGGCCGACTACGAGATCTTGTGGGATATCACCCGCTTGCCCCAGCTCCGGCCGCTGCTCACCCATGTCACCGACGGACAGCGCCGGGCGCAGCTGGAATCGGTCCTGGACCGGTTCGAGGCACGGGTCGCGCCGGCGCTGCCCGGGCTCCGCGCGCAGGTGATCCACGCCGACATGAGCCTGGACAACGTGCTGTACGGCGATGACCTTCGGGTCAGCGGGATCGTGGACTTCGGGGATATGACCCATGCGCCGCTGGTCTGCGATCTCGCGGTCGCCGTCGCCGATGTGCTGCACGGCCGTGACGACGCCATCGAGGCGGCCGGGGAGATAATCGGCGGCTATGTCTGCGTGACGCCGCTCGAAGACGAGGAGGCCGGGCTGCTCGCGGATCTGGTGGCGGCCAGGCTTGCCACCGAGATCACCGTCACCGCCTGGCGGCGCGGGCTCTACCCGGGCAACGCCGCATACGCCGCGGCCGGCGAGCCGGGTGCCCGCGCGTTCCTCGACGCCATCGAGGCGATGGGGATAGAGGCTGTCGCGCGGCGTTTCCGCGAGGCCTGCCGCCTACTCCCCTACCGAAGGTCTGCCACCAGCACGCTGCTCGAGCGACGGCGCCGGGCGCTGCCCCGATCGCCGCTGTTCTACTCCCGCCCGGTGCACCTCGTCCGCGGCGAGGGTGTCTGGCTGTTCGACCCCGACGACCGGCGGTACCTCGACTGCTACAACAACGTGGCCGTGGTCGGGCACAGCCATCCGAGGGTCGTGCAAGCGGTGACGCAGCAGCAGCGGCTGCTCGCGACCCATAGCCGCTATCTGCACGAAGCGATCGTCGAGCTCGCCGAACGGCTCCAGTCCACCCTGCCGCCTGAGCTGGACGCCGTCATGGTCGTGAACTCCGGCAGCGAGGCCAACGACCTCGCCTGGCGGATCGCCCGCGCGGCCACCAGGCGAGCGGGCGCGGTCGTGACCGCCTGCGCCTACCACGGGATGACCGAGGCCACCCAGGCCCTGTCCCCCGAGGAGTGGGCCCACGGGGAGCGGCCTGCCCACGTCGCGACGATCCCGGCACCTGACGGGTACCGCGGCCCGTACCGCCGGGGAGACGACGGGTGGGTGCAGCGGTACGCCGCCCATATCGATGACGCCGCCCGGGCGCTCGGCGACCGCGGCTTCGCCGCCATATACCTGGATCCGGCCTTCACCGCCGACGGCATCTTGTCGCCCCCGCCCGGTTACCTGCGGGAAGCAGCCCGGCGGGCGCTGACACTCGGCGGGCTCGTGGTGGCCGACGAGGTGCAAGCCGGCCACGGCCGGTCCGGGGCGCACCTGTGGAGCTTCCAGGCGTCAGGGATCGTGCCTGACATGGTGGTGATGGGCAAGCCGATGGGCAACGGTTTCCCGGTCGCCGCCGTGGTGGCCAGGTCCGAGCTGCTCGAGGCCGTACCCGAGGAAGTCGAGCTGTTCAGTACCTTCGGCGGCAACCCGGTGGCCTGCGCGGCCGCGCTCGCGGTCCTGGCCGTCATCGAGGAAGAGGGCCTGGTGGCCAACACCGCGAAGGTCGGCTCCTACCTCCGCCACGGCCTGCTGACACTCGCCGAACGCCACCGGATTATCGGGGACGTCCGGGGCGAAGGCCTCCTGCTCGGCGTCGAGCTGATCGATGAGGCGGGCGGGCCAGCAGCCGGGTACGCCCGCGACGTGACCGAGGCGATGCTGGAGCGGGGAATACTGCTCAGCGCGACCGGCCCGGCCGGCAACGTGCTCAAGATCCGGCCGCCGCTGGTATTCCAGCACGAACACGCCGACCTCTTGCTCCAGGTCCTCGATGAGGTTCTTTGCCGGGTACCTGCGACTCGCTGTTAGCTTGCAGCCGTGACCGGAAGACGCCTTCAACGGCCTGGGGTTCCATCGCTCGCGCTGACCGGCTTCTGGGCGGTGGTGACGGCGGGCCGGGTGCTGCTGGCCGCGATCCAGCGCTGGCTGCCGAGCACCCACGGCCGACTGTTTGACCCGCCGGGCGCGTGCGGTCAGGCGGGAGCTGGCATCATCGAGGGGTGACCGATCACTATGACGTCGTCATCGCCGGCACCGGGGCCGGCGGCGGGACGCTTGCCAACGTGCTCGCGCAGGCCGGCCGGCGGATCCTGCTGCTGGAGCGCGGCGACTTCCTGCCCCGTGAGCTGGGCAACTGGGACCCGGAACAGGTCTTCGTCGACGACCGGTACATCTCGTCCGACACGTGGTACGACGCCGACGGCCGGCCGTTCCAGCCGCAGGTGCACTACTACGTGGGCGGGGCGACCAAGATGTACGGCGCGGCGCTGTACCGGCTGCGCCCGGCGGACTTCGGCGAGATCCAGCACGCCGACGGGCTGTCCCCGGCCTGGCCGGTCGGCTACGACGACTTCGAGCCGTGGTACACCAAGGCCGAATGGCTCTACCAGGTGCACGGCGCGCACGGCGAGGATCCCACCGAGGGCCACTGGTCCCGGCAGTACCCCTGGCCGGCCGTCTCGCACGCGCCGCGGATCCAGCAGATCGCCCACGCGCTGGGCGCCGCCGGTTACCATCCGTTCCACGCGCCGTGCGGGGTCCTGCTCGACGAGGCCGACCGGCCGTTTAGCGCCTGCATCCGCTGCAATACCTGCGACGGCTTCCCGTGCCTGGTCCACGCCAAGTCGGACGCCGAGGTCATCGCCGTGCGCCCGGTGCTGGGCAGGACGAACGTGGCCCTCCTGGTCAATGCCGAGGTGCAGCGGCTGGAGACCGACGCGTCTGGCTCTTCCGTGACTTCGGTGGTGGTGTCCCGCAACGGCCAGGAGGAGAGATTCAGCGGCGACATCGTGGTGGTCTGCGCCGGGGCGGCCAACAGCGCCCGGATCCTGCTCCGGTCGGCGTCGGACCGGCATCCCGGCGGCCTGGCCAATGGATCGGACCAGGTGGGCCGCAACTACATGTTCCACAACAGCAACGCGGTGATAGCGCTGGACAAGGAGCCCAACGACACCGTGTTCCAGAAGACGCTCGGGCTGAACGACTTCTACTTCGCCGGGGACGGGCGGCCCTGGCCGTTCGGCAACATCCAGATGATCGGGAAGTCGAACTCGGCGGCGATGCGGGGCGAGGAACCGGCGCTGACCAAGCTCGCCCCGAACTTCAGCCTGAAGGACGTGGCAAGGCACGCGGTCGACTTCTGGCTGACCACCGAGGACATCCCCCGCCCGGACAACCGGGTGACCGTCGACGGCGACGGGCAGATCCACCTGGCCTACCGGCCCAGCAACGCGGCCGAGGCGTCGGCCCTGTACGGCGAGCTGCGGACGATCATGAACCACATCGGGATCGCGGCCCACCACGTCATGGACAAGAACTTCTACATGCACCTGAGCATCCCGATCGCCGGCGTCGCGCACCAGGCGGGCACCTGCCGGTTCGGGACCGACCCCGCCACGTCCGTGCTCGACGTGAACTGCAAGGCGCACGAGCTGGACAACCTGTACGTGGTCGACGCGAGCTTCATGCCCAGCATCGGCGCGGTAAACCCGGGCCTGACCATCATGGCCAACGCGATCCGGGTCGGCGAGCACCTGCTCGAGCGGACATCCTAGATGGCGCCGACGATGGGCACCGCGGCGCGTTACCCGAACATCGGCGATCACGGGCTGATCGGAGACCTGCAGACCGCCGCGCTGGTGGCGACCGACGGCACGGTGGATTGGTTCTGCTGCCCGCGTTTCGACTCGCCCAGCGTGTTCGCGTCGCTGCTGGACGCGGAGGGCGGCGGTTACTTCCGGATCCGCCCCGACCGGGACGACTACGTGACCAAGCAGCTCTACATCCCGGACACGGCCGTCCTGATCACCCGGTTCATGACGCCGGACGGGGTGGGCGAGGTCCACGACTTCATGCCTGTCGCCGGCGAGCGCGCCACGGACCGGCACCGGCTGATCAGGCAGCTGGGGGTGGTCCGGGGCACGATGCGGTTCGTGACCGACATCCAGCCGAGGTTCGACTACGCACGGCAGCCGCACGCGCTGGAGCTGTCCGACAACGGGGCGGTGTTCCGGGCCGACAGCCTCGAGCTGACCGTGCACCTGGCCGCCCGACACGATACGTCACTTCAGGCCGACGGCCTCACCGTCGAGCGCCAGGGCGATGGCGTGCGCCTGACCCGCACGCTGCGGGAGGGCCAGTCCGGGGGGATCATGCTGGAGTCGATGGGCGGCCCGGCGCGGCGGATCACGCCCGAGGAACTGCACCGGCTGCGCAACGAGACCGCGGAATTCTGGCGGACCTGGCTCGAGGGCTCGACCTACCGGGGCCGATGGCGCGAGATGGTGGCGCGCTCGGCGATAACGCTCAAGCTGATGACCTACGCGCCGACCGGCGGGATCATCGCGGCACCCACCACCGGGCTGCCCGAGCAGGTCGGCGGCGAACGGAACTGGGACTACAGGTACACCTGGATCCGGGACGGCTCGTTCTCCGTCTACGCGCTGCTCGGCCTGGGCTTCACCGAGGAGGCCGCGGCCTTCACCGGCTGGCTGCGGGACCGGGTCAGCGAGCACGGCCACGACGGCTCGCCGCTGAAGGTCATGTACCGGGTCGACGGCACGTCGGACCTCACCGAGCAGACGCTCGACCACTTCGAGGGCTGGCGCGGCTCCCGCCCGGTGCGGATCGGCAACGGCGCCGCCGGGCAGCTGCAGCTCGACATCTACGGCGAGGTCATGGACGCCTTCCTGCTCGCCGACACGCGCGGCGTCGCCGTCACGCACCAGGGCTGGACCGAGCTGGTCGACTTCATCGACTGGCTCTGCGATCACTGGGACCAGCCCGACGACGGGATCTGGGAAACCCGCGGCGGCCGTCGGGACTTCACCTACAGCCGGTTCCAGACCTGGGTGGCACTGGACCGGGCCATCCGGCTGGTGAACCAGCGCGGCCGTCCCGGCCACCGGGACCGGTGGATGACGCAGCGCGACCAGGTCTACCAGCAGATCTTCGAGCGCGGCTGGAACGCGAAGGTCGGCGGGTTCACCCAGTACTACGGCAGCGACGTGCTCGACTCCTCGCTCCTGCTGATGGCGCTGCAGGGGTTCATCGCCCCGCGCGACCCGATGTGGCTGTCCACCCTCGAGGCCGTCGACCGGGAGCTGGTCTCCGACAGCCTGGTCTACCGCTACAACCCCAGCGCCTCCCCGGACGGGCTGGCCGGCAACGAGGGCACGTTCTCGCTGTGCACGTTCTGGTACGTCGAGGCCTTGGCCCGGGCCGGCCGGCTGAACGAGGCCAGGCTGACGTTCGAGAAGATGCACACCTACGCCAACCACCTGCGGCTGTACTCCGAGGAGATCGGGAGCACCGGGGAGCAGCTCGGCAACTTCCCCCAGGCGTTCAGCCACCTGGCCCTCATCAGCGCCGCGATCAACCTGGACTACCAGCTCGATCACGGCGTCGGATCGCTGCCCTACGCACCACCCTGAACTTCGCGCTAGGGAGGTCACCAGCTGGAATCCCCTACGCAGCTCGCTTACCTCTGGTATCTCAGGCGGGATCGCTCGGACGCGACTGAGATTGATGATGGCCGCTGGCACGAAGCATGATCCGTGGGTGCTCAAGACCCCGCCCGGCACCTCCGAGTACACCATGTATCGTGAGTGCCGCAGCACTCCACCGTCGCGAGAAGGCCTATCCTCGGCGCATGGGAATCGAGGTGCTGCCGGCCACCGGGCGATGGGATGACTTCGCGTCGTTCATGGTGCCGCGCACGCCGGGCGGGAGCGGATGCGTCTGCGTTGTGTACCGCAATTCCAGCCTCGACATGGGCGGCCGAGTCGCGCACATGCGCACGCTGTGCGAGAGCGAACCGGGCCCCGGCGTCCTGGCGTACGTCGATGGCGAGGTCGCCGGCTGGTGCTCGGTCGCGCCGAAGTCCACCTACCGTGCCCTGGTCAACTCCCGGACGATCCCGCATGTCCGGGACGAGGGCGCGTGGTCGGTGGTCTGCTTCGTGGTGCGGCCGGGTTTCCGGCGCCGCGGACTCATGCACCAGCTGCTGGATGGCGCAGTCGGGCATGCGCACGCGATGGGCGCGACCGCGCTGGAAGGCTACCCGGTCGACCCTGGCCCTGGCAGCGAGCGCGTGGACCAGACCAGCGGTTATGTGGGCACCGTCCGGCTGTTCGAGGAACACGGATTCCGGCGCGTCCGCCAGACCGCCGGCCGGCGCGGCGGCAAGCCTCGCTGGCTCGTCCGCCGGGAGCTTCCCTGACCTCGCCCGCTCCCTGCTACCGGGTTCGCCGCGGTGCCCGCGCTTGGCGTACTGCTGCTTCCTGCCACGATGGTTGGTCAGCGCGACGCCAGCGATAAATGGCGTTTCCCTGATTTACTTGGCGTGCATACTCAGCGGTGTGGAAGACCCCTTTGACTTCCGGGCGCTGCGGATTCGGCAGCCAGGAAAGCTGCTGCCCAACCGCGCGAACTACGAGATCTTCAACGCTGACCGGCAGCTGCTGGCGACCGCCACCGAGACTGAAGGCCATACCCGGCTCAAGCTGCCCGGCAAGCCGGCACCCGATACCCGCGCGATCGCGGTCACCACGGCCGCCGGCGAGCCGGTCGGGTTCTTGATCAATCAGAGCAGCGAATGGATCACCGAGTTCCGGGGTCCCGGAGGCGAGCTGATCGGCCGGATCCGCACCGGCGGCACCCGGCGCATCTACACCCTGCTCGGCGAACAGGACCAGGCCGTGGGCAAGGTGACCGGCGACCTGGCGCTCAAGCACTTCTCCGTCACCGTCGCGAGGGGCGCCGTGGTCGCGCGGGTGCGCAAGACCTGGGCCGGGCTCACCAAGGAGATGCTCACGCCTTCCGATCACTACACGGTGGAGTTCACCGGCCTGGTCTCGCAGCCGGCCCGCACGCTCACCGTCATGATGCCCATCGTGCTGGACCTGACCCTGTACGGGCCCTTCTGAGTACGGGCCAGCTGGCCCGGCACCGCCGGTGGCGGGCTGCCCGCGCTGCCCTGGCCGATCGCCGCGCTTGCCGTCGCGAAGGGCTGGAATCCTGGCGTGACGGCACCACCACAGGCTCGCTAACGCAAGCCCTGGCCGACTGCCCTGCCGTTGCCACGACGTCGACCGCTGCGGATATCCTGCTAAGCTGGGCCTGGGCCACCATGGGCCGGACGATGGCGTTTCCGCGGAAACCTTGTGCAAAGTTTCACAAGCCACCTCCGCGGAAACGCGCTCGGATGACCCTGACCGGACTTACTCTCATGCCGCGCGTAGTTTGTTTGCCAGATCACCCTAGGCCGTTCTGGGGATGGTTACGGTACTGTTCCGCGCGGCACGACCCATTGGGCCGGCTGGCCGGTGACCTGCGCAATGAAGTCATAATCACCGTCATAGTGCAAGACGGTGACGTGTTCTCGCTCGGCCACGGCTGCGACTAGCAGGTCAGGTAGGCCTACAGCCCGCATGCGGCCGCGGCGCCACAGCGAGGCCTGGACCTCGAGCGCGCGCCGCCAGTCCTCATCATGGGTGGCCAGCCACTCGTAGCCAGCATCGCGGTCGGTTCGCACCTGATCGAGCTCTGCACTGTTGCGGGTGGCCCATCCAAGCTCGAATTCGATGACACCGCAGGTCGCCACTACCCCTGACTCGATCAGCGGTGCCAGGACCGCCGATACCGCCGGGTGGTGCAAGCGGGCAAGCGCACTGGTATCTGCCAGGTAGCGTGCTACCGCTGCCATGAGGCCCGCATCACGGCCTCATCTTCAAGGTCGGGCAGGCCGCGGGAGGTAAGCCGTTGCAGATCACGGCGCCTGGCTGCCAGCGCCGTGACCTCACGAAGGGCGGCGTTGACGGTGTCCTTCTTCGTCGTGGTTCCCAGTGCCTGCTGGGCGGCGGCAAGGTACTCGTCGTCAATGTCGATGAGAGTCTTGGACATTGTCACCTCCTGGCACCACAGAGTATATATCAATAACTGCTAGATAGATATACAGAGGTCCCGTCGGCGGCATCCGGACCCGGGAAGGAGGTCCCTCTGCTGTGCTAGATGCGCGAAGGCCACGCTTCGCGGAGAGCCAAAGCGGTCTCCTTCGCGCTCGCAGTGAGGCCTTTGGGTAGCCGAAGCCAGGCTGTACTTCGCGAGCTGCCGCCAGCTAGCGGTCTACAACCCTCCTGACCAGGTGAAGAACAACTGGAACGACCTGGCGATCGGGGTCTGCACCGGCCCGTCCGGGTCCTGGAAGACGCTGTGGCCGCACATGAAGCATTACGACTGACATCTGCGCGGGGCGGACCCACCCACCGCCGACGAGCGCGCCAGACAGACAGCTGTGCTGGGATTGCCTGGGCCTATCCGCCGGGCGGGCCGATCTTGCCGGGAAGGCGCCCACCCGGCGGCGGCCGTCGAGGACCGGATCGAGGCTGACCTGATGCTTGGCGGTCACGGTGAGCTGACAGGAGAGCTTGAGGCCCTGGTGCGCGCCGACCCGAGGGCAAGGCCGGCCGTCAGCCACCGCCAGCAGTCATCGACCACCCCGCCCATGCTCCAGAACCAGCCGAGCCCGCAGACGATGCCCAGCGAGGTGTCGGCGTCACCCGTGGCCAGGGCTGATTCCATGCCCGTAACCGCATGTGAGCGAGCGCCAGGTTCCGAGGCTTTGCGCCGGTGGCAATTGGCGGGCTGGACTTACGGCCTTCGATCCGCATGCTCATATTGATGACCATCGGCCTGATCGGCGTGCTCACGGTCACAATAGCCTTGGGATTCATGAATCAGCACACCGGGCTCCGTCAGAGGAGGAGGCCTGGTATGGCCACGCAGACCCCGGCAGCAGCTGGCAGTGATTACCGGCCGGCTGAGCCGACGTCGAGCACCGGCTGGGCGCAACAGACGCCGACGAGGCTGCCACGGACAGCCGGGACGACGTGACGCGGCCGAGGACCGGCCGACCGGGATCAACGAAGCC
>JBOHCG010000186.1:0-12501 GCA_050698735.1 Streptosporangiaceae bacterium | reverse complement strand
GGCCGGTACCGTCACCGGCCCGGATGGTGCCGCACAGCTTCGAGGTGCGCTCGAGCGTGTCGGGGTCGGAGATCCCGCCGAGCAGGACCTTGGTCCCGCACGTCGACCAGATCGTGTCCGCGCCCTGCTTGCCCCACCGGTGCTCAAGCTGGCTGACCGAGTGGCAGACGGCGGTGACGAGCACGCCCTTGCCCGCCGAGTCGCTGAGCATCACGGGCAGGTCGACCGGGCAGACCTGGGTCACCTCGTCCAGCGCCATCAGCAGCGGCGGGTCGAGGCGCCGGTGGCGGCCGCGGCTGCCCGCCAGGCCCGCCTCGTAGTGACACCAGGACGCTAGTGCCCGGAATACCGACGTGAGCGGGGAATCGTCATCGCCAGAGGCGATCAGGTACAGCGTGCCGCAGTCGCGGGTGAAGTCCGAGGCGCTGAATCCCTCGCCGGGACCTGGGGTGACCGCCTCGGCGAGGCCGGGAAGGATCGACCACGAGAGCGTCAGGTCGACGGTGTCGCGGATCGACCCGGAGGTGCGGTTCTCCTCGAACATCCTCTTGACGACGGCGAACAACTGCCGCGAGCTGCCCGGGTGGCCTGCCAGGATCTCCAGGCACGTCACGTGGCCGTGCAGCTGCACCCACTCGTACACGTCCAGGATCGACCGGCCGGTCACCGCGGCGGCCCACAGCAGCGCCGCCAGCGCGACGTCGCCTTTCTGCTCGAACCAGCGGAGATCACCGCTGATGCCGGGGACCTTGAGCCAGCTCGCCATCCGGCGGGCCATCACCAGGTCCCGGCACGGGCCGAGGAGATCCCACTGCAGGGTCGACGGGACGCCGCCGGTGCCCTGCGGGTTGAACACGTGCACCGGGCCGCGGCGGAGCCGGGCACCGGCCGTCGACTCGTACAGGTCGGCCCGGGTCGACGTCGCCAGCACCGGGCCGGGGTGATCGAGGATCCGGTCGGCGACCAGGCCGGACTTGCCTGTCCGGGGGGCGGCGCAGACGAGGACCTGGTCCTCCAGGCGGCCATACGCGCGGCGGAACCACTGGCCCCGGCCAAGGCGCACCGCGTAGTCCGTCGTGCGGGCCGTCAGCCGGTGCCGCAGCCGCAGCCCCGGCCGCGCGCGGCGGCCGTGGCCGATCGCCGCATGCCGCGACCAGCGGCACCACAGTTCCGCGAACGAGGCGAACCCAGGCCCCGGGTGCAGGTGCAGCCGGATCCGCCACCGCATCGACCGGACCTGGCTGCCGGAGAACACCGTGACGCGCAGGAACACGACAGCAGCCACCGCCAGGGCGAGGAGGGCGGGGACGGCGGGGATCATGACTCACCTCGCGTCGCCTCGCGCAGTGCCGCGCCCCGCATGGCCCACCTGTAGCGGCTCCTGCACGGCGGCCAGCACTCGCGGCAGTCGCCGCGGCGGGCGAAGCCGGCGTTGAACGCGATCGCGTACATGCCCTCCGCGGTCAGGTCGCCGCGGTCGATCGCCGCGCGGTACTCGGCGGCCAGCTCGGTGACGGTAGTCCTCTCGAGGTAGGTCATGACGCCCTGCCCCCAAGCTCGAGCCGCCATCCGTGCCGGGCGGCGAGAGCGATGGCGGCGGCGGTCAGCCGGTCGCCTTTCACGTGATTGCACCTGCCATGGAGCAGCTGCAGATTCCAGTCCTCATCAGGGCCGCCGCGGGCGAGCGGCCAGACGTGATCTTGATGCGTATCGGCAAGGTCGGGCGGCAGGACGAGGCCGCACCAAGGGCACAGCCAGCTTTGCCGGGCCGCTAGCTGACGGTTAAGCCGGGCCCGGCGGCGAGCCTGATAGCGGCGCATATCGTCGGCGTAATGCGCTGCACAGGAAAGCTGGCCGATCAGGGCATGTTCGGTGCACCCGCGCGAGCGCGCATAGCGACACGCGCGGCCCGCCTGCCGCTTCCAGGCGCGCATTTGCGCGGCGGACTTTTTGCGGCCCAGGTCATTGAGCCGGCGCCGCCGGTCCCGTTCCCGGATGCATGCAGGTGACCGGGTGCATACACGTTCCTTGCTGGTGGTCGGCTTCCCGCACACTTCGCAGTCCGCAAAACAACGGCGATCCGGGCGGCGGCCACGATCGCGCGCCCGGATACAGCCCGGATTCCGAAGACAGAACCGGCTCCGGCTCTGGGCGCGCACGGGACCCCCGCACAGCTCGCACCTACGAGGGCGCGGTACTACTCCGCGCCGGTAACGCTGTTCCTGCTGGCAGGCCAGAGTGCGCCGACAGACCTTGAACTGGCTGCTGGTCGGCTGGCCGCATACGTCGCAAGTCATCAGCTCGCCTCTTCCTTGCTTGCGAGCTCGTCGGCGAGGTAAGCCCTCGCCGTGCCCCATTGCAGCTCCGCCTTCGGGGCAAGTTCCCTTGCGACCTGGCTGACCTTCGCGCGGTGGCCGTAGTCCGGGTGAGCCCGGTACAGCGCCAGCAGCGCCGCCTTCTTGGTCGGCGGCGGCCCGATCTCGTGCGGCTTCTCCGCCGCGGCCAGAGCGGGCAGCGGCGCCGCGTCGAGCACCGCGCGGCGCAGCCCCCTGGCCGTCTCAGGCGGGGCGAGGGCGAACCGCAGCGAGTACAGCAGGACGAGGCGGGAAAGCCGCGCAGCGCCCGCCAGGACGCGGCCGAGGGCAGTCCATGCCGAGGCCTCCGCATCGGCCAGGACGTGACGGCGGATCACCGCCACGACCCGGTCCACGACCACGGCCAGGGCGATGGGCGCGACCGCGTAGGCGGCGATGCTGCGGGGCGACGCGGTATCGGCGGCGGACACGTTCATGTACGCCGACGCGGCGGCGCAGGCCAGGATCAGCGCCCGCTCGGTGCGGCTGGACTTCCCGGCCCGCGACAGGCCGAGCGCGAGCAGCGTGAACACGATCATCAGCAGGTCGAGCAGGAGCGCCTCGATGATGCTCGCCGCGTCCTGGTGCCGGGCCGCGAAGATGTAGGCGTACTGGGCGCTGTAGGAGACGTACAGCGCGCCGCCGCCGATCAGCGCGAGCAGCCACGCCGCCGCGGCGATCAGCACGGACCCCGGGGTCCGGTCGGCGCCCGCCAGGCGGCGGACGTTGGTGGTCAGCCGCTCGCCGCTGGCCCGGGTGACCTCGAAAAGGCCCGGACCGCGCGGCGGATCGGCGGGCAGCTGCCCGGGCTGCCAGGCCGCGAGGCCGGACGCCGCGCGGAAATCGTTGCGTGGAAGGCTGGAAACGCTCATCGGCGGGGACCTCCGGGTCCGTGCTGGGGAGATGCGAAGGCCCCGGCCCGCAGCTGCGCCCTGAGAAAGCTCGCAGCGGGCCGGGGTAGAACGGGAAGACGGGAATCAGTCAGGTCAGGCGGCACGGCTCAGCGCCCCTATGGCCGCGCGCATGGCCGCCACGTGGGCGCGGCTGCCCGCGCCCGCGCCGCGGTTCCAGGCGATCCACACGGCGCGGCGGATCGGCTTCGGGACCTGGCGCCAGTGCGCGGGGCACATGAGCATGTCCGGGTCGACCTGGTCGGTGCAGACCGGGGCCGGGCATTCGTGAGTCAGGCTGGCCGCCAGTCCGGTCACGGTCCGGCCTCCGGTTCCGGCTCCCGGCCCTCGGCGGCCCACTCGGCGTAACTTGCGGACGGGCCGCGCGGACCCCATGCGCCGAGCCCGGCGGCCGCCGCCAGGTCGGCATCGGTCATCGGCGGCTCAGGCCGCAGACCCCACCGCGCGGGGTCATCATCGAAAGTCGGATACGGAGCGGCTTCGTCCAGGACCGCCTCGGCGAGCGGGGTCAGCCGGTACGGGACCGGCGGCGCCGCCTGGACAGGCAGGTAAGCGGGCCAGTAGGGAACCGGGGCACCGGAGGCCGGGAGGCCGGGGGCAGTCATAGCCTGGCCTCCGGTCCGGGCTCGGGTCCGGCTGCCACGTCCCGCCAGGCCTCCAGCGCGGCCGGGGGAAGCACGCCGAGCCGCACGGACTCGGCGGCTGCGGCGAGGGCGGTCCGGGCGAGGGTCGCGTGCACCTGGGCGCGGGCGATCATCCGCAATTCGTGCGCGCAGCCTGAATGCGGGCAGCCGTATTCGCACGGATCGCCGGTGAGGATCAGGTCGGCCTCTGCCCAGTGCTGCGGGCCGTCCATCACAGGCCTGCCTCGAGCTCGGCCTCGGCCTGGAGCCCGGCTCCGGCGCCGGGCCGCCGGAGGTAGCCGAGGTGCACGGCCTCCTCCAGCTCGGCGGCCCGGTAGGCGTCAGCCAGCGCCGGCGCAGAGCGCCCGGCCGTCCCTACCGTGAACCAGCGGTCAGGGCCATCGGCGCCGAAGGCGTCGGCGAGTTCGCGGACGATCACCGTGCCCTGGCCGAGGCCAGCGGACCGCCCGGCGCCGGGCGGCAGCGCGCCTTCGTCGATGATGTCGATGCGCGCCGTGCCGCCGGCGGCGCTGGCCTCCACGGTGAACTTGCCGCCAGGAAGGCCCGAGGCCGAGTGCAGGATCGCGTTCGTGGCCAGCTCGCTGGCCATCAGCCCGGCGTCGGCGACCGCCGGGGAACCGGCCAGGATCTCAGCGACCCAGGCCCGGACCTCGCCGACCGCCTCCGGGCGGCCGGGGAATGCCCGGGCCACTGCGGCGCGGCCAGCGCGGGTAGTTGCCGTGTCCGGCACGGCACTCGTTACGGTGTGCATCGGGTCTCCTGTCCGGTAGCTCGGATGGGTGATCAAGGGCCGCCGGAGGCGTCACTAGCGCCGATGGCGGCCCGCTCTTGTGTTGGCCTTCACATAATATGCGTGCGAGAGAGATAATATAAGTATTACCTCGATCCAGGTTTGCTCTGGCCTTCTGCGCATCGGCTGCGCGAGCATAGAGAACAGATAGAATCCCTGTCCCCAAGGGGAGGACGACATGGTGCTACACAGGCTCGCGAAGGACGACGACTCCGTGACCAGCGGCGGCTGCCCGGCGCTCTACGGCACCGACGACCCGGCGCGGATGATCAGCCAGGGAAAGGTGCTCAGCGTCGAGGAGACCGCAGAACTGCTTGAGTTGCTTGACGACGAAACCGCCGTCGCAATCCCCACAGAGACCGTGTTCCGCGGCGTCGCCAAGTACGCCACCGAGCACGGCGACGACGATCTGGCCGGGCGCCTTGAGGCGTTCCTGGCAGCGAAGGCACTCTGATGGCCGGGCGCGTTATCACGTCCCTCGCCAGCAGGGAATGGGTCGCGCTGTTTACGGGCTTCACCCGCAGCGCCTACCGGCTCGAGGCTCTCCAGCACTACACCGACCCAGACGAGCGGGAAGCATTCACCCGGTTCTGCGCGGGGCAGGATCCGCAGATCAACCTGTCCTGGTGGACCGGGATGGCCAGGAAGCAGACCGGCGCAGGGCGGTCCATGTCCCGGGTCCGGGTCATCATCGAGCCGCCTAGCGACTACACCCGGTTTGAGCTGGCGGCTTACCCGGTCATGGCCGCCGCCAGGGATGACATCCGCATTATCAGCGTCCCGCCGGGCACTTGGCCCGCCGGGGTTCCGCACGAGGACTACTGGTTGTTCGATGACCGCGACGTCTGGGTGCTGCGCTACGACAGCGCAGGGGTCTTCCACCGCGCCGAGCTGCTGGACGATCCGCGCGCGGTCCGCGACCACCTGCAGTGGCGCGACTCCGCGCTAGCGCAGGCGATTCCTGTCAACGATTACCTCGGGATCACTGCTCGCCGAGCATCCTGACCTGACCTGGAGATCATGCATTGGCTGAACCAACCGGCACCCGGGCGCTCAGCGGGCTGGGAGCGCGACTCCGGGCGCTGCGTGAGGAGGCGGGTATTTCCGGCCTCCAGCTCGCCAGGGTGCTCGGGACCGGGTGGCGGCAGCCGAAGGTCTCGCGGATCGAGAACGGCCTGCAGCTTCCGACCGAAGAGGAAATCAAGGCGTGGGCGGCGGCGGTGGGCGCCGAACCCGGACCGCTGCTCGCCCTTCGCCGCAAGGCATCTGCGGAATACGGGGTATGGAAAGACCGGATCGAGGGGGCGGGCAGCCCTGCAGCGTTCCAAGACGAGCTGCGGGCGCTGGAGGCCTCGTGCACCCAGGTGCTCGCCGAATACCAGCCCGCCCTCGTCCCTGGCCTCCTCCAGACTGCGGCCTTCATGCGCGAGATGGCAGACGGCGAGGAGTTCCTTGCCGAGAACGGCATCACGCCGGAGACCATCGGGCCGCTTATTGCGGCGAAGCTCCGCAGGCAGGCGATCTTGTACGAGGGCGGTCGCCAGGTCGTGCACGTCCTGGGCGAGAGCGTTCTGCGGACCAGGGTCGGCAAGGTCACCGTCGAGACGATGCGGGGCCAGCTCGAGCATCTCGCCGAGACCGCGACTCTGCCAGGCCACGAGCTCGGCATCGTGCCGTTTACGGTCGCGTCTCCTGTGGCACCGGCCTCGGGATTCGTGCTGTACGACAGTGACCTCGCTGTCGTGGAGACCCTGGGCGGCCGACTTCAAATCAGCGATCCAGACCTCGTTTCCCGTTACGCACGCTGGCTTGAGCTACTACGCCAGGCCGCCGTAACCGGGACCAAAGCGGCCGAAATGTGCCGCCAGGCCGCAGCCGACTTGACGAGCCAATAGCCCGTCACGCCACCGATCAAGCCCGCGGACCCCAGAAATGCACGCGGATAACCGCCGCACGCTGGCCGCGCAGCGGCGAGCCCGCAAAGCCCGGCGCTGTGCGGGCCGCGACAGCATCGCCGATGTCTCTGGCCTGGGGTGACTGTATGGCTCCGCGCCGCCGTGACGTTCCCGACCTCACCCCCTCAACAAGACAAGAGGGCGAGGTCGGGAACTACGGCTCTGCTACGCGAAACACAGCACAGCAAGATATGCGTAACACGTACTTACGCAGTCTCCCGGTCCGCCGGGCGCGGCGGTCCCCGCACGAACTCATCGGACAGGACTGGCCAGCGGCTGGCCAGCATGGCCGCCCAGTCGTCCTCGTCGTCTAGGTCGAGCCAGCCGTCGCGCGGCGTCACCGCGATGGCAGGAGCGCAGGCGTACCGCCGGAGCCGGGCCCGCCAGCTGGCCCGCTCCTGCCGGTACCGCTCGGCTCGCTCCCGGTGGATGTCGGCCGCGCCGGTCGCCTCGGCCACGGCATCCAGGTCAGCAGGACCACGGCGCCAGCCGCCCGGGCCGCGCTCGGCGAGGCCATGCCCGGCGAGCACCCGCAGCGCGGCCGACGCCGCCGAGGGACTCAGCCGCGCCGCCCGGGCTACCTCGGCACCGCGCGCGCCGGTCGAGTCGAGCACCTGGTACGTGAGCGCCGCAGTACTGCCCAGGACCAGGAACGCGGGGTGGATCGCCGCTATGCGGCCAGCGCGGCGGCGGCGCCACCGGACACTGGCCGTATAGCGGTCCGGGATCCTCAGCTGGTAGATATCGGCCCGGGCGAGCCGCCGCGGGCTGACCAGGTCGATCAGCGGGTCGGGCTCGTCGGACAGCAGCCGCAGGACCCGGGCGACGGTGCGGCTGCTCAGCGCCGAGTGCAGGCTCAGGTTCCGGACCCCGAATTCGACCACGGCCGAGCCGCTCACCATCGCCGCCTGGCCCAGCGCGGCCAGCACCAGGCGGACAGCGATACCGCGGCCGCCCCAGCCCCTGACCCGCTCCGGATCGGCCACCGCGCAGTCAACTGCCGTCATCCACCGGCGGATCAGCCCGAACTCATCGACGCCGTCGATCGGTGCGGGGGGGCGTGAGACATGGTCGCTTGTGGGCCAGCCACGCAGGTTTTTCTCCCCGGTCACGAAGGCGACCGCTTTTCGCCACTCAGCGGGCAGGAGACGGTCGAGACGGCCGGGCTCAGAACGCCGCTCGTACAGGGCGGGCAGGCCTGGCCAGGCGCCGGAGGAGATCGCCGACCTGACGTCGGCCAGCCGCCAGCCGCGAGCCGCGGCGGCGGCCAGGACGGCCATGCGGGCCTCGCTGCGGCCCGCGTAGCGTGACCGGTCCCACCGTCCGGTGCGGGCCATGTGGTCAAGCTCAGCGCTAAGGACCGCGCGGCCGCCGGGGCACGGCGCCCACGGGACGCCGGTGTCATCCAGGTCGGCGAACAACCGGTTATCACCACGTCGTTCGCCATCGCGCGGATCTGCACGCTGAAGCTCGGCCGCGAACTCGGCCAGGACCGCGGCCCACACCTCTGCCCCGTTCGGGTGCCCAACCGCGGCCAGGGCCGCGGCCGCGGGTATCGACAGCACCCGCCAGCCGCCGCTCTTGTGCCTCGAGCCAGGCGGGCTGAGCTGGCCGCCGAGCGAGGCCATCGGCGCCGGGTCCACCGCGGGAAAGCGGACGGCTATCGCCCTGCAGAGGTCCCGCAGCTCCCGCCATGGCAGCGGCGCGGCGAACAAGACGTACACATGGCGGCCGCCGGACGGCGAGACGTCAGCGAGGACCCGGCCGCCGCACCGGGACACCAGCCCGCCCAGGACCTCGGCCTGAGCGCGGACCTTAGCCGCGCGGCCAGCACCATGTTTATGGCTGTGCTCGACAGCACCATCGTCAACATCGCGGACGAGGCGCCCCGGATCGAGGTCGAGCGCAAGCATTCGCCCGGTGCCCGTGGCCGGGTCGTAGACCGGCACCGTGCACGGCTGGCCTGGAGGCACGGCCGGTAGCGGCCGGGCATGACGGGCGGGGAAAGTGCGGCCGCCGTCCCTCGAGATCCGGACGTGCGGAGTACCGGCGATCAAGGGCGTGACCCACTGCCACGCCGCCGCCGCGAGGTCGGCGCGCGGTAGCGAGTCAGAACCGCCTGGGCGCGTATTTTCCGAGCCCGGCGTGTCGCACAGGGGCGATGTTGATCTACCCGTGCGACCTGTTAGTGTGGCCACGGTTGCTGGCTTTCAGTTCGGGTCCGCCGCTTGGTTGGCAGCCGCTGGGGCGGGACTCAGAACGAGCAGATGTTCAGGTGTCGTGTATGGCCGGGCTAGTGCCCGGCCTTCGGCATTTCTAGGGCTATAGAACTCCGACTTGCTTGCGGCGGATAACGGTCAGCATTGTTGCCGGCCCGGCCCGTGAATGCCGGGTGGCGCGCCGGCTACAGCCGGGTATGCAGAAGCCCGGCCAGCTGGTGACCGGGCTTCGCGCGCGCTAGCACGTCGGGGTCCGGGGAGGATCGGACCCGTGGATCGCCGAAGGGGGTGCCGGTAAGAACCACGTCATGAACACCGCTAGCGTGTTCACTTTGCTGAACACTGCACGCAGGACAGGCTGAGTGCATGCAGATCGCGGAGCGGGTGGCCCGCCAGCATGACCGGGAGCCGGGGCGGACGACGGTGATGAGCCGCGGGCTTAGCGCGGGCGGCGGCCGCGGCCATCCGGCCTCCCAGGTCGTCCAGGTATCGCTTCCGGGCAATAGCAATACCCTATGGCGCCCGGTCCGGCCCGCCAGGACCCCGGGCAGCAAAAGCAATACTCTTTCCGTCCCCCGGACACCTGTCTTATGTAACACGGCAACGGGCGATCGTGCACGGCCGAGATCATCGGCCAGCTGCTGGAGGCTGCTCCGGCGGCCCGCTGGCGGGTGTGCCCGGGGCCGCCGCAGACTCCAGTGCCTCATCCAGGGTGCGGGCCAGCGGTATCTGGCGGTCCAGCCCGGTCAGGCGGAACAGCTGCCGGGTCTGCGGCCGGGCGCAGATCACGTGCAGGCTGGCCCCGTGCGCGGCAGCGCGCCGGGCAGCGCCGACCAGCGCCGCGAGCCCGGCAGAGTCGATGAAGCTGACCTGGTCCAGGTCGGCTATCAGCGGCTGGCCGCTGGCAGCCAGCTCGAACAGACGCTCGCGCAGCCGGGCCACGGTGGCAATGTCGATCTCCCCGGCGACCGTCACGGTCGCATAGCCCTGCCTACGTCCGACCCGGATGGTCAGTGCCTCGCCCATAACCCCGCCTCCTGCCCCGCCATTGTCCGTCGCGCCGGAGCGCCCGGGAACCACCACCTCCCCTCGCCCTTGCCAGCGATGTTCAGCAAACTGGACGGCCTGACGCGGTTCCCGGCGCCGTTGTCACCGGCACCCCTAGTCCCTGCCCCTGCGGGCCTCCGAGTCGACCTCTGCAGTTACGAGGGCCGGGTCTTCCTGCGCGGCGAGGGCTTCCTCGAAGCCGCCGCGACGCGCCCCCCATTCGCGCCAGCCCCCGCGGCGGGGCACGGTGAGGCGGACCCGGTAGCGGACAGCTCGCAAGCGCCGGGGCTCTGACCTGCCCGGACGTAGTATGCGCGCAGCGTACCGCCTGCGGTGCCTCCCGGGCCGCTGGTGACCAGGCTGCGGAAGTCAGGGAAAAAAGTCCACAATTCACCGGACCGGGTACCGGGTTTATTAAAGCTAAGGCTTTGCGGGCATATGTAAGCGTGACGGCTTACAGGGCCTAACGCTGGTCGCGTGATCGGACAAGCAGGCGGCCCCCTGCGCCAACAGGAGGCCGCCGGACGATCGCGAACCGCTGCCTGAGGAGGGCCCGCACCATGGTCATACCCGCACTTAAACCTTCATGCCGGCCTGGCCATCCGTCCGGACCGCCTCCCTCCCGGACCCGGTGATGGTGCCCGGCCCTGTGGGACCGGCCGCCGTCCGCGTTGCCGCAGTCGTGCCAGCGGTCCTGATCATCTTGTTCATCGGGCTGCTCTGGCTGCTCGGGCTGGCCTGCGGCCAGGCCCGGCGCCGCTACGTAACTAACCTCAGCCAGCAAGCCATGGCGGCTGTCGGAGTGCTGCTACACGGCCTCGACGACGTTCCACGGCCGACCGCCCCGAACGCTGCTCCTGCCGCGGCCGGGCCGGATCGCGCTCGGCCCGGTCCTCGGCATCGTGGGTGAGCGCGGAGCGCAGTAGCTGCCCACGGGTCACTCCGGCCAGGTACGCGAACCAGACCGGCATTCAGCCCGAGATGGTCTCCACCGACACCGCCGGCGCCTCCGAGATCGTCTTCGCCCTCGCGTGGGCCCTGGGCTACCGGTGGGCGCCCCGGCTGGCCGATTTGCCTGATCAGCGGCTTTGGCGCATAGACGGCCACGCCCACTACGACGCGCTCAACGGGCTGGCCCGGAACCGCATCAACACCCGCCTGATCGCCGAGAACTGGGACGAGATCTGCCGACTCACCGCGTCCCTGCGCGCCGGCACCGTCGCCGCGTCGGCGATCTTGCGCAGAGGCGCTGCGCTGGCTCACAAAGGAAGGGTTTGTAGCACTGGACCGCCGTCCGGGCGACGTTACCCACGTTCACCTACTCGACGACGCTGGCAGCGGCAAGCCTTACCGGTCGGCTGGCCCGCTGGTCACGCGCGCCTCCAAGCGCTCTCAGAGCGAGCGGGAACAGCACTTCTACGTACAGCTCGACGCTCGCTTCGAGGCCACCATGCCGCCCGGGGTCGCACCGGAAGACGTCGCGGACGCGGCGGTGGCCGCCGGGCAGCGGTTCACGATGGTGCCGTCCCGGATCAGGCGCATCGATCACCACCTGGCCCAGCGGGGCGTGAACTGGTCTTTCCCAGAGCTCGCCGCACTGGACCCGGGCCGCTCTGATTCCCGGCTGGCCGGCAGTGACTGGGTCTACAGCGCGGTGCGGCTGATGCGCTCCGGTGGCGAGGGCATCGACATGGGAACCATCGGTGCGCTCGTTCGGACCCTGGCCCCCGTCGGGGGCGTAGCGCCCCTGGCGGGGCAGGTCGAGTACAGGTGGCCGATCAGCCGCGGCGAGGAGCCCGGCGACCTCCCGGACGATGAAGACGTAATGGGCGGCCTGCTCAGCGGCGGCGACCTGCGAGACCAGGTCCGCGACTTGGCCAGGACCGCTCCGGCAGCCGAGCTGCGGGATGCCTTCCGCCTGGCTGCAAGCCTGCCCGGGTGGGCCGACGGCATCTGCGCCGCTGTCGAGCGGGAGATCGCGGCCGGGCACCTGGGCGAGGCCTCGAAGGAATGGATAACGATCTCCTTCGGATTGACCCGCCTCCTGATTCCCATGGCTCTGCGAGACCAGAAAGCGGGTCCGGCCAGCACGGCCATCACCGCCCTAGTGCTGGTCTTCATACGCAACAAGATCAGGGCCCTGCGCCAGCTGCTGCCAGCCGGGAACTTCGACGTGTTGAACAACCCGTTCGTCGCGCCATCGTTCCTGGTCGACTTCCTTAACCGCTAGCCGCGCTTGGGGGAAACCCTCGATGCGGGCGAGTCCGTCCGACTACTTCATATTGGTCACTATGGGGGTGCCGGTAACAACGGCGTCAGGAACCACGTTTAGCCGTCCAGTTTGCTGAACACGCCCGGCAGGGGCAAGGGTGTCAGCGTGACGATCACGGACCGGATGGCTGCCTGGCGGCGGGAACGGCGGGTGCTGCTGCGGGTGCCGCGGGCGGCGTGGCGCCTGGAGCACGCGGAGCGGGAACGCGCCTGGCCCATCAGCTCGGCCACGGTGACGATGTCGACGCGGACCACCGTGGCCGGCGCGATCGTGCCGGGGCCAGATGTGCGGCGAGGCGGCTGTCCGGAC
>JBOHCG010000185.1:0-12549 GCA_050698735.1 Streptosporangiaceae bacterium | reverse complement strand
CACCCGGACCCGCCGCACCCGGACCCGTCGGGCCCGCGCGGTGAGCGGCATCCAGGCCGGCCCGGTCGTCGCGGCCCTCCTCGTCACCGCGGCCGCGCTGCGAGTCATGATGGCCGTAACGTTCGCCGTGGCGCTGCGAACCGGCAAGCACAGCGTGGTTGACATCGCCTGGGGCATCGGCCTGGCCCTGACCGCCCTGGTCAGCCTGCTCGCCACGGAAGGACACGGCCAGCCCGCCCGCCGCCTCACCCTGCTGGCCGCCTCCGCCGCGTGGGGCCTGCGCCTAGCCGCGCACGTCGGCAGGCGCAACCGCGGCAAACCGGAGGATCCCCGCTACCGCGACCTGCTCGCCCGGGCCAAGGGCAGCAAGAACCGCTACGCGCTGCGCGTCGTCTACCTGCCCCAGGCGCTGATCCTGTGGCTGGCCAGCCTCCCGGTGCAGGCCGGCATGCTGGAGCGGGCGCCGGCCGGCCCGGTCACCATCCTCGGCGCCGCCATCTGGCTAACCGGCTTCGTCTTCGAGTCCGTCGGCGACGCCCAGCTGGCCCGGTTCAAGGCCGACCCCGCCAACCGGGGCATAATCATGGACCGCGGCCTGTGGCGCTACACCCGCCACCCCAACTACTTCGGCGACGCCTGCATGTGGTGGGGCATGTTCCTGATCGCCCTCGGCTCGGTGGCCGAGCTGCCGACCGTGATCGCGCCGCTGCTGATGACCCTGGTCCTGACCCGCGGCACCGGCCAGCGCCTCACCGACCGCCGGATGGCCGCGACACGGCCGCAGTACGCCGACTACGCCGCGCGCACCAGCGGCTTCATCCCGCTCCCGCCCAGGCGGCCCGCCGCACCCCGCTGACCCGCCGCCTCAATTCAAAACATATTTTGGCCGAACGGGCCGTGGTGACACGCCCCGCGCCAGCTTTCCGTCCACCGGCCTACAGACATGGGCCTTCGAGGGTAACCTGCCCATAACATCGGCAGGCCTGCCGAACGGAGGGGAGCCGCCGTGGACCGGATTGCCTGCTCGTGGTGCCAATACCAGAACGAGGCCGGCGCCACGAGCTGCGGGACGTGCGGCGCGCCGCTGAATGCGGCGAACGCGGTGTCGGAGTCGGGGTGGCGTGCGGCGCCGAGGCTGCGGGACATGGCGGAGTTCCGCGTCGCGAACATCACCTGCCAGGTCGCGGGCCAGGTGGTCCCGGTCGCCGAGTTCACCCTCGCCGAGGGCGAGGTCATCTTCTTCGAGCAGCACGCGCTGCTGTGGAAGGAGCGGACGGTCTCCCTGACCGGGAAGAACCTGAGGAGGGCCGGCCAGCGCACGATCGCCGGGATGCCGCACGCGGTGATCGAGGCGCGCGGTCCCGGGCGCATCGCCGTCACGCGCGACGCCTCCGGCGAGGTGGTCGTGCTCCCGCTGCACCCGGAGGTGGAGACCGACGTCCGCGGCCACGCCTTTCTCGCCGCGTCGCAGAACGTCGCCTACGACTTCATCAAGATCGACAAGCTCGCCAGCATGCTGCACGGCGGGCCAGGGATGTACCTGGACCGGTTCGTGGCGGGCGAGACGCAGGGGCTCTTGCTGCTGCACGGCTACGGCAACGTCTTCCAGCGACGGCTCGGCCCTGGCGAGAAGATCCTGGTCGAGCCGGGTGGGTTCCTCTACAAGGACTCACCGGTCGCGATCAACCCGGTCCCGGTGCAGAAAGGCGCGGGTTTCCGCCACGCGAACTGGGCGGAGCTGACCGGCCCCGGACGCGTCGGAATCCAGTCGATGTACGTCCACAGGCACATCATCTAGAGATCGGAGCGCGGCGATGAGCGAGCACACCGCTCCCGGCTACGTCTGCCCGTACTGCCGGCTGAGCTCCGATGCGAGCAGCCCGACCTGCCTGAACTGCGGGGCGCCCGTCGACGTGCGCGAGGCCCGCGACGACGAGGGATGGGTGGAGCAGCCGGCGATCCGGGACATGGCCCGCATCCAGTTCGGCCGGTCCCAGTGCCAGATCACCGGCACCTACGTGCCGGTCGCCGAGATGAGCCTCGCCCCTGGTGACCAGGTCTACTTCTCCCATCACGTCCTGCTGTGGACCGAACCTTCCACGCAGCTTGCCGCGCGGCCGATGCAGAAGGGCTGGGACCGGCGCCTGGCCGGGATGCCGCTGATCATGATGGAGGCGTCGGGCCCGGGACGTATCGGCTTTTCCGACAACGACGCGGGCGAGCTCATCGCTGTGCCGCTCGAGGCGGGCCGGTCCATCGACGTCGTCGAGCACCATTTCCTCGTGGCGACCACGGCGGTCTCCTACGAATGGTTCAACCCCGGCATCTGGTGGGAGCTGCGCTCGAGCGACGGGCGAGAGTTCTTCCACCCGATGGGGCGGTACATGGACCGGTTCAGCGCACAGGACCAGCGCGGACTGCTGCTCCTGCACGCCCGCGGGAACACCTTCATCAGGGACCTGCGCGAGGATGAGCCGATCTACGTCGTCCCTCGGGCACTGGTCTACAAGGACCCGTCGGTCCGCATGAACATCCACATGGAGCGCCCGGCTTCGCCCCGGGCGCACTGGAAGCTCATCCCGATGGTCCGGCTGACCGGGCCGGGCCGCGTCGCGATCCAGTCCCAGTACGGATTCGAGGAAGAATCACACTACGGGTGGAGCGAAGTCGGCCCGCACGGCAGCTGGCGCAACTGGAACTCCGACCCCGGCCGCTGGCGCCCCGTCGTCAAGGAACGCGAGCCCCTGTACCCCTAGCGTGCCGTTAACCGCCTGGCCTCAGGCACGTACCCGTCGATGATCCTCCTGGCGTCCGAGGCCTTGACGCTTATCTCTACATGAGTAGAGTTACCGCTCATGCATCGTAACGATGACGCGTCCGCGCCGCTGCCGCGGCAGGCGACCGGGGGCATCGGATGATTACCGCGGCACGCGAACCGGCCGCGCGGGATCGCATCGGGCCGGCGCTGGAGCGCGTCGGCCTGGCGCACCGCGCCGATGACCGGGTCCTGGGGTACTCGCTGGGGATGCGCCAGCGGCTGGGGATGCGCCAGCGGCTGGGGGTCGCCGCGTGCCTGCTCTCAGACCCCGAGCTGCTCATTCTGGACGAGCCGATGAACGGGCTCGACCCGGCCGGAATGGCCGACATGCGCGACATCATCGGCTCGATGGTGGCCGACGGCCGCACCGTCGTGTTGTCCTCCCACCTCCTCGACGAGGTGGAGCGGACCTGCGACGCCGTCGCGATCGTGGACCGCGGCAGCATCATCAGGCAGGGGCCGATCTCCGAACTGCTGGCGGGGGCGCAGCTCGCGCTTGAGGTCGAATGCTCCGAGCCCGGCCGGGCCCGTGCCCTGCTCGCGGGCGCCGCCATCGGCGTCCGCGTCGACGCCGTGCCGTCGGCGCTGGGGCTGGGCATCACGCTGTCGGCTGGCACCGGCCGCGACGTCATCGCCGAGATCAACCGCGTTCTGGTCGAGGGCGGAATCTCGGTCTACCGGCTGCAGCCGGTCCGTACCACGCTCCAATCGTGGTTCCTGCAGGTCACGACCAGGCTAGGGGACCCGGAATGACCATCATGCCCGCCCGGGGCGCCGCCGCGCCGGACCAGACGCCCCGGCCGATGCCAACCGGTCACCCACGCGACCGCCGGGGATCCCCGGTTCCCGCCGCAGGCATGATCGCCACCGGAATCATGGAGCTGCGTAAACGGCGCGGCCTCATGATCGCCCTCATCCTGCTGGACATCGGGTTCCCTGCGGTCTTCTACCTCATCCGCCTGATCGGCCATGCGTTCGCGCCGCGCGCCAACCCGCCGGCCGGCGGCGACCTGATCTTCGAGGTCTTCGCAGCCGGCTTCTTGCCCACCTTCGGCTTCATCGTCGCCATCACTGTGGGCTGCACGGCGGGATCGCGCGACCTCACAGAGGGAATGTTCCCGCCGAGCTGGAAGCCCTGGCCGTCAAGATCGCCAACCAGGACTACCCCGGCTACACCGCCATTTTCCGCTCCCCGCCGGCCTGGATCCTGATCGAGGCCGGGCTGTGGATCGAGCTTGGGGTGATCGTCGCATTCACGGTCGGACTCGGGCTCGCCTCGCTGATGGGGCAGCGGACCGTCCCGGTGATCCTGCTGATGGTGCTCCAGCTGATCCTGACGCCGATCTTGTCCGCGGTCGACATCCCCTGGTTGCGGGACTCGGTCGTCGGGCTGGCCATGGCGCGCCTGGAGCCATCCGCGCTGCCGACGGCAGCCGGGCTACCTGGGGTAAGCGGAGGCGTCGGGGGCCCCGGCGCATCGCGGTTGCCAGAGTCAGCCGCCGAGGCCGCCTGCGTCATCATCGCCTGGCTGGCCGCCTGGACGATCCTGGGCGCATGGCGAATAATGACCAGGGACGCCTGAGAAGCGCCGGCCGCGACGATCGGACCACCATTTACATTACGCGGAAGTCGTCGTCGGCGTGTCCGGATGTAATACGTCAGGATGATGAATAAGGGCGACCTGCCTTTATGTCAAAAATGCTTCATGACCGCATTCGGTATCGGTAGAGTATCGTCGCCGGATTTCTGGGAGGGAGCGGCAATGCGAAAATGGTGTACTGCTGCGTGCGCTCTGGCGGTTCTTGCCACCACGCTGGCCGGATGCTCAGGCAGCAGCCGGGGGCTCTCCGGTCTTCATACGGTAAGTCCGACGTCGGCTGATCTTCATACGGTGAGTCCGGCGCCGGGGCTGACCGTCGAGCTTCCTGTCGGGTCGGCAGCGGTCAAGGCCACCACGGCAGCGAGCACGACCGGGCCGCTGGAAAGGCCGGTTTACGTCGGCGGCGTGCGCTTCCCGAGCGCGATCGCCGTCTTGGCTCCTGCGCGCCACCTGTCGATCCGCGGTCAGTTTCCGGCCGGCGGCGTGACCCTCACCTTCCGGATCCGGCGCGGATCAGTGCCGCGGGGCACGACGCCGTTCCTGGCCAGCCTGGATCCCGCGACTGGGCAGTGGATTCCCGTGGCCAGCCGGTACGACGCCGCGGCCGGCACGGTGAGCGCCCAGGTTACCCACTTCTCCATCTGGACCGTCCTGGACTGGGTGGCGTCCAAAGTCGCGGCCGTGCTCAGCGGTGCCCTGTCCGACATCTTCGGACCGATTGAAGCCGGGCCGGGCGTTCCAGCGTGCGAGGCTGGCGGCTCTTCGGGGGCCGTCGCGATTATCGACAGCAATCCGAGCGCAGCGATCGGTGCCTGCGCCCAGGCCGCGGGCCAGGCTCATGTGCTCGCAAGGGTGGCCAACCTGCGACGCTACCCCGTAGACCTGCTCTACCCGGCAGGCACCCAGGTAAGTGTCCCGGCCACTGACGTATTCACGCAGATCGGCGAGGATCTCAACAACGTGTCCTCGAGCTGGCACGATCGGGTCCTGCTACCAGGAAGCGCCGAAGCAGACGCAACGACGGCCCTGGCCGCCGGGCAGACCACCAGGCTGATCACCGAGATGGATACCGAGGCGTACCTCACCGGCATCCTCGGCACTGCCCTGAACGTGCTCGCGGCCATGACCGGCAAGCTGGCCACCTCCACGGCGCAGGTCCTCGACGTGATCGCGAAGGGCACATGCCTGCGCGACCTCGCCCGCAGCGCGCAGACCACGGCGCTGACGCTGCCAAGCGCCGAGAGCATCGGCGCGCTCGGCTTCGAATGCGTCTCCGCGGCCGCCAAGCTCGGTGGCGTCGGAGCCGTCGCCTCGCTCGCGAGCATCATGAGCTCACTGGCCAGTGAGCTCATCGCAGGCGCCTGGGGCATCATCGACACCGCCACCGGTGCCGGCTACCACGTCCTCACCCTGTCGCGCGCCGCCGAGACCGTCTACATCGACCAGTACCAAAGCCCCCTGACCGAACCGGCGCCAGTGTTCAAGCCGGTCAAGGTCGATCTGGCCGGAGACGGCACCTACCTGCTGGAAGACATGACCTGGCAGACCTGGTCCGATACCGAGGCTGCCGGCACGGGAACTGCCGCGATCGACGACTGCAATCCGTCCTGTGCGGGCGGCCACTGGTACTACGTCCCGGTGAAGGCCGTCTTCAGCCAGCCTGTCCGCGGCTGCACCACGGCACCGTCGGGTGGACCGCAGTACTTCTGGTCTCAAGCCGACCTGACCTACCCAACGGGTCTGCCCGGACCGGTCGCCGGCACCTACGGCTTGTGGAAATTCGCTGGTATAGCCCAAGAAGCCAGTCAGGGCTGCACCGCCTGACAGCGGAACTACCTCACCGGGACGGCCATCAACACGGCTACTGGTTCCCGACGCAGCCCTTCCGCAGCCCGGCAGGGAACGGCTCCAGGTAGGTCTGCTCCGCCAGCCACGGCAGGTCGCCGTCGGTCGCGTAGTGGGCAAGCAACGCGACCGGCACGCTGAGCGGCGCCTGGCCGCGCCGGTAGGCGTCGATCCGCGCCACCAGGTCGCGGCGCCTCGGCTGCGACAGCACCCGGCCGATCCGGCTGTAGGCGTGCTGCAGCGCGTTGGCGTTGCGGCCCCGGGTGGCCGACCTGGCCAGGGCCGCTAGAAACAGGTCACGGTACTCCGCCGCGGCCGGCGACCGCGACCCCGCCACCGCGACCACCCGTCCCGCCGCCCGGTACCGCCCGGGATCGTGCGCCAGCAGCTGCAGCTTGTGCCGCGCGTGAAACGCGACCAGATCCCGCGGTTCCCACCACCCGCCAACCAACGACCGCAGCCGGGCGGCGGCAAAGACCCGCTCGACGAACGCCTCCCGCAGCCCGGCGTCGTTCAGCCGCCCCTCCTCCTCGACGGCAAGCAGCGGGAACCGCGCAAGCACCCGGCCGGAGTACAGACCGCGCCCGGCATGGTCCGCGGCCGAACCGTCGGACCGGTACCGCGGGATACCCCATACCCCGCAGCTCGGCGACTTGGCCTTGAACACGTACCCGTCTAGGCCTGACGGCACCGGCAAGGAAGCCATCGAGGCCGTGTGATCCGCCGTCTCGCTCCGGTTGACGAGCCGCCCGTCCGCGGTGAGCTGGATCGGCTCCCGCGGCGTGCCGAGCCCGATCTCCACCTCCGGGCAATACGGCACCCACTCCACGAACGGCGCCAGCTCATCGGTCAGGAACCGGAACCGCTTGTGCCCCCCGTTGAACCGCACCTCCTCACCGAGTAGGCAGCTCGACACCCCCACCTGCGGGCGGACAGGCACGGGCAGCGTCACACCCCGACCTTAGCCGGGTCAGACCCCAGCACCAGCTGCCCGCTCTCCGCGTCGTACTCGAATAGCTCGCCGTAACGGCCCCAGTCGATGGCGATGTCGAGCTGCTTGCGAGCATCGTCGTCGGAGAACCCGCGGCGCAGCAGGTCAAGGAAGAAGCCCTCGCGCAGGGTGCCGTCGTTGGTGGCGCGCAGCGCCCGCATGATCGCCTTGATCAGCGGGGCGCGCTCGGAGACCAGCCGGCCGAACAGTTCCTTGCTGGTGTTGATGTCGGCGGTGGCAAACTCACGGCCCTGATCGGTGATCTCCAGCTGCGCCTCGCGCACCTGCGCGAGGCCGGGCATGGTGGCCGCGTCGACCAGCGGGAACAGGTCGTCGATCTCGAAGTTGAGGTCCTCGGCCAGGTCGGCCAGGCCCTCCTCGCCGCCCCGCGCGGCCAGGATCTCAAGCAGCCCGGACAGCCCGCCGGCCGATACCTCAGGCAGCGGCAGGTCGGAGGGCGTCGGGGCTGGACCCGGCCGCTGCCCCATCACCTGAACCGGCGGGGGAGGGGGCCGCCACGGCCTGCTCCGCGGCGTCCTCGCGCAGCGCAAAGGAGACGCCGTCCAGCACCGGGAACTGCGCGTTCAGCGCCGGCGCCGGCCGCAGCACCGGGATCCCGATCGTGGACGCCGGGATGCGCCAGCTCGCCGGCGAGGGCTTCATGCATAATCGGGCCAGGATGATCACGGCCCTCGACCCGCCCCACATCCACACCCCCTGGCGCCTCCCCGCCCACCAGCGCCCCGGCTACCCTGACCCTCTCCTAGACTTTCCCGCCCCTTAAAACCCAAATTTCCGAACGGGCAGTGGTATCGCTCCCATTCAGGGACCCCACGTCACCTATGGCGTCATCTGCTATACCGTCTTGCGGTATAGCGTCGCACGATATACCGTGGAACTGCATAGCTGGAGCCCGCCCAGACGGGGACACGACAGGAGAGCGACGTGGGATACAGGCCGGACCGATGGGCCGATCCGCCACTGCTGGTGCTGGCCAGCCTGGCCGAGGAGCCGAAGCACGGCTACGCGATCATCCAGGACGTGGCCGATACGATGGGGGTCCGGCTGAGCGCCGGGACCCTCTACGCGGTCATCGCCCGGCTGGAATCCCGCGGCCTGATCGAGCCGCTGGAATCGGATGACCGGCGCCGCCCCTATCGCATCACCGCGGCCGGAGCGACGGCCCTGGCCGAGCAGGCCGAGCGGATGAGCCAGGTAGCGTCCCTCGCCAGGGCGCGACTCGTCGGCCAGGAAGCCTCCCTGGCCGGGGGGCCGATTACGGGCCGGGTCGCGTCCCTCGTCGGAGCGTCACTCGCGGGCCGGGAAGCGTCACCGGCCACCGACCGGCTCGGGTTGGCGGGCGCATGAGGGCTCCGTCCGATACGCCGCTGGCCCGCGCCGCGCTCGCGCTGTACCCGCCCGCCTGGCGGGCCCGCTACTCCGACGAGGTCCGCGCGCTGCTCGACGAGTCCGGCGGCGGCCCGCGCGCCCTCGCCAGCATCGCCTGGCGGGCGCTGCCCGCCTGGATCCGCCCGCCGGAGCATCTGTTCGACCGCACTGCCCGGATGCGATCCAGCCTGGCCACCGCGCTCGTGGCCGCGGCCATGCTCACCGGCCTGGCCCTGGTCTTCGCGCAACTGACCCAGGCTCAGGGCTACCGCCCCGCGGGCCATCCGATCGTCGGCTGGTCGTACATCGTCTTCGACGCCGCGCTCGCCGCCTCGGCGCTGACCGCCGCGGCCGGCGGCCTGCCGCTCTGGCTGCTGATGCTGCGCCGCGCGGTTCGCGAGCGCCGCCGCCGCGACCTGGCCTGCCTGCTGCTCCCCGCGATCGCGGCCGGCGCGTACCTGGTGACCCTGCGCGTGATGGTCAGGCTGGTCGGCGGCCCTGACGGGGTTAGCCCGTGGTGGTTCCTCGCCGTCACCCTGCTCGGGTTCGCCGCCGCGGCCGCGGCCGCCGCCGGGCCCGGCCTCGCCCTGCGCCGGATGCAACCGCGCGGCCCGGCCCTGCGCCTGGCCGCGGTGGCGGCGGGCCTGGCCGCCGCGACCCTGCTCGTTGCCGCCGTGGCCAGCGCCGTGGCCCTGGTCGGCCTAGTCCTGTGGGCGCCGGGCTTCGCCGCCTACCACGAGCACATCGTGCCCGGCATCTACCTGGCCCTAGTCGCCGCTGCCGCTGCGGTCACCACCATGAGCGCCGCCCGCGGCACGCGGGCTGCCGTCGCAGGCCCCTCCGTCGGCTGACGGCCGGCTGGGATCGTGTGCCTCGTTCCGAGGTCGCCCGCTCTCCCATAAGCAGCATTAGCCACACCGCTCATACCCGTTCCGAGCAAGCGAGATTTATCGGGGAGGATCAGGGCTGGCGGGAGGCAGCACAGGCACCTGATCCCGCCCGGGCGACCTGCTGATCTGCGGGGTTCCCTGTCTTCTTCGTCACGTCATCCTCGCCAGGTTGCACGCGTACCACCGAAGCGCGGATTTGCGCGGAAGATCCGGGCCAGGCGGAAGAAAAGGTGTCATATCCGGCGCCTTTTATTCCGCCGAGCCCCGATTTTCCAAGATCTTTCCGGGAATGGCCTGGCCGAGTATCGCGCAGCCGTTATCAGCATGCTCAGCTTTGCCATTGCGACCATTTGTCATCAAGCCGCCATACCGGTCACGTCGAAACGCGCTTGTATGGCGCCCTCTACGCGGACCTCGACGTCTCGGTATTGACCTCTGCCGCCGGCAGCCTCCCCGCGCGGCTGCCGATGCCGCGCCGGGCCGTCCGGCATACTCTCAGGGGTGACTTCTCCAGCCTCAGACGTGACTTCGCCGGCTGTCGCCGACGCGGTCCGGGCCGCGGTCTGCGTGGCCGCCCGCCTCGGCGTGACCGGCACGGACCCTGCCGTCCTCCACGACGGCGCGAATGTGATCGTCCACCTGAGCCCCGCCCCGGCGGTGGCGAAGGTCGCGGTGACCACGCCCCTTGTCCGTCCGGACATAGCCGTCTGGCTGCAGCGCGAACTGGACCTCGCGATGTACCTGGCCGCGGCGGGCATCCCGGTGATGGAGCCCAGCCCGGAGGTTCCCGCGACCGCCCATAGCGGGGAGGGCCACGTCATGTCGTTCTGGCGATACCTGGAAACCCAGGAGGCGCAGCGGCCCGACGAGGACACCATCGGGGCGATGCTGCACGACCTGCACTCGGTCCTGCGCTCCTATCCGGGCGCCGCCCCCGAACTCGCGCCGCTCCGCGACATCCCCGCCTACCTTGCCCGGGAGGACAAGCAGATCAGCGCCCAGGACGCCGCCGCCCTGGGCGCGGCGTACGAGCGGCTGACTGCGGAACTCGACCTGGCCTGGTGCCGCGACACAGCGCAGGTGCTGCACGGCGACGCCGGGGCAGGCAATCTCACGGCGGTGCCCGGCGGATGGGTCTGGCATGATTTCGAGGACACCTGCACCGGTCCGGTGGCCTTCGACCTGGCCGCGTCGACGGCCAGCCAGTACCTTGACGGCGCCCGCATCCTCGCCGCCTACGGCGACCCGGTCGACGCTGCCCAGCTCGCCATCTGCCAGCAGTTGCGGCGGCTCCACCTGACCGTCTGGTACGCCCTGTACGCCGAGCGCCTGCCCTGGTGCCGCCCGCGGTCCGCCGAACTCCTGGCCCTCTGGCGGACCGCGTAGCGCCGGGACGTCGCCGAGCCGCCGCTCGAAGCCCGGCCCGCACCTGGCTGCGGCCGTGATACCACCCTGACCGCCGGCCTCCGCGGGCGCGCACCTGGCTGCGGCCGTGATACCACCACCCGTTCGGAAAATTGAAAATCTTTTTCATCCCGAACGAGCCGTGGTATCACGAACCGCGATTACCGCTCCCGTCGTCAGGAAGACGAGGGCATCAGCACGGAGCTGATGATGTAGACCGTGGCGTTAGCGGTCTGGACGTTGCCGCACACCACGTTCGCGCCGTTGATGGTGTAGGTGCCGTCCTTCAGCGCCGGGGTGATCATGCCGCCCTCAAGCGTCTTGAGCGCCTTGCCCGAAGCCAACTGGGCGGGCGTGTAGCGGCCGGACACCACGTGGTAGGTGAGGATCTTGGTGAGCTCGGCCTTGTTGGCCAGCACGCTGTTCAGGGTGCTGGCGGGGATTTTGGCGAACGCCGAGTTATCAGGGGCGAACACGGTGATGCCGGGCGCGGCGTTGAGCGTGTCCACCAGGCCGGCCTTCTGCACCGCGGTGACCAGCGTGGACAGGACCGGGTTGGCGGAGGCGGCGGTCGCGACCGGCGCGGTGGCCATCCCGCTGAAGCTGCCCGCGCCGGACCTAGGCACCGACGAGCAGCCCGCGCCGAAGTCGGCAGCGGCGGCCGGCGCGGACGTGCTCGCCATCGGGGCCGAGGTGGAGGGCGCAGGCGGTGCCGACGTCGAGGTCCCGCCCGAACTGCACGCGGCCGCGCCCATGGCGAGGCTGACGGCGAGTCCGGACAGGGCCAGCAGACGGTACTTCATTTTTTTGTCTCCTTCGTAGATCGGTTACTCGGATTTCGGCTCGTTATGTGATCTGGCTCGTGCTAGGCCGGATTACCCCGGCCGTCACATGACGGTCACCACCACGGAGTCCCAGCCGCTGGCGCCGTTAGGGAACGGCGCGGCGCGCCGGGCCGGCTGGGTCGCCCCGGCCCGGTCGGTCGCCCGTACCTGCAGCCGGTGCAGCCCGGGGGTGGCGTCCCATGGCCACATCCACTGCCGCCAGGTGTCGATGCCGTCGGCGGCGGCCAGCCGGGCGGTGCGCCAAGGCCCGCCGTCCACGCTGACCTCGACCGAGGAGATACCCCTGGTGGGCGCCCAGGCGACGCCCGCCACCGCCACCCGGCCCGCCGATAGCTGCGCCAGCGGCCTGGGCACGTCGATGCGCGACTCGGTCTTGATCGGCGCCTGCGCCGCATAGCCGCGCTGGGTCCAGTAGGCGCGCTGCCGCGCGAAGGTTGTAAGCGTTAGGCGGGTGACCCACTTGGTCGCAGACACGTAGCCGTACAGGCCGGGGACGACCATGCGCGCCGGAAATCCGTGCGCGACCGGGTAGCGGCTGGCCGTTCATGCCCACCGCGAGCAGCGCGTCCCGGCCGTCCATGATCGCCGCTACCGGGGTGGAGATCGTCATGCCGTCGGTGGAGGTGGACAGCACCTGGTCGGCCCCGGCCCGCACCCCTGCCCGGCGCAGCAGCCCGGCCAGCGGCACGCCCAGCCACCTGGCGTTGCCCGCGTACGGCCCGCCTACCACGTTGGAGACGCAGACCATGGTGATGTCGGTCTCGGTC
>JBOHCG010000184.1:0-12563 GCA_050698735.1 Streptosporangiaceae bacterium | reverse complement strand
CCCTCGCAGCCCGCGGCGTCCACGCACACGACGGTCACGTCCGCGGGGCCTCCGGCGGCCTCGACCTTGCTTGCCAGGGTCACCGGATCCCGAGCGTCGGCGATCACGATCTCGTCGACCAGGCCGGCATGCTCGCGCAGCAGCGCCGCCTCGGCCTGTGCCGGGACCACGCCGATGACGGTAGCGGCCCCGGCCCGGCGCGCGGCAACCGCGGCCAGCGAGCCGCTCTTCCCGGCCGCCCCGATGATCAGGACCGTCGAACCCTCCGCGACAACCCGCATGGTCAGGGCGGGAGCGCCGCACACGTCCATGACCGCCAAGGACAAGGGAACGGGGAAGTCGTCGGGGAGGACGGCGGCTATGGAGCGGGCGAAGAGGATGGCGTGGCCCTCGCAGGGGATCTGCTCGGACAGGCCGTCCCAGCGGTACAGGGAGTCGGTGATGACCAGCGGGGTAAGGGTGAGGGAGACCAGGGTGGCGATGCGCTGACCTGGTTGCAGGCCGAGCGGTGAATCGGGGCCCGCCTCTTCCACGGTGCCGGTCAGCATGCCGCCGGAGCCGGTGACGGGGTTCTGCATCTTGCCTCGGGTGGCGATGATGTCCAGCACGGCGGCGCGGATCTTGTCCGGGTCGGCCGCGTAGGTCTCGCGGAGCTGGCGGTAGGAGGCGGCGTCCAGGTTCAGCCGTTCCACCCGGACCCGCACCTCGTCGGGGGCGATCTCGGGGCTGGCGTTCAGGCGCCAGGCGGCCTGCGGGAGGACGCCGGGCGGGTCGATCACGCGGTGTAGCCCTAGTCGTGATGAGGGCGGCGAGGAGGGCGGAGGTGACGTGGTCATACGCTTATCCTTCCCGCAGGTCGGCGGCTTCTTGCCGGCCCGCGTCTGCCCGCTGCGCGGGAGGTAACACACCGTTCGTTCGGTAAAAAATTCTGTCCAGATACTCTGCAACAGTAATATCTACTGTAGACTAGCCGGTAATGAGGAAGTCTTCCTGTCGGACCGGAGCCTGCGTGCAGGTGCACAGTCGGTTACCAAAGACGCGGTCTTCGGGAGAATCTACGGTTTGCCACGTTTTGTACCGTAGTTCCTTCGGTATCATCCTTGAAAGGGAGGGCTTCGTTCATGATCTCGCAACCATACGTCTATAGACGTCATGAGCTGGCCGAACCCGACTGGCGCCGGTTCCCCGGCTGGGCACAGGTGCCGGCCGCGGACTGGGAATCGGCTCAGTGGCAGCGCGCGCACTGCATCAAGAACTCATCCCAGCTCCGGCAGGTCATGGGCGAGGGTCTTACCGAGGCGTTCATGGCCGACCTCGAGCGCGACCAGCGCGAGCGGGCCACGATGTCCATGCTGATCCCGCCGCAGATGATCAACACAATGGTGCCCTCGGGATCGCCCGACGATGCCGACTTCACCGAGGCGTTCTACGCCGACCCGGTGCGCAGGTACATGATCCCGGCATTCAGCGACCGGCGTGCCGACTGGCCGTCCCACCCCTACGCGCAGCGTGACTCGCTGCACGAGGCGGAGATGTGGGCGGTCGAGGGCCTGACCCACCGCTACCCCACCAAGGTGCTGGCCGAACTGCTGCCGACCTGCCCGCAGTACTGCGGGCACTGCACCCGGATGGACCTTGTCGGCAACCCGACGACGGTCACCGACAAGCACAAGTTCGCGCTGTCCAGGGAGGACCGGCTCAGCGCGATGCTCACCTACCTGCGCAGCACGCCGGGCGTCCGCGACGTCGTGGTATCCGGCGGGGACGTGGCCAACCTGCCGTGGCCCCGGCTGGAGTCGTTCGTCGCCGCGCTGCTCGAGATCGACTCGATCAGGGACATCAGGCTGGCCAGCAAGGCACTGATGGGCCTGCCGCAGCACTGGCTGTCCGACGAGGTGCGTGCCGGCATGTCCCGGCTGGCCGAGGTGGCCCGGGCGCGCGGCGTGAACATCGCCATCCACACCCACGTGAACGCGGCCCAGTCGGTCACGCCGCTGGTGGCCCGCGCTACGCAGGCAATGCTCGAGGTGGGCGTGCGCGACGTACGGAACCAGGGCGTCCTGCTGCGCGGGGTGAATGACAGTCCCGTGGCGCTGCTCGACCTGTGCTTCGCGCTGCTGGATGGGGCCTCGATCATGCCGTACTACTTCTACATGTGCGACATGATCCCCGGCAGCGAGCACTGGCGGCTGACGCTGGCCGAGGGCCAGTCGCTGCAGCACGACATCATGGGCTACCTGCCCGGGTTCGCGACCCCGCGGATGGTCTGCGACGTGCCCTACGTCGGCAAGCGCTGGGTGCACCAGGTGGCCAGGTACGACGCCGAGCGCGGCATCTCCTACTGGACGAAGAACTACCACACCGCGATCGAGTCCGGCGACGAGCTAGCGCTCAGCCGCGAGTACCCCTACTACGACCCGATCTACATGCTGCCCGAGGCCGGCCAGGCCTGGTGGCGGACCAAGGCGCGCCTGACCTCGGCGCCCGACGCCGCCGCGGCGGACGTTGTCAGGCTTGCCGATAGCGCCGCGCCAGTTCATTAAGGCGCTGTCTGACCTGCGGCCATTCGGCCGCGGTGACGCTGAAGCGCGCTGAGTCGCGGGGCGTGGAGTCCGCGCCGAGCCGGTGCGAGCGCAGGATGCCCTCGAACCGCAGGCCGATCCGCTCCATCGCCTCGCGGGAGCGCTGGTTCCGCGCGTCGGTGTGCAGGCACACCGACTGGACCTGCCAGGCCTCGAAGGCGTGCGTGAGCATGAGGCGCTTCATCTCGGTGTTCGCGCCGGTCCTGATCGCGGCCGGGCTCAGCCAGCTGTAGCCGATCTCGCACGTGTCGGGTGCGCTCCGAGGCTCCGGCCACGGCCAGCAGGACAGGTCGAAGAACCGCGTCGAGCCGAGGACCATATCGTCCTCGGCACGGACCACGGCGAACGGCTCGGCGGTTCCCCTGTCCCTGGCCGCGACGGCCGTCTCCACGTACCAGCGCATCCCGGCCTCGTCCTGCGGCACGCTGGTCCAGCGGTAGAGATCCTCGCCGCCGCAGGCCGCGGCGAGCAGCCCGGGCACGTGAGCGTGGCCAAGCGGCTCGAGCCGGACAGCCTTGCCCACGAGCGAAATCCCGGCAGGTGCCTCGGGACCCCCCTGCGCGGCATCCGCGGCCCGCTCGAGGAACCGGTCGCCCGGGGGCAGGAAGCCGAAACTGCGGTACAGGCCGTGGGCGTCGGAGGTGTGCAGCATCCAGCGCCAGTCGGCGCCGGGGCCCTCCTCGATCATCACCCGCACGATGGCCTTGCCGAGCCCCGCGCCGCGGTGCTCGCGCAGGACGTAGACGTCGGCCAGGTAGGCCGACCCGCCGTCGGCGAAAGCGCGGGCGAGGCCGACCATGGCGCCCGTGTCGTCGTAAGCGCCGACCACGCGCCAGGCGCTGGCGATCTGCTGCCTGATGTCTTCTTCGGTGCGCCTCCGTGCCCAGTACGCCTCGGTGGTCAGGAACGCCACCGCGGCCGCGGGGTCGATCCTGGCCGGGTCGTCGTCGACCTGATAGCGGCCGATGGTCACGCGCATTGCTCCTCCTCGCGGCTCGGGTTTCGAAGACTACAGCGCGCCGCTGCACAGCGGCTTTCCTGCAGCGGGAACCACGGCTCGCACGGGTCCCAGCGGTCGGCACCGGGACTGAACGGTGACGGTCTCAGCCGCGCGCGCTGAGCACGCAGAACTCGTTGCCTTCTGGGTCGGCCATGACCACCCAGGTAACCGCCTCCGGATCCTGGCCGACGTCGGCAAGCCGGGCGCCGAGTGCCTGCAGGCGCCGCACCTCGGCCGCCTGATCACCGTCGGCAGGCGGGGCGAGGTCGATGTGCAGCCGGTTCTTGATTTCCTTGTCTTCGGGCACGGGCACGAACACCAGCCCGGGTCCTTGCTCGGCCAGCGGGATCGAGCGCGTCTGGTCCAGGGTATGCGGCGGGACCACGACGACCTCGTCGGCGGCCTGGCAGGTGATGTGCCAGCCGAGAACCTCCGCCCACCAGCGACTCTGGGCCGCCACGTCCTTGCAGTCCACCACGACCGAATACCATCGGATGCTCACCCGCACGACGGTAGCCGACTCGCCGCCGATCCGAAACTCGTTGATCTGGGCCGGAAAAATCGTTAATGGCATGTGCATCTCGCGAAGAGGAACGTCATGCCTATAGCGTTATCCCATGACGCGGCGCACCGAGCAGATCAGCCTTCATCTCAACGCGTATCTCACCGCGCACAGCAGCCCGCCGGACGCCGTCCTGCGCGAGCTGGCGAACGAGACCGCGGACAGGTACCCGAACGAGACCGGCCTGCAGATCGCTCCTGAGCAGGGCACGTTCATGACGCTGCTGACCCAGTTCGTCGGTGCCGCGTCGGCGATCGAGATCGGCACGTTCACCGGCTACTCCTCGATCTGCATCGCCCGCGGCCTGCTCGACGGCGGCACGCTGCTCTGCTGTGACGTCAGCGAAGAGTGGACCATGGTGGCCAGGAAGTACTGGGAGAAGGCCGGCCTGACGGACCGGATCGAGCTGCGCCTCGGCCCGGCCATGGATACCCTGCTCGCGCTGCCCGACGAGGAGATGTTCGACCTCGCGTTCATCGACGCGGACAAGGGCAACTATCTCGGCTACTGGCGGGAGGTGCTGCCGCGGGTCCGCTCCGGCGGGCTGATCATGGTCGACAACACGTTCTCGCACGGCCGGGTGATCGACGCGGGCAATGACAGCCCCGTGGTCATCGCGGTCAGGGACTTCAACGACCACGCCGCCGCCGACGACCAGGCCGACCTGGTAATGGTCCCGATCGGCGACGGGCTGACGGTGGCCCGCAAGAAGTAGCCCCGGCTAGCCTGCCCGATCTTCGCCCGGGACACCGCCCAGGTAGAGCGCTCCGATCTCGGGGTTCTCCAGCACCTCGCGGCCGGTTCCGGACAGCCGCACGCGGCCGTTCTCCATCACCACGCCGTGACCGGAAAGCCGCAGCCCGGCCCGGGCGTTCTGCTCGACGAGCAGGATCGTCGAGCCGCCGGAGTTCATCTGCCTGATCGCGCCGAACACGGTGCGCAGGACCTTGGGCGCCAGTCCCATCGACGGCTCATCGAGCATCAGCAGCCTGGGTTCGAGCATCAGCGCCCTGGCGAACTCGACCAGCCGCTGCTGCCCGCCGGACAGGCTGCCGGCCTTGCTCCCCGCCCACCCCGCGATCTGCGGGAAGAGGTCGAAGACGGCATCGACCCGGCGCGCGGTCAGCGAATGATCGGTGAGGATGTAGCCGCCGAGCTCGATGTTCTCCCGGACCGTCATGTCGCGGAACAGGCTGTGGTTCTGCGGCACCTGGACGACGCCCAGGCGCAGGATCTGCCGCGGGGACTTGCCGGCGAGGTTCTCCCCGTCAAGCAGGATGGATCCCAGCCGCGGCCGCAGCAGCCCGCTTATCGCCGCCATCAGCGTGGACTTGCCCGCGCCGTTCGGCCCGACCACGCAGGTGATGCCGCCCTCGGTCACCTCGAGGGATACCCCGCGCAGCACATCCCCGCCGCCGTACCCGGCGACCAGGCCCTCGATCGTCAGGACCGAACGGTCTGTGGTGCTCGTCGCTGATTCCCGCGGCGGATCGGGGGCTTCGGGGAGGATCGGCTCGGTCACCCATCCTCCCCCGGATCGGCGTCGGTCCCGTCCCGGTCCTCGTCGAGATCCTCGCCAAGGTAGGCATCGAGCACCCGGCGGTCGGTCCTGATGATGCCGGGCGGCCCGGTCGCCACCACGGAGCCCGAATCGACCACGGTGACCTGATCGCAGAGCCCCATCACGAACTCCATGTTGTGCTCGACGATGAGGAAGGTCTTGCCCTCCGCGTTGAGCTCCCTGATGCGGTCGGCGATGTGATTGACCAGCGACAGGTTGACCCCGCCGGCCGGCTCGTCGAGCAGGATGACCTCGGGGTCCGCAACCAGCACGTAGGCGAGCTCAAGTAGCTTGCGCTGGCCGTAGGAGAGCGTGCCTGCCATGGCGGCATGATGCCCGGCGATGCCGACGAACTCCAGCTGCTCCATCGCGCGCTTACGGTGCGCGGAGTGCCCGTGCCGGGACGCGACCAGCATGTTCTCGAGCACGGTGAGACCGGCGAAGATCCTGGTCAGCTGGAAGGTCCGGCCGATGCCCAGGGCGAAGACCTTATCAGGCGCGGCGTTGGTGATCCTCCTGCCCGCGAGGTACACCTCCCCCGCGTCGGCCTTGGCGTAGCCGGTGATGACGTTGAACAAGGTGGTTTTGCCGGACCCGTTCGGGCCGATCAGCCCGGCCACGGTGCCCTCCGCGACCTCGACGGTGCACCCGTCGAGGGCACGCACGCCGCCAAAGGATTTCTGGACCCCGTCGGTCCGCAGCAAGGCGGTCATCGCTTGGCCTCGGCCTTCGTGGCGTCGGCATCGGCGCCGGCCTGGACCGGGGCCGGCGGCGGGATCACCGGGCGGCCCCTCGTGCGCACCCTGGTCACCCACTCGCCGCCGGTGGGGATGATGCCGCGCGGCATGAGCAGCACCACCGCGAGGAACACCACGCCGAGCAGGATCTCGCTGAGGTATCCGTTGGTGAACGTGACGTTGAGGTAGAGCTGGCCGGGCTCGACGATGAGCGCGCCGAGGGCCGGCCCGGCGACCGTGCCGAGGCCGCCTAGGAACGCCATCAGCACCACGGACAGGTCGAACAGGGGGTCGAAGCCCGAGGGGGGCTGGACTTGGGAGATATAGAAGAACCAGACGCCGCCGACCAGCCCGGTCACCGCGCCTGACAGCGCGAACGCGGTCAGCTTGACCCGCATCGCCCGCACGCCCAGGCCTCGTGCCCGGTCCTCGTCATCCCTGATCGCGCGCAAGTGCAGGCCGAACCTGCTCCGCCGTACCAGCCAGGCGACCGCGAGCGCGCCGACGGCGCAGCCGAGCGCGATGTAGTAGAAGCGCTCGTTGTAGGTCGCCGCCTGCCAGGGCAGGAACGGCGCGTCCACGCCAATGGAGCCGCCGGTGAAGGAGAAGTTGTAGGCCATCAGCTGGAAGATGAAGAACACCGCGATAGTGATCACGATGAAGGTATGGCGCCTTACCCGGAGTGCCACCAGGCCGAACGGCACCGCGACCAGCGCACCGACGACCGCGCACAACGGCAGCAGCGCGAACACGGTGACCCCGTTGACATGCCAGTCCATGGCGGCGATGCCGAGCGTGTAGGCGCCGCTGCCGAAGAAGACGGCGTGGCCGAGGGATATGTACCCGGAGTACCCGGAGAAGAGATTCCAGGCCGACGCGACCGCGACGAAGATCAGCGTGTATACCCCGTAGTTGGTGGCTGCGGGGTTAGGGAATATCAGCGGGAAGACCACGGCGGCCGCTACCAGGACGGCCAGGCCCGCAGTCTGCGCGCTCCGCTTGCCCCGCTCGCTCATTGGGCCCGCACCGGCTGGCGGCCGAAGAACCCGGTCGGGCGGATCAGCAGCACGAGCACGAGGGCCGCGTAGAAGACGACGATCGCCCAGTTCGGCGACCAGACGTCCACCAGCGACTCGAGCGTGAGCATGAAGACGGCCGCGACCATGGCGCCGCCGATGCTGCCGAGGCCGCCGAGGATGATGATCGCCAGCAGCCGCGAGATCAGGTCGTAGCCGCTGTTGGGGTTGAAGCCGCCGCTCGTCGCGCCGTACACCATGCCCCCGGCCGCGGTCACGGCGACGCCGATGCCGAAGGTGATGGCGGAGACCCGGTTTATGTCGATGCCGACCAGCCGTGCCGCCGTCTCATCCTGCATCGTCGCGCGCACGCTGCGGCCGAACCTGGTCCGGTAGAGCAGCGAGTACAGCGCCGCGACGAGCGCGAGCGCGAGCACGAAGCCGAACAGGTAGATGTAGGGCAGGTAGAAGCCGAACACGTGCACGCTCGATGTGACGTACCACGCGTTCAGCTGCTTGTAGTTGGGCCCGAAGGCCTGGTAGAGGATTCCCTCGATGATCAGCGCGATCGCGTAGGTGACGAGCAGCGTCATCGACGTACGCTCCCGTCCGCGCAGCGGCCGGATGAACGCCCACTGGATGGCCACGCCGATCACGAACATGGCGGGCACGGTTACCAGCAACCCGATGAACAGGTCGATGTGCAACCGTGCCGCCAGCTCGTAACTGAGGTACGCCCCGAGTATCACCAGGATGCCCTGGGCGATGTTGATGATGTCGAGCACGCCGAAGATCAGGGTCAGGCCGACCGCCATCAGGGCGTACACGCCGCCGACCAGGATCCCGTCGACGATGGCCTGATAGATCTCCCGTGCCACGCACCCTCCTGCTTGGATCTACCGGTTCCTACCCACCGCGGGCAGGAACCAGCGCTAGCTGGCCCAGTTCGGCTTGGTCGCGATGATGGTCGCCGAGCCGGGCGCGCTGGCCGGGAGCACCTGGTCGAACACGCCGTTCTGCCACTGGAAGACGAACGCGTCGGACGCGCCGTTCTCGCCGAGCGAGTCGAACTTCACCGGCCCCTGCACGCTGGTCAGCGTGGTCCCGTTATGCAGGTAGGCGATGATCTTGGCGTTGTCGGTGCCGCCCGTGGCCGTTATGGCCTGCTGCATTACCTGGCCCACCGAGTACGCCTCCGCGACGTCAGAGCTCATGCTCGAAGCGGTGCCGCCGTATTTGGCGACGTACTCCTGGACCAGCTTCTGGCTCGCCGCGTCCTTGAAGCCCGGGTACCAGCCGTCAGGCACCATCATGCCGGTGGCGTTGGCCTTCCCTACCACGGAGGTAAACGAGGCGCCCTGGTCGGGACCCGCCGCCGCGATGAAGAGCTTCGGGTTGTAGTGCGACTGCTCGAAGGCCTGCATGAAGGCCGAGACGGTCGGCACGTCGGTGGACCCGAGCACGACGATCTGCGCGCCGCTCGCGGCCACCTGGTCGGCAGGTGCCTTGTAGTCCGCGACCTCCTCGGGGAAGATCTTCGAGTACACCGTCTTGACGCCGAGAGCCGACAGCATCTGCTGGGCGAGCTGGACCGGCGGGTCGGCGAACGGGTCGTCGGCCATCGGGTAAGCGGCGGTCTTCGGCCGCTGGGCGGCGGGCAGCGACGCGATGTAGTTGACGAACGGGACCATCTCGTCCTTGATCGGCAGGCTGACGTCGAAGATGTTGTGGTCGGCCTCGTTGGCCGGGCTTTGGAAAACCGACGGCGCGCCGCCGGCTCCCTCGACGAACGCGTAGCCGTTGTGCGCCACCACGGTGTCCGCCGGGGTGGTCAGCAGCGAGGAGAACGGCCCGAACGTCAGGTCGACGTGGTCGGCGGAGATGAGGGTCGTGTAGTTGGTGGCGACCTGCGTCGGCGAGCTGTTGTCGTTGAGGATCTTGAGTACGACCTGGCGGCCGAGGATGCCGCCCGCGGCGTTAACGTCGTGTGCCCACAGCTCGTACCCGTGCTCGTAGTTGATGCCGTCCGCGGAGAAGTCGCCGGTCAGCGAGAGTGATGCGCCGATCGTTATCGGCGTCTTATTAGCGGTGGCTGAAGTGGTCGGAGTAGTGCTCGCACTGCTGCTTGAACTGCCTGAACTGCTACATGCGGCCAGAGCGGCAACCGATAGCGTCGCGGCCGCGCTCAGGGCGAGGGCATTTCTGGAGATCCTGGGAAGGTGGGGTCTCATGCCGGTGCCTTCCTTACTCGTTCTAGTTGACCCGTGGCTAGGTTTCGCTGGAATCGAGCCCGTCGGACACGTCTGCATGCTCACTGACGAGTGACAGGCCCGCGGACGCCGCCTGCTGCTGCAGTAGCGCGGCGAAGTCGGCTTCGCCGTAGCCGCGGCCCACCAGCCCCTGGATGAGCTGATGCACGATCGCGGCCACCGGCATAGGCACCTCGTGTTCCCGCGCCGCGGCCAGACCAAGATCGAAGTCCTTGCGCAGAAGCGTAGCGGTGAACGTGGGTGCGAAATCAAGGTTCACATATGCCGGCGTTTTATAGCCCGTAAATAGCGAACCCATCACGCTCTTGTTGAGACAATCGAGAAACGCCTGGCGGCTGATTCCGCTCTTTTGTGCGAGCACGGTTGTCTCAGCAAGTGATTGGGCGACTACGCCCAGGAACAGGTTGTGGCATAGCTTCACCGTCCTGGCCACCTCGCCCTCCCCCACGTACGTGACGCCGCGTCCGAGCATGTTCAGGTACGGTTCCGCCAGCTCGAACGCCTCGCGAGGCCCGGAGACGGCGGCCGTCATCTTTCCGGCCCGCACCACGCGGGGATTGCCCATCACGGGCGCCGCGAGCAGTGCGGTACCGCGCTCGGCGATCTCCGCCCGAACCCGGGCCGAGGCCTCCGCGGATACCGTCGAGCAATCGACTAGCACCTCGGGTGCCGCCCCTGGGCCCGACATTATGCCGTCCCGGCCGAGCACCGCGGCGACCAGGTCTTCGGACGTGCCGACGGTGACGAACACGATGTCCTTAGTGCCCAGTTCCGCCGCGGACCCCACCGGCTTGGCGCCCAGCCGGATCAACGGCTCCGCCTTGTCCTGCGATCGGTTGTAGACGGCGACATCACAGCCCACCAGGAGCAGCCGACGGGCCATCTCCGCACCCATACGGCCGGTGCCGAGCCAGCCGAGCCGGCGTTGATCCTCATGTCCGACCACGTCGCCAGATCCCCTTCTGGTCAACAATCGTTTGCAACCCTGAGAGTGTCCTCCGGCTCCGCCCTTTGTCAATGCCGGATGCCCAACCTGTTACCAAAGTCGTACCAAAACGCTTTCAGGCCGGAAGATGGCTACGACGTGTGTACAGTCGGCTCCCTGGCCTGGCCGCGCCGACCTCACGACAACCTCCCGGCCGCGGCTCGCGGTAAATTGTTAACAATCGATTGCGGATCGGGCCAACCCGGACACGCGGCAGCGCGGCCCGGCGAGCTTCCCAGGGGTCCATCCGTACCCATCGGGATCAGCCGGACGGCGTTTCGCGCGCCCGGCGCGAGGACGGGCGGCGCAGCGGGACGGGCGCCGGGCTACCGGCCAGGTCCGCGCGGCCGTTGTCCGCGGGTGCGTCGGAGCGCTCGGCGGTGGAGCCGCGCACCACGAGTTCGGGCGCGAGGTAAAGGATCTTCACCGGTCCCTCGCCCCCGCTGATCCGCTCGAGCAGGAGCTGCGCCGCCTCGGTGCCCAGCTGGTAGTGCGGGAAGCGGACCGTGGTCAGCGGGGGACGCAGCCTGTCGATGAACGGCATGTCGTTGAAGCCGATGATGGAGATGTCGTCGGGGCACAACAGCGCCTTCTCATCCAGCGCCGCGTAGCATCCGACGGCCATCATGTCGTTCGCCGCCGCCAGCGCGGTGAACCCGCCGCGGCCGAGCAGCTCCCGGCAGCAGCGGGCGCCCTCGTCGACCGTGTACCTGCTCGCGTAGGCGATCAGGCCCTCATCCACCTCGAGCCCGTTCGACGTCATCCCGTCCCTGAACCCCCGCAGCCGGGCCATGCCGGTGGATGCCTCCTGAGGGCCCGCGATATGCGCGATGCGGGTGTGACCGAGCTTGGCGAGGTGAGTGACCGCCATCCGGGCGCCCTGCTCGTTGTCCACCGAGACCGAGGGGAAGCTGTAGTCCTGCGACAGCCTGTTCATCAGCACGACGGGAAGTCCCGCCGCCGCCGCCTCGGCCAGCAGCCTGTCGTGCAGTGTCGCCGTGGCGAGCACGAAGCCGTCGACATGGCGTGCCCGCATCTGCTCGAAGATCACGCGCTCGCGGCTCGCGTCGGCGTCGGTGTTGCCGATCAGGGCCACGTAGCCGGCCGCGGCGAGCTTGTCCTCGAGGCCCCGCACGATCGGCGGGAACAGGGGATTGTTCAGGTCAGGGATCAGCACCCCGACCGTGTGCGAGCGCCGTGTCCGCAGGCTGCGGGCGACCGGGTTAGGCCGGTACCCGAGCTTGGCCGCCGCGGCGGCCACCCGGCGCGCGGTGTCCTCGCTGACCAGTAGCCGGGTCTCCGGGTTAAGGGCGCGGGACGCCGTGGCCGGGTGGACCCGTGCCGCGGCCGCCACGTCTCGCAGAGTGGCTGGCCGGTCAGGCATGATTCATCTCGCTCCCTTACCGGCCGGGCGTAACACCTAGCGCCACGCAATCCCCCCTTTGCACGCACTAACACTATCCCCGGGAGGGCGCTCGAACACTATCCCAGCGGCCCTCTATGCTGGCGATCTCTCCGGAGCTGACGGTCACTCCTGGGCCGCCGGCTCTGGTGCAGGCCGGCTCAGGCCGAGCGGTGGGCAGAGATGATGATCACCAGGGATGATCCGCCCTTGGCGGGGGTGCCCGGTCGGCCGCTGCCGGCAGCACCGGGTGCCCCCGCCGGTGACAGGACCGTGCGCGACCAGCTGACGTGCCAGCGCGGGAAATGGCGACTGAACCAACTGGGCCGCGACGAGCCCCTGGCTCCCTGGCTGTTCTCAGCGGTGTGGGTCAGCTCGTCGTGACGCTGCGCGACCAGGGTCTTAGCTATCTCAGGATGCATGATGACGGCTCCTCGTGCCGTTGGAT
>JBOHCG010000183.1:0-12598 GCA_050698735.1 Streptosporangiaceae bacterium | reverse complement strand
ACCCGGGCCGACCTCGGCCCATCCTCCGCCCTCGGCCCCCGCCCCGCCCCCGGCTCCGAGGTCGGGGTCGGCGACGGAGCCCGGCTCGTGACGCCGGCCGGGCCCGGCGGCGGGCCGGGAGACGGCGCTGCCCAGGGCCTGTCCACGGTGCGGAACGCCGCGCGGCTGCTCAAGGTATTCCGCTCCCGGGAGACCGACCTTGGGGTCTCCGAGCTTGCCAGGCGGCTCGGCCTGGGCAAGAGCACGGTGCACCGGCTGCTCACCACGCTGGCCTCGGAGGGGCTGATCGAGCAGAACCCGCGCACCGGCGGATACCGGCTGGGCCTGATGATGTTCGAGCTGGGCCAGGCGGTGCGGGTGCACATGGACCTGCACGCGGCGGTCGGCCCGGTGCTCGGCGACCTGCGCGCGCAGACCGGGGAGTCCTCGCAGGTCGGCGTCCTCGACGGGGACGAGGTCGTGTACGTGGACCGGCTGGAGAGCGCGCACTCGCTGCGGCTGTTCACCGAGACCGGACGGCGGGTGCCTGTGCACTGCACAAGCTCGGGGAAGGTACTGCTTGCCCACCTGCCCGAGGCCAGGCGGCACGCCGTGCTGCGCGCGATCCCGCTGACCGCGCTGACCCCGCACACGATCACCGACCGGGACCGGTTCGCGGCCGAGCTGGCCAGGGTGCGCCGCCGCGGCTGGGCGGAGGCGGTCAACGAGCGTGAGATCGGCGTCGCGTCGATCGCGGCGCCGATCCACGGCGCCGGCGGCGAGGTTGTCGCCGCGATCAGCATCGGCGTCCCGCTGGCCCGGTGCAGCGTGATGGCGCTGCGCCGGCTGGCGCCCACGATCATGGAGGCGGCCGAGGCGGCGTCCAGGCGCCTCGGCTGGTCACCGGAACTAGCGTCACCGGAACTAGCGTCACCGGAACTAGCGCTGGAGCTCAAGCTCGGGAGGGAAGGCTGAGATGCCGCTGACCGACGTGGCCGGGAAGGCCGCCGCCCCGGCCAGAAGCTGGTCGCATATCCTGCACGCGCACGCCCGCGAGGCTGCGCCGTCCACCGGGCCGTCCCGTCCCGCCGAGTGATACCTGGAGCCGCCGCATGTCACCGATCAACCGGCAGGTCCGGCTGGCCGCCCGCCCGCTGGGCCGGCCCACGGCCACCGACTGGGAGTTCACCGACGAGGCCGTGCCCGAGCCCGAGCCAGGCCAGTTCGTGGTGGCGGCGGTCTCGAGCGCGAGGAAGGAGGCGTCGAGCCCGGTGAGCTGCCGCATGTCCGGTTCCTCCTCGGCCCGCAGGGGTGAAGCAGGGGCAGATCAGCCGGCGAAGTGGCGGCCGAGCCAGTCCTGGATCGTGCCGGCCACCGCCCCGGGAGCCTCCAATTGGGGCGTATGCCCGACTCCGGCGAGGATAGTCGTCTGCCAGCGCGGATTGCGCGCGGCCGCCTGGCGCATGCTCGCCACCGGCACCAGCCGGTCGGCGTCGCCGCCGATCAGCAGGACCGGAACGCGAATCCCGGCCATCATCGCCCAGTAGTTCCGCGGCCGGCCGACCACCCGAAGCAGCGAACGCGCCGCCGCGAGCAGCGGCTCGTCACGGGACGGCGTGTCCCGGCGGCGGCGGACCAGCGCGACCGCCGCCTCGACCATCGCGGGATCGGCCCGCGACGGGTCGGCGAAACACAGCTCGATCGTCTGCCTGACGGCCACCTCCGGCGGGCGGCGGGACATCGTCCGGACGAAACGCTCGCCGAGGCCGGGCAGCGCGTACAGCAGGAACTGGCCGGCCACCGGCCAGTCCGGCTTGCGCGCCGGCACCGGAAGCGCCGGGTCGATCAGCACAAGTCCGGCAACGGCGGCCGGCGTAGAAGCCGTCTGCAGCACCGAGATCAGCCCGCCCATCGAGTTCCCGACGAGGATCACCGGCGTCCCGGTTACCTCGCGCGAGAACCGGTCAACCAGGCGCGTGTTGGCCCGCACGGTGGCCTGGCGGCGCGATCCCGGGGTGAGGCCGAACCCGTGCAGGTCCAGCGCGACGCCGCGGCGGCCCTCCGCCAGCCGCGGCCCGATCTGGCACCAGTTCAGGTGCGAGCCGCCCAGGCCGTGCACGAAGACCAGCGGCGCGGTAGCGGGACCGCCGGGGCCGAACTCGATCCAGTGCACCGGACCGTCCAGCGGGGTCAGGTAACCACGCGCGCCCCACTGCGCCGCGAACTGGTCAGGGGCAGGCTTCGTGCCGGCCGGCACAGGTCCTGGACCGGTCACCGGCGCCCCGCCTCGTGAGCCACCATCCATGACACCATCATCTATGGCGCCGTCGCCGCAGAACAGCCAGCCACCGAAACCGTCGGCCACCGAAACCGTCAGCCACACAGACCGTCAGGCACGGAAACCGTCAGCCGTTGTGCAGTTCGCCTGCGGCGGCTATGAGCACGAACATCGCGTAGGCCGCGATGAGCAGGGCCAGCAGGAACGCGGTCGGCCTGCGTCCCCTGGCGGCTATGACGGCCACCGGCAGAAGGCCGAGGGCGGCGCATCCAGCGAACGCGTACAGGGAGACCTTGAGGAGAGTGGTCAAGGTGCGCCTCCCCCTGGCGCGGGCATATCGCCTGAACCGTGCGATCCTGCGGCCAAGTCCCACCCCATCCGGCTCGACGTCTACCTGGCGGCCAGCCGCCGCCAGGTAACCCGCTCCGCCCGGGCGCGATCCTGACCGGCAGGAATCGGCCCGATCCCACGCCAAGTATTCCCACGGTGGAGGCTCATTCACCATTTGCCGCCCAGATATCCGCTAAGCAGCGCCAGAAGGACTATCGCCGCCGCGGTTTTGTCCGTTGCGTCCGTGTTGTGCGGCCCCGAGCCCGACCGTGACCTCGCCAGCCGATGACGATCACGCTTGGTATATATTCAAATACTCAAAGTATTCAGATCGCTCCCGAGAGGCGATACGGATGACTAGTGGCATGGGGCATGAGGATGTGACGGCGTGGCCCGCCGCCGCCGTCAATGGTTCAGGCGAGCCCGGGAACGGCAGGGATGCCGCCGCCGGGCTATTGCGGTTGCTGCTGCTTGAGGACGACATAAGCGACGCTTTCCTCACCCGCACGACGCTCCGGGAGGCGGGCGTCGATGCCGAGTGGCTGGTTGTGAACAGGCTGGCGGACATCGACTTCGACGTCGTCGGCGACTGGGCGGACTGCGCCCTTGTCGATCTCGGCCTGCCGGACGGCCGCGGCCTGGAGGTGATAAGAACGATCCTGCAGCGTACCCCGCTGATCCCCGTCGTGGTCGTCAGCGGCGCGAGCGACCGGGACCTCGCCCTGGCCGCGGTCCGCGAAGGAGCCCAGGATTACCTGGTCAAGGGCCATTTCGACGGTGGCCTGCTGGCCAAGACCGTGTCCTACGCGATCGAGCGGAAGCGGCTTGAGCGCGAGTTGCACCGAACCCAGCAGCTGGCCCGGCTGGGCAGGCTGGCCGGCGGCGTGGCCCACCACTTCAACAATCTGCTGGCCGTCATCGCGAACTACACCCAGTTCGTGTCGGAGGCAGTCGCCACCGCGCATCTGCGTCACGGGGACGACTGGCAGGAGGTATGCGACGACATCGGGCAGATCAAGGAGGCAGCCCAGCGGGCGGCGCAGCTGACCAGGCAGCTGATGATATTCGCCGAGCAGGACATGACGAGCCCGCAGGTCATCCAGCTGAACGAGGTCATCGACGCGGCCAGCGAACAGATCGCGGCCCGGCTGGGCGATCGCATCACGCTGCGCTGCGCCCTGGACCCCAACCTGGTTCCTGTGGTCGCCGACCGCGGCCACGTCGGGCTGGTGCTGACGTACCTGACCGAGAATTCCGCGGAAGCCATTGGCGACGGCGGTGCGGTGACGATCAGGACCTGCACCGTGGACGGTGCCACGATCGGGCGGCCGGCCGGCCGGTGCGCGCGGCTGGAGGTCCGCGACACCGGGAGCGGGATCAGCGCCGACGTCCTCGACAAGATCTTCGACCCGTTCTTCACCACCAAGCCGGTCGGCCGCGGCGCCGGGCTTGGGATGGCGGTGGTACACGCGATCGCGACCCGCTGCGGCGGCCGAGTCGAGGTGGAGTCCGAGCCGGGGGTGGGGACCTCGGTCGCGATGGTCTTTCCCGGCGCCCCGGGCCTGGCCTGAGCCGGCCCGGTCTTACCTGGGCGGCAGCCGCACCATGCTGACGAAGAACTCGTCCACGGCGTGCACCACGCTCAGGAACCGGGTGAGGTCGACCGGTTTCTGGATATAGGCGTTGGCGTGCAGGTCGTAGCTCCTGATGACGTCCTCGTCCGCGCTTGACGTGGTGAGGACCACGACGGGGATCTGGCGGAGCTCCGGGTCGTTCTTGACCTCGCCGAGCACCTCGAGGCCGCCCTTCCTCGGCAGGTTGAGGTCGAGCAGCACCAGGTCGGGACGGGCGGCTTCCTCGTGCGGCGGCTGCCGGCGCAGGTAGGCAAGTGCCGAGACGCCATCCTGCATGACATGGATGACGTTGTTGACCTTGCTCTCCGCAAGCGCCCGCCGGGTGAGCACGACATCCCCGGGATCGTCCTCGATCAGCAGGATCTCGACGGGAGATCCCAGCCGCGTTCCGCTCATGGCTGCCGCCCTCCGGTTGGAATGGTGAAGTAGAACGTCGTGCCCTCGCCGGGCTCGGACTCGAACCAGATCCTGCCGCGGTGCAGCTCGACGATCTTGCGGCACAGCGCCAGCCCGATCCCCGTCCCCGGATACTCCGACCTGGCATGCAGCCGCTCGAACACGTCGAACACGCGGTCGGCGTACTGCGCGTCGATGCCGATGCCGTTGTCGGCCACCGCGAACCGCCACTCCCCCTCCCGGAGGCTGGCCGAGACCTCCACCCGCGGCGGTTCCTCCCTGCGGAACTTGATCGCGTTGGCCACCAGGTTGCTGAACAGCTGGGCGATCAGGTCCTGGTGCCCGCACACCACGGGCAGGTCATCCGCGGCCACCAGCGCTGCCTCGGCCTCCTCAAGCACCGCGGCCATGTCGCCCAGCACCTGCCGCACGACCTTGCCGCAATCCACGTCGGTCCGGTTGGCGCGGGACCGGCCCACCCGCGCCAGCGCGAGCAGGTCGTTGATCAGCTGCTGCATGCGGACCGCGCCGTCCACCACGAAGCCGATGTACTCGTCGGCCTCCTCGTCCAGCTGACCCTGGTACTGCCGGGCCAGCAGCTGGCAGAAGCTCGCCACCTTACGCAGCGGCTCCCGCAGGTCATGCGAGGCGGCCGAGGCGAACTGCAGCAGATCCCGGTTCGAGATCTCCAGCTCCCGCGTCCGCTCCGCGAGCGCCGCATCGGCCAGCTTGCGCTCGGTAAGATCGCGGGTGATCTTCACGTAACCGCACACCGCCCCGGTGGCGTCGCGGATCGGCGACAGCACCACCAAGGCCCAGAACCTGCTGCCGTCCTTGCGGACCCGCCAGCCCTCGGTCTCGAACCTGCCCTGGCTGGCCGCGGTTTCCAGCTCGCGTCCGGCCAGGCCCGAGGCGATGTCCTCGGCGGTGTAGAAGGCCGTCACCGGCCTGCCCAGGATCTCATCCGCCTGGTAGCCGGTGATCCGTTCCGCGCCGGGGTGCCAGGTGCAGATCCGGCCGTCGAGGTCCAGCCGGATCACCTCATACTCGGTGATCGCATCGATCATCTGCTGGAAATAGGACAGATCGATCGTTGCTGAACTGGTTGCCATGGCCGCCCTTCGCTCAAGGATCGACGGGAGGCGAGCCAAGACGGGTCCCCCGGATGCCGTCTAAGAACAGATAATAATTACCGTATCACTTAAAGTAAACGACGGCGACCGCCGGCGAATCCGTGCGCAGCCGTGAACGTCCGTGCTGGTCAGCTGGGGATCAGCACGGCCGGCGAGGTGTCCGGGCGCAGCTCGTCCGCGCCGCCAAGGTAGCGGCGGAGCGCGGCGGGGATGGCGATCGAGCCGTCCGGCCGCTGGTAGTGCTCGAGCAGCGGGATCAGGATCCTGGGCACCGCGACCGCAGTGTTGTTGAGGGTGTAGGCGAACACCGACTGGCCCTCGGCGGTGCGGTACTTGATGTTGGACCTGCGGGCCTGGAAATCGCCGAAGCTTGAGCAGGAATGGGTCTCCGAATACGCGGCCCGGCTCGGCATCCATGTCTCTACCTCGTACTTCAGGCGCTGCCCCTGACCGGTCTCGCCGGTGCACGCGATCGCCACCCGGTAGGGCAGCTCAAGGGCCGCGAGCACCGCCTCGGAGTTCGCGAGCAGGGTAAGCTGCTCGGCCGCGGACAGCTCGTCGTCCGCCTCGATGATCGAGACCTGCTCGACCTTCTCGAACTGGTGCACCCGGTACAGGCCGTGCGTATCGCGCCCGTGGGAGCCCGCCTCGCGGCGGAAGCAGGAGGAGATCCCCGCGTACCTGATCGGCAGCCCGGCCTGCGCCAGGATCTCGTCGCGGTGCAGCGAGACCAGCGACACCTCCGAGGTGCCCACCAGGTAGCGGTCCTCGCGGTCGGTCTTGTAGGCGTCCTCCACCCCGAGCGGGAAGTACCCGGTGCCCGTCATGGCCTCCTCGCGGACCAGCACGGGCGGGGCCACCGGCTTGAACCCGCGGGCGACGAGCATGTCCAGGGCCATGGTGAGCACGGCGCGAGCCAGCAGCATGCCGTTCCCCGTCAGCGCGTAGCTGCGGCCGCCGGCGAACTTCTGCGCCCGCTCGAAGTCGGCAAGGCCCAGCCTGCGCACCAGCTCGATGTGGTCGACCATGTCCGGGGCCATCATCCTGGGCTCGCCGACCACGCGGATGACCTCGTTGTCCTCCTCGGACGCGCCGATCGGGGCCCTTGGATCGGGGATGTTCGGCGCGCGCAGGGCCAGCTCGGTCAGCCGCGCTTCGGTTTCGGCCAGCCGGGCACGCAGTTCCTTGAGCTCCGCGGCGAGGGCGTTCATCTCCTCGCCGAACGCGGCCCGGGTGGCGGCGTCGGCGTCGCGGAACCTGGCCGACAGCGTCTTCTGCCGTGCCCGCGTCTGGTCCAGCTGCCCCGCCACCTGCCGCCGCTCGTCGAACGTCGCGGCTAGCAGGTAAGCGTCGTACTTCATCCGCTTGGCCTCGGCGGCGCTGGCCAGCTGCTCCACGAACTCGGGGTTCCGCAGGAGCTGAAGGTCAATCATGGTGGGTGATCCTAACAGATCGATTTTGGTCGACCCAAGTCAGTTCGATTTTACATTCCCAGCCAGTTATGCTGCGAACAATTATTGTCGAGCCAGAAATTCAGGGTTATCCGCTGACCGGCAATCTATCGGGCGGGCTCGGCGGGGATCACGACCGCGGTCACCAGGAGCCCGCGGCTGGCGAGCCACCGCCCGCTCAGCGTTGTCAGCGGCGACCCGCCCACCGGCGGGCCAGGTACCAGCAGGCGCGCGGTGAACGTGCCCTCATCCGGGTCGAAGACCACGTCCGCGGACTGGAAGCCCAGCCAGCACCTGGCCAGCGGATACCAGGCCTTGTAGACGGCTTCCTTGGCGCTGAACAGCAGCTTGTCCCAGCACACACCGGGCACCTGCCCGGCGAGCACACCAAGCCTGGCGCGCTCCTGCTCGCGGGCGATGACGGCCAGCATGCCGTCGGTCCGCAACGGCCTGTTGGGCTCGGCGTCAATGCCCATGGCGGTGACCTGCCCGGCCGGCGCGACCGCCGCGGCCCGGTAGCCGCTGCAGTGCGTGATGCTCCCGGCCACTCCCTCCGGCCACACCGGAGCACCCTTCAGGTCGGGGAGGATGGCGGCCGGCGGCAGGCCCAGCCGGGCCAGCGCCGCGTGGGCGCAGCCGCGGGCGGTGGCGAACTCCCGCCGACGGCGCTGCGACGCCGTCGCGACGACGGCGAATTCCTCGGGAAACAGCACCACGGCGGGATCGTCCGCGAACGCCTCCGCGGCCCGCACCGGCGGCCGCAGCACCGCTTCGATCATGACTGCCTACCTGATGCCGGCGCGGTAGGCGGGCGCGTTACCCCGGCTCAGCGCCTCGGGCAGGTGCATGCGCAGCATCACCTGGCCGACGTTACCTGGCACCGACCGCTTGGTGGCCAGCGACACCACGATCATCACGGCGAACGCCAGCGGTACCGTCCAGATCGCGGGCTGGCCGAGCAGCACCGCACCCCAGCCGCCGTGCGCCGCGCCGGACATCGTCGCCAGGATGGCGGTCAGACATGAGCCGCCGCCCACCACGATGCCCGCCGCCGCGCCGCCCTTGGTCAGTCCGCGCCACCAGATGCCGAGCACTATCAGCGGGCAGAACGAGGAGGCGGCGATCGCGAACGCCCAGCCGACCAGCAGGGCAACCGAGAACTGGCCGATCAGCAGCGCGGCAGTGGTCGCGACCACGCCCGCGGCGACCGAGCACCAGCGGAACGAGGTCACGCCGCGGTTCATGAAGTCGTGGGACAGCGCGCCAGCGACGCTGACCAGCAGGCCGGATGAGGTGGACAGGAACGCCGCGAAAGCCCCTGCGGCGACCAGCGCGGCAAGCATCTCGCCCGGCAGCCCGGGCAACAGCAGCGACGGCAGGGCGAGCACGATGCTGTCGGAGTCAGTGGACAGGTAGAGCTCGGGAGCGTGCAGCCTGGCCAGCACCGCGAGCACCGCGGGGAACAGGTAGAACGTGCTCAGCAGCAGGACCACGATCAGGGTCGTGCGCCTGGCGGCCTCGCCGTCCGGGTTGGTATAGAAGCGCACCAGGATGTGCGGCAACCCGATGGCGCCGAAGAACGTGGCCACGATAACGCCGTAGGTGGCCGCCAGCGGGTGCGCGCCGTCGGTTCCCGAGGTCAGGAAGGCCGAATCCCACGACATGGCCGAGGACGGCGCCATGGCCAGGCTGACCGGGACCGGGGCGCCCGCACGGAAGCCGAGCCGCGTGCCTGCCCCGGCGGCATGACGGCAGGCGCACAGGCGTACCGTCTGGCCGGCCAGGCTGCGCTGGTCGAGCAGGCCGGTGACGGTCACCTCGGCGGGACGGGTCAGGGTGAAGTCCGTCGCCAGCGGCACGCTGACCACGGTGGCGCTGGTGAACACGGGCGCCTGATCGGGAGATATGTTACGGGCCGAGTCATGGCCGGTCGCGATCAGCAGCACGGCCGCGGGAATGCCGATCGCGCACAGCTTCAGCCAGTACTGGAAGCACTGGACGAAGGTGATCCCCTTCATGCCGCCCATCGCGATATTGCAGCTCACCACCACGCCAAGGGTCACTACGCCGACCCAGTACGGCGTGCCGAGCACCACCTGCAGCGTGATGCCCGCGCCCTTCATCTGAGGCAGCAGGTAGAAGGTCCCGATGACCAGGACCAGTACTGTCGCCGTCTGGCGCAGGCCGCGCGAGCCCAGCCGGCCGGCCGCGAAGTCCGGGATCGTGTACGCGCCGAACCGCCGCAGCGGCGCCGCGACGAGCAGCAGCAGGACCAGGTAGCCGGCCGTGTAGCCGACCGAGTACCACAGCGAGCCGAGGCCCTGGGAGACGACCAGCCCGGCGATGCCGAGGAAGGACGCCGCGGACAGGTACTCACCCGAGATCGCGGCCGCGTTGAGCGCCGGCGGGACCTGGCGCGCGGCGACCATGAAGTCATCGGGCGTCCGCGCCACCCGGATGCCGCGCGCGCCGACCACGATGGTGAGCAGTGTGACCAGGGCGATCGCGGCGACGGAGGCGTCAGACATCGGGCGGCCGCCCCGCCCGGCCCGCCGGATCGACCAGGTCGGTGAATCTGGCCTCCAGCTGGCGCACCTGGCGGTTGTAGAACCAGCCGATCGCGAGCAGCACCGGGTAGAACGCGAAGCCGAGCACGATCAGCGTGAGCGGCAGGCCGGCCACCGTGATCCTGGTGACCGCGGGCGCCAGCGCCGCGATCACGGGGAACGACGCGGTCACCGCGAGGGCGAGCGCTAGGCACATGAGGGAGAGGCCGAGCTGCGCGCGCACGAACGACCTGACCAGCAGCCGGCCGTGCTTGGTGTCGTCCCGCAGGTCACCGAGTCCCGGCATGTCGTGCGGCACCAGGGCCTGATCAGGCCGCCATACCACCAGCTGACGGCCGGCTCCGGGCTCGCCCGCGGCGGGCCCCGGCTGCTCCGGCGCGGGACCGGGACGGGATCGTCCGGCGTCCGGCGCGGGGCCCGGACGGGATCGGCCGGCGTCCGGCGCGGGCACGATAAGCTCCGCCGTCCGGCGCGCAGGATCCGGTCCCGGACATCCCGGACATGACGCCGGCTCACCGGCAGGGACTGCCCCGCCACCGTCACGGCGTGCACGCCGTTGGTCACGGAGAACTCGGTGATGTGCTTGAACGGAACCAGGAAGCCGCGGTGGATGCGGATGAACCCGTAAGCCGACCACCGCTCCTCCAGGTGCGAGATCGGCATCCTGACCAGGTACGCGCTGCCGTCGATGGTGTGCAGCCGCACGTAGTCCCCCTCGGCCTCCACCCAGCGCACCTGATCGCGGTGCACGAACCTGGTCCGCCCGGCTATCTCGACCGGGATCGTGGCCGACGGGTCGTCCGCCGGCGGATCCGGCTGGTCGGGCGACCGGCCCAGCGATGGGCCCAGCGATGGGCCCAGCGCCCGGCCGAGGGCGGTGCGCAGCCGGGCGCGGGAGACGGGCTTGAGCAGGTAGTCGCAGGCGCCGAGGTCGAAGGCGCGGACCGCGTACTCCTCGTACGCGGTGACGAATACGATGGCGGGCGGCACGGCGAACCTGCGCAGCACGTTGCCGAGCTCGATGCCGTTGAGCGCGGGCATCCTGACATCGAGGAAGACGACGTCGTAGGAACGCTCCTGCAGGTACCTGAACGCGTCGCCCGGGCTCTGCGCGGCGTCCACCGGCGCGAACGAGAAGGTGCTGCGCAGCAGGTAGCTCAGCTCGTCGAGGGCCGGCGCCTCGTCGTCGATGACGAGCGCGGACGCGGTGCGCCGCTGGGTCATGAGCCGCTCACCGCCGGGCTGAACTTGGGCAGCCGCATGGTGACCTTGGTGCCCGCGCCGACCCCCGTCTCGATGGTCAGCCCGTGGTCGTTGCCGAAGGTCGCCCGCAGCCGCTCGTCGACGTTGCGCAGCCCGACGGACTCCCCGCCGCTCCGCCCGGCCAGCACGTCGGCGAGCTGCGACGGATCGACGCCGACGCCGTAATCCTCCACCGTGACGATGGCCTCGTGGCCGCCGTCCACCACGGATATCCGCAGCCTGGCCGTTCCGGTCAGCTGCTCGAGGCCGTGCCGGATCGCGTTCTCCACCAGCGGCTGCAGCACGAGCGACGGCAGCCGCACCGGCAGCACCTCGGGCGCCACCCGCAGGCTGACCGCCAGCCGGTCGCCGAAGCGCGCCCGCTCGAGCTCCAGGTAGGTGTCCACGAACCGCAGTTCCTCGGCCAGCGTGGCGTACTGGCTGTGCTCGCGGAACGTCCACCTGATGAACTCCGCGAAGCCGACCAGCAGGTCCCTGGCCCGCTCCGGGTCGGACCTGACGTAGGACTCGATCGCGGTCAGCGCGTTGTAGATGAAGTGCGGGCTGATCTGCGCGCGCAGGAAGTTCAGCTGGGCCTGCACGGTGCGGGTGCGGGAGGCGTCGAGCTCGGCGAGCGCGAGGTGGGTGGAGACGAACCTGGCGACTTCCGCCGCCGTCCGCATCAGCGCGGCGTCGGCGGCAGGACCCAGCGCCGCCAGGGCGCCGATGGCCGCGCCGTCCACGGCGATCGGCACCACCACGCCCGCCCGCATCGGGCAGTCGCCGCCGTGCAGGCAGCCAAGGTCGGACGCGGACAGCAGCTGGGAGCGGCCGGAGCTCACCACGCCGGACATGTGCCTGGCAAGCGCCTCGGCGTGCCGGTCGGATCCATGACAGGCGAGCAGGTCGGTCCGGTCCGCGATGGCGACGACCGGGGTGGCGAGAAGCTGGCGAAGGCTCGGCGCCGCCTTGACCGCGCCGTCGGCGGTCAGCCCCTCGCGCAGCACGGACACGGCCTGGCTTGCGGTGTGCAGGGCCTCGTAGGTAGCCCGCTGCGGCGGCGCTCCGACACGGCGTGAGCTTCGCTTCCAGAACAGCACGGCACCGGACAGCACGGCGGCAACGGAGACGAGCACCACCGCAAGGACCGCCATCGCCGCACTATAAGCCAGCCGAGACTTCCGCGGATAGACCGTTGGAATGTTTCGATAAGCGTCCGTGCCTGCGGTGCGGCCCGGGCTGCCCGACCGCTGGCCGGCGCGATAGGACCGTTCCTCGCCGCTGCAGGCCCGTTCCGCGCGTCATTCTGGGCGCTCATCGCATGGCCGCCACGCAGCGGCGGCCTAGGCCATATCTTCCGGCCTAGCACGTCGGATAACGACATAACGCCGCACCGGAGGATGCCATGGCCGACGAACTCTCTGTCGCCCCCAGTCCAGTACTAGTCTCCCCCGTCTCAGCCCTCGCCGATCCTGCCCCGCTCGGGCTGGCCGGCTTCGCCACCACCACCTTCTTGCTGTCCGCCGCCAACGCCGGGTGGATGGGCGCGGCCAGCGGTGCCGCATTCCTGGGTTATGCCTTCGCCTAC
>JBOHCG010000182.1:0-12618 GCA_050698735.1 Streptosporangiaceae bacterium | reverse complement strand
CCGCTGAAATAGCGGCGAACACCATGGTAATCGAAAAGCACGAGAACATCGTGTGGCAGCGGGGCATGATGCTGCCATGGACGCAGAGCCAGGTGTCCTTCCTCAAGGACCTCGTCACTTTGCGCAACCCGCTCAGCAGGTTCTCGTTTGTTAATTACCTGCATTCGGTGGGCCGGCTGGATGATTTCATCAACATGGGCAGCTTTCTGCCCTTCCGGCTGGAGATCTCCGACTACCTGCAGTGGGTGGCGAAGTCGCTGGCGCTCGTCCGGGTCGAGTACAGCCGGGACTGCACCCGGATCGAGCCCGTCTCGGCCAATGGCAGCGGCTTGTCGACCGGGTGGCTGGCCCGGATGGCCGACGGCTCGACGATCGAGGCGCGCAACTTGGTCATCGCCGCGGGCCGGGATGCGCACGTGCCGGCGGCCTTCGCCGGGCTGCCGAGGGAGCGGGTGATCCATAGCACTGAGTACTCCCGCCGCATCGCGGACATCGATCCGCGGGAGCCGCATCGCGTAGTGGTGGTCGGAGCGGCGGAGAGCGCGGCGGAGATGCTCTGGGAGACTTACCAGCGTTTCCCGCGCGCGCAGTGCACGATGATCATCCGGTCGGCAGGACTCGACTACTACCAGACGAGCAAGTTCACCAACGAGCTGTACTTCCCCTCCTACACCGAGAAGTTCTTCTCCGCGCCCGAGCAGACCCGGGAGCAGGTGCTCCGGGCGATGCGGCTGACGAATTACGCCGCCGTGACCCCGGACATGCTGGACACCCTGTTCCGCCAGGTCTACCTGGAGCGGCTCACCGGCGAGCAGCGGCTGTCCATGGTCACGATGGTCGACGTCGAGGCGGCCGAGATGGTCGACGGCGAGATCGTGCTGACCCTGAACGACAAGATGCGAGGCGGCCGGGACGAACTCCGCTGCGACCTGGTGCTGCTCGGCACCGGCTTCGAGGGCAGGGAGCCAAGCCTGATCCGCGACCTGGCCGACGCCTGCGGCGTCGGCGACATCCGGGTGAGCCGCAATTACCGGATGATCACCCCGCCGGACATCACGGCGGGCTGTTACCTGCAAGGAACCAACGAGGCCACGCACGGCATAGCGGACTCGCTGATCAGCGTGCTCGCGGTGCGGGCCGGCGAGATCGTCGCCGATCTCCTCGAGCACCGCGGGGAAACCGGCCGGGCATCCGACGCCGACTCGGCCTTAATGCGGGCCTGACCCATGGGAGTGTGTGATGGAGATCCGCAAGCTCGACCGTGACAGCATGCCGAAGGAGTACGGAGTACAGGTCCAGCGCCTGGTGCCGTGGGCCGCGCTCAACGCTCCGTTCGAGGGTGCCTGGTGCGTGATCGAGCCTGGCCATGCCACCGACGCCCACTCGCATCACGAGTACGAGATCTTCATCGCGATCTCGGGCGAGGGTGCGCTTGAGGCCGAGGGCGAGCGAAGTCCGTTCATGCCCGGTGACGTCGTGCACTTCCCGCCGGGGGTGCACCACCAGGTCATCAACGCCGGGGAGGAGGACTTCCAGTTCTACAGCGTGTTCTGGGACACCGACATGTCGGAGAAGTTCAGCGCCCGCCACGTGGCCGCGGGAGCGGAGCACCCGCAGCCGTCATGAAGCTCCTCGGCATCGAGGCCCGCCAGCACGCCAGCTACCACCTCTCCCGCTACCACCAGGTCGAGGGCTTCGGCGCGGACCTGTTCGTGCTCAACGGCATCGGCCAGGAGGGCTACTGGGCGCAGGACCGATACCGGATCGTCGGTTCGCAGAAGATCGACGACATCATCGCCGCCGCCCAGGAGTGGCACGCCGCCGAAGCCTTCGACGGCGTGTTCACTTTCTCCGAATCCGGCGTCATCACGGCGGCGGCGGTCGCCGAGGCACTGGGGCTGCCCGGCGTGGGCGTGGATGCGGCCCGCAAGAGCCGCAACAAGCTGCTCATGCGCCAGGCGCACGAGGCTGCCGGGGTGCCGCATCCACGCTATCGCCTTGTGACGAGCCTGGAGGAGGCCACGCAGACCGCGGCCGAGTTCGGCTATCCGGTCGTGCTCAAGCCGACGCTCGGCGCCGCCAGCGACTTCGTGTTCCGGATCGGCGATCCGGCCGAGATGGCGGACCGCTACCGGATCACGGTGGAGGGCATGCAGCACATGTCCCCCTACCTGCGTGAGGCCGAGGGGATCGACCTGGGCCCGCACGGGGTTCTTGTGGAATCATTCCTCGATGGCCATGAGCACCTGTTCGAGGCTCTGGCCTGGGACGACGACGTCTACATCGGGTCGGCCGTGGACCGGGTCACCGCCGAGGGCGACACGTTCGAGGATGACGTGCACCGGGCGCCGACCACGTTGAGCGAGGCGGAGCTTGCCAGGGTGCACCGGGTCATCGCGGACTCCGCGCACGCCCAGGGGCTGCGGCGCAGCGTGATGCACGCCGAGGTCAGGTACCACCGCGGCGACCCGTACATCGTCGAGATCGCCATCCGCCCCGGCGGCGGCGGGCTGGACCTGGTCGCGCGGGTGACCGCCGACTACAGCCCGATCGAGGCGGTGATGGACGTGGCCCGCGGCGTCAAGCCCAGGGTGCACCACTACGCACCGACCGGCGTGCACATGATGGGCACCTGCCTGATCTGCGACGAGGGAACACTGGAATACGTTCGGATACCCGCCGAGGTCTCCGAGTCCGAGCACACCCTGATGGCGGGAGCGACCCTTCGTCCCGGCGATACGATCCTGCGACCGCCGAACGGGAACAACGTCCTCGGGTTCCTGATCGTCACCGGCAGGTCGGCGCAGGACGCGCAGAGCAGGCTGGAGGACTTCGCGGACAAGATCGAGGTGAAGCTCGCCGGCCAGGCGCCGACGACCACCAAGACCCCGTGGGAAAGGCTGAGGCCCGCGCATGCCGGACAATGAGCTCACCGAGCAATACCTGGCCGAAGTGGCCAGGCGCGGAATGAGCCCACGCGAACTGGTGGACGCCGCGAGCCGCGAGGTCGACCTCGGCGCCACGACCTACTTCGGCCGCTGCCTGACCCGGCCGGTGTTTCTGAGCCATGCCGACCACAGCCAGCTAGCGGCCAACCTGGATAACTTGTTTCGTGCGCTGACCGCGTTGCCTGCCCGCCTGTTCGGCGGCGATGTCGGCGCGTTCGCCAGGGCGGTCGGCATGGCCGAAGCTCAGGTCACCGCGATATTGCGGCTCCAGACAGACAAGCCCGTCATGCTGGCCCGGGCCGACCTGTACCCGGAGCCGTCAGGTTTCCGGCTCATGGAAGTGAACATGGGCAGCACCGTCGGCGGCGGCGACAACGCCATGCTCAACAAGGGAATGCTGGCGCATCCCGTGCTGGCCGAGTTCGTGCGGGCGCACTCGCTGACATACGTGGACACCCTGACCGAGGTCGCCAACACGATCATGGCCGAGTGCGGCGTCAGTCCCGGCGACGGATCGCTGATCGCGGCCGTCGACTGGCCCCCTGACGTGGAGCAGTTCGGCGCGGTCCTGCACACCAGCGCGACCGAGCTGAAAAAGCTCGGCCTGGATCTGGTGCCCTGTCATCTGGGCCACATTTCGCTGCATGACCACCGGGTATGGCTGGGCGACCGGCCGATCGACGTCATCTACCGCGTCTTCCTGATCGAGGACCTGATGCATCCGGACGGGCCGGCCCTGATCGATCCGGTGCTGCGCGCGGCAGAGCGCGGCGAGGTGAAGATCTTCACCCCGATGGACTCACAGCTCTACGGCTCCAAGGGCGCGCTCGCGCTGCTGTCCGACGAGGAGAACCGGCACCTGTGCACCCCGGCCGAGCTGGCCAGCCTGGACCGGCTGCTGCCGTGGACCCGAATGGTCAGGCCCGGTCAGGTTACCGTCGACGGCGAGCGTGCAGACCTGCTGGAATACGCCCTCGGCAACCGGGAGAACCTCGTCCTGAAGCCCACCGCCAAGCACGGCGGCCTCGGCGTGGTGGCCGGCTGGCTCACCGATCAGGAGGAGTGGGACCGTCAGGTGCGTGCCTCGATGAACGAGCCGTTCGTCTTGCAGCGCAGGGTCCGGCCGGTACCCGAGCTGTTCCCCGCCGACGGCGGGCTGGAATCGTACGTGCTCACCTGGGGAGCGTTCCTCTGCGGGTCGGGCTATGGCGGGATGTGGGTCCGCGGCACCACCGATCCCGACACCGGCGGCGTTAACATGGCCACGGGCGCGTCCGCCACCTGCTGCTTCCACGAGTCGCCCCCCGCGACAGCCGGCGGCTAGCCCGGGAAGGGGACAGCAGCCGTGCGAGTACGTGTCGCGGGCGGTGGCCTCGCCGGTTCCCTGCTGGCCTGGCGGCTGGCCCAGCTCCCTGGCACCCGGGTTGAGCTGCTGACAGGACCGCTGCGCGCCGCGGACGCGACGGCGGCCTCCGGCGGCGCGGTGCGCGCCTACGACGCCCTGCCCGAGCAGCGGGAGCTGGCCATAGAAAGCCTGGCCGAGCTGCTGGCCAGCCCGGTGCTGCGGGAATGGGCGCAGTACCGCGAGACCGGGTTCGCTTACCTTCGCGGCTCCGAAGCTGCGGGCGAGGCCGACCTGGCCAAGGCGCTGGCCGATATCGAGCGCGAGCTGCCGGGATCGGCGGAGCTGACCTCGCCGGCCTCGGTGTTCGGCGCCCAGGCCGGCGGGCCCGGCTGGGCAGGGGACGACACGATGGTCGTCGTCCGCGAGCGGCGAGCCGGCTGCACCTCACCGCACCGCCTGCGCGAGGCGGTGCTGGCCGACCTGGCCGCACGGCCACAGGCGGAGGTACTCGGCGACCCGATCGAGGCTCTGGGCGCCGGCGCTAGCCGCGGGTTCGACGCCGTGGTGCTCGCGGTCGGAGCGTGGACACCCGGGCTGCTACACGCCAGCGGGCTGCCGACGAGAGGCTACAGGACCAGGTCCATCCAGTACACCGTCTATGACTCGGGCCCGGTCCAGCCGCCCGCGTTCGCCGACGAGCGGACCGGTCTTTACGGGCTGCCCACGGCGGGCGGCGGGCAGCTGCTCGGCGTGCCGACAACCGAATGGGACGCCCCGCCCGGCATCACCCATGTAACCGAGGCCCGGGATGGGCCAGCAGGGCATGAGCTAGCACGGCATGAGCTGGCACTTCGGCTCGCGGACGGCTGCTTCCCCGGGCTCAAGCTGGGCAGCGTCAGGCGGCGGGTCGCCGCCGCCGACTGCTACTGCGACCCCCCGGTGCTTGCGCTGCGGGAGATCGGCGACCGCGTCTATACCTTCACAGGCGGGTCGGGCGGCTGCGCGAAGTCCGTGCTGGCGGCGAGCCGGCGCGCCGCCCATTCGCTCGTCCAGGATGTGGCCTAGATGCCCGAGGCCAGCAAGCAGGACGCAAAGGTCATCAGCACCTTCCGCGAGGCGCCGCCCGCGGCGAAGGCCATCCTCATCGGCATGCTGATCAACCGGCTCGGCACGTTCCTGAACATCTTCCTTGTGCTGTACATGACGCACCGGGGCTTCACCGCCGTGCAGGCCGGCGTCGCGCTGGGCGTCTACGGCTTCGGCGGGGTGGCCGGCATCATGGTGGGCACCGCGCTGGCGGACTGGCTGGGTGCCAGGCGGGCAACCGTGCTGAGCATGGGCGGCGGGGCGGTGCTGATGATCGGCATCCTGTACCTGCACAACTTCTGGGCACTGCTGGTCGACGTAGCCGTGGTCGGCATGATCAGCCTGCTGTACCGGCCCGCCTCTGCCTCGCTGCTGTCCGAGCTGACGCCCAAGAACAGGCAGGTGATGATCTTCGCGGTGTACCGGCTGTGCACCAACCTGGGCACCACACTGTCGCCGCTGGTCGGCGTGCTGCTAATCCTGGTCAGCTACAACCTGCTGTTCTGGGGCGACGCGATCACCTCGATGGGATATGCGGTGATCGCGCTGCTGCTGCTGCCCAGGCGGGCCGGCGAGCAGGGTGGGGCCACCGCGCGCAGGCGGCGGATATCCGATCTCGGCGTGGTCCTCTCCGACCGCAGATACGCGCTGTTCCTCATTGCCCTGTTCATCAACTCCGCCGTCTACATCCAGTACGTGAGCTCGCTGCCGCTGGCCATGGTGGCGGCCCACGAGGCGACCGCCTGGTACGCCTTCGTGCTGTCGCTCAACAGCGGGGTGGTCATCACCTGCGAGTTGCTGGTGACCAAGGTGACGCAGCGCCGGCCGGCCCGGGTGGTGGCGCTGATCGGGTTCTTGCTGCTCGGCATCGGCCAGGCGCTGTATTCGGTGCCCGCCGGGCTTGTCGTGTTCATCGGCGGCACGCTGATATGGACGCTGGCCGAGATCACGGCCGGCCCCACCATGTCGGCGTACCCGGCGAACGCCGGCCCCGAGCGGCTGCGCAGTCAGTACCTCGGCGCCTCGCAGTCGGTGTTCGCGCTGGGCTTCGCGGTCGGCCCGATCATCGGCGTGCTTGGCTGGCATCTCCTCGGCCGGCAGGTGTGGTTGTGGTGCGGCGTGGCGGCCCTCGTCGGCCTTATAGCCGCGTGGCGCGGCATGCACCCCGCCGAACACGACGAAGGCGCGGGGCTTGACGCGGTGCCAGACGCCATGTCGGAGGCGGTGCTAGACGACGCAGCCCTGCCGGACTCCGCGGTTCAACCAGACGCCGCGGCCGTGCCGGACGCGGCACCCTTGTCGGACGCCGCGGCCATGCCGGACGCCGCGGACTCCCCGGACACCGCCGGCCTACCGGAGACAGCGAAGCCGCGGTTCCGGCTCTCGCGGTTGCGGACCCCCCCGTCGGCCGCACGCTGAAATCGCGAAGTGGTGTAGCGAGCCGCCAGGCACGGACGTCTGTCCAGGTCCCCAGCGACGCCTCATCAGCAACTGGCTGGCACTCCAAGCCCTCGCTGCTCATCCAGGGCGGAATCCTGACGTAGTCATCGTTGTTTTCACAATATAGATAGTTTAAAATAAGGCGTGGGAATAGCTGGTGAACGTCAGGCAGCGCTGGTGCGGGCGCGGCAGGTTCTCATGCCGGTGCCGCAGCGCGGAAGGTTCCGGAGGAGGTAGCGATGAATGTGATCGTTTACGGGGATTTCAACTGCCCGTACTCGTACCTGGCCAGCCAGCGGGCTGACCTGCTGAGCCGGGCAGGGGTCGCGGTGGACTGGCGGGCCGTTGAGCATGACTGGCGCCTGCCGGTGACCGGCAGCCGATCGGACAGCAACCAAGCCGCCTGCGACCGGGAGCTTGCGGAGGTGGCCTCGCTCGCCCTGCCCGGGGAGCACGTTCCGGCCGGGCCACCGGTCCTGATCAGCAACACGAAGGCGGCGGTGGCCGCCTACGCCGAGGCGGTCAGCGACGGCGTCGCCGGTGAGCTGCGCCGCCGCCTGTTCCGCGCCATCTGGGTGCAGGGCCTTCACCTGAGCAGCGCCTACGAGGTACGCCGCCTGATCACCGCGGTGATGTGGCCGCAGGAAGACATCACCGACCGGCTGGCCAGCCCCGACATTCCCAGCCTGCTGCTGCGGGATCCGGACATGGCCCGGATCGTGCGCCGGTCGGGCGGCACGATCGCGCCGGACGGCGGGCCGCTGACCACCGCCGGGTGGCGGCGGATCCGGCAGTGGCGGCAGGAGTGGCTGGGACTGCCCAGCCAGGTGATCCCTGCGGTCATCGGCCCGGATGAGGTCGTGCGACCTGGCATCGAAGGGCTTCGCTACCTGGCTGATCTCGCCGGCACCGCTGGCCCGCGGCCGCTCCTGCCTGCGCGTGCCGGAACCGAGCAGGGCCGCGACGCCCGGCCTGCGACGATCGCCCGGGCGGCCTGACCAGGCCGCCGGGCACGGACGTGGCAGGCGGCGTTCTTGCTCAGAACTGGCATGATGCCGGAGGCGGCCGGGCCTGAATCAGGCACAGGCTCGGGTCCCTGACCCGGTTTCGTGCGCGTTCGCGCCGCTGACAGCGACGGTACTGGCAGCAAGACCCGGCCGGTGCCGACGCGGCACGTTTAATTTCTACTACTGATAGTGATATAAAATAATCCCATGGATACAGAGCAGCTCCTGGCACCCGAGGACGCGTCCCCGCTCGGCCGCAGCCGCACCGACGTGCTGGACATGCTGCGCGCCGCGGACGGCCCGTAGGTGCCGTGGATGCTGTCGTCCGGGATCTCCCCGTGGCCGGTGACCGCGTTCAGCGTGGCCTCGGGCATGGTGTTGATCACGCCAGGCGCGACCAGCCCGGTGACGTACCGGGTGTCGTCGTAGGCGGGGTCCTTGACGCTGGTAGAGGCCCACAGCGGGCGCTGCGGCCGGGCCCCGGCGCGCTCCAGCGACTTCCAGCGTTCGGCCGCGATTGCCCGCCCGGGCCTCGGCGACGGTGCGGTCGGTGTCGTGGGCGATCCGCGGGTCGACCTCGATCGACACCCGGCCGTCCACCCCGCCGGTCGCCTCATACACGGTCCTGGTCCGGGTAGTAGAAGGGAGACGCCATGACTGGTAGCGCCGAGGATCCCGTCCCGGCTGCGGGCGCCGGGCCGCTGGACGTGATGTCTCTGGCCGGCGGGAAGGCCAGCCCGGAGGCGCTGCGCGGACTGCTGCGCGAGGTCATCGACCCCGAGATCGGCATCAACATCGTCGACCTGGGCCTGGTTTACGACGTCGGGCTGTCGAGCGACGGGGTTGCGTCGATCCGGATGACGCTGACCACCCCGGGCTGCCCGCTCGGCGGCTACATCGACGACGAGATCCACAACATCCTGTGGGGCGCGCCAGGTGTGGAGGACATCGACGTGCGGATCGTGTGGGACCCGCCATGGGACCCGGACGAGATGATGAGCGACTGGGCCAAGGACCAGCTCGGATGGCGGCGGTGACCCGGCCGCCAATCACCCCGACCGTGCCGCGGCGCCGCCGTGCCCGGTGGGTGCCGCCGCTGATGGCGGCCGCGGTCGTGTGCCTGCTGGCCGGGCTGTGGGCAGCGCTGGTCCGCCTCGGACTGGCCGTCCCGGCAGGTATCAGCAGCCTGCCGCAGGCGCATGGGCAGCTGATGACGCTGGGGTTCCTGGGTACGTTCATTGCGCTGGAGCGGGCGGTGGCGCTCGGCGAGGCCTGGGGATACCTGGCCCCGGCGGCCGCCGGGGCCGGCGGGATCACGGTCGCCGCCGGCGCTCCGGGCGGAGTCGGCGAGGCGCTGCTCGGCTGCGGTGGCCTCGCCCTAGTAGCGATCTTCGTCGCAGTGCACCGCATCCAGCCGTCGCTGCACAACGCGGTGCTCGCCGCCGGGGCGGTGTGCTGGGTGGTCGCGGACGGGCTGTGGCTGGCCGGATGGGACATCTCCCGGTTCGTGCCGTGGCTGGCCGGGTTCCTGGTGCTGACGATCACCGGGGAACGGCTGGAGCTGTCCCGGATGACCGGGACCTCCCGGCTGGGTCGGCTGCTGTTCGCCGGCGCCGCCGCTCTCTTCGCCGCCGGGCTGCTCGCGTCCCTGGCCGCCGGGCCGGCCGCGGCGGCGCCGGGTGAACCGGTGCCCGTGGGGATCCGGGTCACCGGGGCCGGGCTGATCGCCCTGGCGGCCTGGCTGGCCCGGTACGACGTCGCCCGCCGCACCGTCCGCGGGCACGGCGTGACCCGGTACATGGCGGTCGCGCTGCTGGCCGGCTATGCCTGGCTGGCGGTGGCCGGCGTGCTGTGGGCAGGCGTGGGGCAGATGGCCGACGGCGCCGCCTACGACGCCGAGCTGCACGCCATCTTCCTGGGCTTCGTCATGTCGATGATCTTCGCGCACGCGCCGGTGATCGTGCCGTCGGTGCTCGGCCGCCCGTTCCCGTACCGCCGTATTCTGTACGCCCCGCTCGTGCTGCTGCACGCCTCGGTGGCGGTGCGGCTCGCGGGCGGGGACTGGGCGGGAAGCATTGACGCGTGGCAGTGGGGCGGCTCGCTCAACGAGATCGCGATCTTGCTGTTCCTGGTCATGGCCGCCGTCCTGGTGATCCGGTCCCGGCGCACCGGGCGCCGGCCTCCGCGGCTGCCGCAGACCGCGCCCGCCGCGCCGTCACCGCCGGGCACGCCCGGCGGCCTGCCCCGCCCCGCCGTGTCCGGTGATCCGCGGCATGAGCAGGACCCGGCCGAGCCGCCCGGCCCGGGAGGAGCAGCGGTCCTGAACTGGATTACGGGAAACCACGGCGTTCGTGAAAAAGATCCCTGATGAGCCCGCGCGGGCTGACCAGCCGTGGGGCGGATCAGGAGACCGTCTCGCGCTTGGGGTGGGCGGCGACCAGTTCGGTGTCCACCCCGACCACGCCGGTCTTGCCGGCGCCGCCGGGCGAGCCGAGCGGCTCGTCGCGGCCGGGCAGCGGCCCGGCGAAGAACAGGGCGTTGTCGTCCTTATACGGCTCCAGGTCCGAAGGCAGGTCGTCCTCGTAGTAGATTGCCTCGACCGGGCAGACCGGCTCGCAGGCCCCGCAGTCAACGCACTCGTCGGGATGGATATACAGCGACCGGGCTCCCTCGTAGATGCAGTCGACCGGGCATTCCTCGACGCAGGCCCGGTCAAGGATGTCGATGCACGGCTCGCCGATGACGTAGGTCAAGGCCTCTTCCCTTCACTCTGGTGCTCGGCCGATGTGCGCCGCACGGGCGCGCCCCAGGATGACCGTACGGCCGGGCTTCGCATCTTTTTCATGAACATTCTAGTTGAAACTAGTCGTGCTGGACAGCTTACCTCGCCTGGAGATCCTGATGATCACCAGAACGGCCCGGCCGACGTGCCCGCGGCACTGCCTCGCTCCCCGTCTCGTCCCGCCGCCTGGGCAGCGGACCGGGACGAAGGGCTGCACTGAGCACGGCATCGCCGCCCGTTCCTGCGGCACCCGCCTCCATGTCGCGGTGAGCCTCTCACGGTCGCAGGACCAGCCGGCCGCCCGATGTCTGCCCGCGCTCGACCCTGCGGTGGGCCTCAGCGGCCTGCCGGAGCGGCAGTTCACCGGCGATGCGGGCGCCCAGGGTGCCGTCGGTGAGCCGCCGGCTGATCGCGTCGGCGGCGGCGGCCAGGTCGGCGGCGGCGGCATTGCTGATCGCGAACCCGGCCAGCCGCGCGTCCCGGGTGTACAGCGCGCCGACCGGAAGTTCCGGGCGGGTCTGCAGCCCTGCTGTCAGCACGATCCGGGGACGGGCAGCTCGCCGTACCTGATATTCTCCGCCGGGCCGAGTTCGTCCACGTAGGCGGCGCGCATGAGCTTCGGGAGTTCGGGCACACCCGATGCCTACCCGGCGTACCGACGCCGCACCCGCGAGAAGCTCTCCTCGCCGCCCCCGGGGCGCGCGATCACGCCGGGACGCCTCTTACATCTACCCCTTCACCCGGGCCGCTGTCACGAACCCTGGCCGCCTCCTCCCGGGGAGGCCGGGCTCGTCGTGAGGCCTCACGCGCCGGCCAGCGGCGCGCACTCCAGCGTGGCGGGCGGTGCTTGCGTGTTCCTTGCGGTTTCCTTGCGGGTCCCCGGATCACCGTCGGCCAGCTCGCGCAGCCGCGGGACCAGGATCAGGTAGCCGCCGGCTTCCGCGGCCAGCAGGGCGCCCGCGGCGGCCTGGCGGGCCCTGGTGTCGCCGGCGGCGGCCAGCAGCTCGGCATGTGCCCACCGGGCCTCGTGGCGGGTGAGCGGTGTTCCCCCGGTCATGGCGGCGTGCACGTGCCCGGCCGCCTCGGTGAGGCGTCCCTGCCGGGTCAGGCATGCGCCGAGCCGGGCCGATGCCCAGGCGGAGAAGAACGTGCTGTCCTCCCCGGCCTGCAGCGAGCGGCGGAATGCGGCCTCGGCCCGGTCCAGCCGGCCGGCCGCCTCCCAGGCGATGCCCAGGCCCCGCAGCGACGATGCGAGGCAGGACACATGCCCGATCCGCGCGGCGATCACCACCGCCTGCTGCGCCGCCTCGACCGCCTGCGCCGACTGGCCGCCGAACGCCAGCGCCTCGCCGCGGCGCCACAGGCACTCGGACTCCAGCGCGAGATAGCCAGATGCGCGCGCGTCTTGCAGGGCCAGGCCGATCTCCGCCAGCCCGGCCTGGATTTCGCCCAGGAACGCCAGCGCATGGCCCAGGGTGGCCTGCGGGCTCCAGAACCGGAGCAGCTCCGCCGGGGCGGCGGGCAGGCGGGCCAGGTGGCCGAGCTGGGTGACGGCCTCCCGCAGCTGCCCGTTCATGTAGCCGGTCATCGCCCGCCAGTACAGCTGCCGCGCCGCGGCCTGCCGGTCACCGGCCTCCTCAAGCAGTCGCCCGGCACGCCGGAACCTGTGCCGTGCCCGGCGCAGGTTTCCCGCGGGCAGGTCGATGATCGCGGCCGCGGCCAGCGCCCGGCCGAGGGCGGCCGGCTGGTCCCCGGCCTCGGCGATCGCCAGCTCGATCAGCTGCTGGCCGCGCTCCAGCGATGCCGACCTGGCCTCGAGCACGCCCAGCTCGGCGAGGATTCGTGACCGGCCCGCCGGGTCGTCGAGGCTGTCCAGGGCCGCTGCCAGGCCGACCCGGGCATCGGCCGTCCGGCCGCGCCTGCGGTGGGCCTCTGCCCGTGCTTCCAGCAGCCGGGCGCGGGCTCTCCCGGCCGGCTTCAGCGACAGGCCCGCCTCGGCCAGCCGCACGG
>JBOHCG010000181.1:0-12618 GCA_050698735.1 Streptosporangiaceae bacterium | reverse complement strand
CCCGCGTCCCACAGATCACGATCGGCCTTCGAGATGCCCTGCATAGCACAATTCTCTCAGGGAATCGAACACGGTGCCGGCGAAACACCCCGATCAGAGCCTACGAGTTGTTCAGTGCCGTCCTAGGGCGGCCATCGCCCGGCTCCCGCCGGCGCCGGGCCAATACCATTCCCTGCATGCCTAGGTATCCGGATATCGAGCCCTATCAGACCGGCCTGCTTGATACGGGTGACGGGAACCTCGTGTACTGGGAGACCTGCGGGAACCCCGAGGGCGTGCCGGCGCTGATCGTGCACGGCGGCCCGGGGTCAGGCTGCACGACGGGAGACCGGAGGTCGCTGAATCCGGAAAAGTTCCGGATCATCATCTTCGACCAGCGTAACTGCGGCCGCAGCCTGCCACATGGCAGCGACCCCGCGGCCGACATGAGCCTGAACACGACCGAGCACCTGCTCAGGGACATGGAGCGGCTGCGCGAGCACCTCGGCGTGAGCAAGTGGCTGCTGCGCGGCGGGTCGTGGGGGGTGACGCTGTCGCTGGCGTACGCGCAGCGGCATCCGGAGCGGGTCAGCGGGATGCTCATGCTCAGCGTGACGTCGACTAGGCGGCTGGAGATCGACTGGCTGTACCGGGGCGCCGGCCGGTTCTTCCCCGAGGCCTGGGCCCGGTTCCGCGACTTCGCGGGCCTGGCCGGTTCCTACCGGCTGCCGACCGACGGCACGCCGCACATCTCGGGCCTGCTCCTGGCGTACTCGCGGATGATGGAGGACCCCGGCATCGATGTCCGGTCGCGGGCCGCGGCCGAGTGGCTGGCCTGGGAGGACGCAGTCATCTCGCAGGAAAGCAACGGGAGCCCGGGCGCGTACGGCGACCGGCCCGACGACGCGAAACTGGCGTTCGTGCGCATCTGCTCGCACTACTTCGCGCACGACGGCTTCCTGGCGGACGGCGTGCTGATCCGCGAGGCCGGCAAGCTGGCCGGCATCCCGGGCATCTTGATCCATGGTCGCAACGACCTCGGCGGCGGCGCCTGCACACCGTGGGAGCTCGCCCGCGCCTGGCCCGGCGCCGAGCTCATCATCATCGAAGACTCCGGCCACACTGGCAGCGCCACCATGGCCGACCAGTGGCATGCCGCCGCCGATCGCCTCTACCAGCAGATCACCAGCCCTGCCTAGCCGCACGGCGTGTGCCCGGACAAGCGGTGACCTGCGTGCTGCCGTCGATCGATGACAAAGTGCATGTGAAGAACGAGGGGCCAGGCTGTGACCTGCGCAAACTGGCACTTTCCGCTGGAGTGTTAGCACCGCTCGTTCTGCCCAGAATCAACGATGCGGCGGCGCGGGGTGCGGAGATCAGCCGGGGGCTCGGGACGGGGGCTGACCGGTGAGCCCGCAGGGCGCGGTCAGTTGAGCGGGATGACCCGGTACAGGGCCACGCCCTCGGCCGGGACGGCCGCCTGGATCACCCCGACGGACGATATCTGGAAGACGCTGGCACCGCCTGCCACCACAGATTGCGGTCCCCACAGGTCCTGCACCAGGTAGCCATTCGGGTCGGGCGGCAGCCCGATCGCGGCGGCCGTCGTCGAGATCGTGACCGGCGCCGAGCTCAGCGCGGTGGAGGTGTTGAACAGCCCCACTATCGCGTCTGCGCCCTGCTCCACCTTGGCGAACACCTGATCGCCCGGCTGGCGGCCCGGCGTGCCGACGTCCGCGATGCGCGACGCGTCGATCGCGTCCTGGTCGACGCCGATGACCTGCCGGTTCGTCAGGAGCTTGAGGTCCCGCGGGGTGATGCCGGCGCTGGTGCCGTACGCGTTCGTCACCGCCGTGGTCAGGTCGCCGCCCAGGATGAGCGGGGCCGAGCCGAGCGCCCACAGGCTGAGCTGGGACTCAGAAGCGGCGAGCGACATCCCCGAGTCCGCGCTGCCGTCGCCGACCTCGATCGAGTCGTAGTCGTTGAAGCCGCCGGGGCCGCCGTACGGCTGCCACTGGGCGACGTCGCCGAACCTGTCGCTCCAGTGGGAGTAGCTGGTCAGCGGGAAAACGCTCAGGCAGCCGGTGTAGGGCGGGGAGTTGCAGCTGTTTGCAGAGCCTTCGTCGGGCCCGTTGATCTCGATGTCAGGCGCGAACTCCCACTGGTTGGCGTACTTCTTCAGCACCGGGGCGAGCTTGATGGTGTAGCTGCCCTGGGTGATGTTCAGCACCATCGGCCGGCCGGACTGCTGGATCGCGGCCTGCCAGGCCTTGACGTCGGCGGCGTTGCCGTTGGTGATCCCGTCGAGCTTGATGTAGTCCACGCCCCAGGACGCCAGTTCGTCGACGACCGAGTCCACGTACGCCTGCGCGCCAGGCTTGCTGTAGTCGATCTTCAGCATGCCGCCGCAGTTGTAGTTGTTCTGCTGCTTGGTGATGGCGATGTCATCGGCGGTGTAGGAGGTGCCGAGGATCGGGGTGTTCTGCGCCACCGCCTGGCTCGAGATTCCTGCCGTTTCGTAGATGCCGAACTTCAGGCCCAGGCTGTGCACGTACGCGGCCAGTGCCTGGATGCCGTTCTGCGACCCGGCGTTCGGGTAATTGGCGGCGTTCACGAGCCATCGGCCGTAGCCGTCGACGTTCGGGCCCTGCGGCCCCGGGCACTGGTACCACCCGTCGTCGATGTTGACGTAGCGGTAACCGGCCGCGGCAAGGCCCGTGCTCACCAGCGCCCTGGCCTCTCCCTCGACCTGCGGCGTGTCCGCGCCGAGCCGCAGGAAGCTCCAGCCGCTCCAGCCCATCACGGGCGTCTGTCCCGGGCCGCCGGGGTAGACGGTCGCCGCCCCGGCAACCGAGCCGGTGGCGACGGCTCCGGCCAGCAGCAGCGGGGTCGCCGTCACGGTGGCGATCAAGAGGCGGGTCAGCCTGTTCATGAGCCCTCCAGCCGCGGACGCAGGTATGCGCGGGTCAGCAGGGCCCGCACAGATTCCATCATGCTGGGCGAGCCGGTTCGCGCCAAGACTGCGCATAAAGTACGCAATAATTGGGCCTAATTCTGCTCGTTATGAGCACGATGCGAGCGCTGGCTTGCGTGGCCGCCGCCTGGGCCGGTCACACGCAGGCGACCGTGCAGCCCTGGCGACGGAGCGGCTCGAGCTCGGCCTCTGCTGCCCTGCTGTCGGTGATCAGCACATCCACCTCGGCCATCCGGCAGACCCGGGCGAGCGTGACCCGGCCGATCTTGGTGGCGTCGGCCAGCACGACCCGCTTGCGCGCGCGGCGGGCGAGCACCGCGTTCACCCGCGCTCCCGCCGGGTCGTAATTGGTGCAGCCTGCCACCGCGTCCACCCCGTCGACGCCGAGGAACGCGACGTCGATGTCGTACTCGGCCAGGAAGGCTTCGGCGCTGGGCCCCACGGATTCCTGGCTGCTCCCGCGCACCTCGCCGCCGGCCACGAACACGCGAAGACCCGGGTTGCCCACCAGGTCGATGGCGACGTTGAGTGCGTTGGTGACCACGGTAAGGTCATCCCGGCCGCGCAGCAGCCGGATGAACTGTGACACGGTCGTGCCGCCGGTGGTCCCTATCACCCGCGCACCGTCAAGGAGCGCCGCCGCGTGCCGGGCGATGCGCTGTTTTTCCGGCAGGTCCCTGGCCCTTTTGTAGCTCAGCGGCAGGTCGTTGAAGGCCGCGTGGAGCGTCGCGCCGCCATGGGTACGGCAGACCAGCCGCTGCTGCTGGAGCGCCTCCAGATCACGCCGTATCGTCGCGGCCGACACGGAGAACTCCGTGACGAGGGACGGCACGTCGACCTGTCCGCGCTCCACGACCGCGGACACGATCTGGTGGAGCCGATGGCGACGTTGCACGGGCCGTCACCTGCGGGCGCGATACGGCTGGCCGACCCTGCTCCGGCCACCGCGGGAGGAGTTGCCCATGCGGGGATTATAGGCACGTCTGCCGCGGCTGGCAGCAGCGCCGCCCGGTGGGCCTCGGGCGGCGCAGTACCTTGTGATGTGATCACGCATGTCGTAGAGTCGAGCTAAATAGGCCAGACTGTGCAGAATTTAAGGGCAAGATGTGCGCGTTTCTGATAGGACCCGCCGGTGCGTCGACCTGAGGCGCACGTGCAGAAGGAGATCGCGAGTCAGCCAGACTGCTGGGCCAGAGCGCTCCAGTCTGTCGGCGAGGCCGCGCGGGTACTTCCTGCCCGGGGCGAACGGGTCGCGGTCATCGGCTGTGGCACGTCCTGGCATATAGCGAGCGCGATCGCCGCGGCGCGCGAGGCCGCTGGCCATGGGGAGACCGACGCATTCCCGGCGTCGGAGCTGCCGTTCCGCGACTACGACACGCTGCTCGCGGTGACCCGCTCGGGAACGACCATCGAGGTTCTTGACGCGCTGCGGGATGCGCACGGCTCGGCCCGCAAGGTCGGGATCACAGCTGATGCCTCCGCGCCGATCCGCGAGGCCACGGATCAGCTGCTGGTACTTGACTACGCCGACGAGCAGTCCGTGGTGCAGACCAGGTTCGCGACGACCGTCCTCACCGTGGCGCGGGCGCACGTCGGGCACGATCTCGGCCCTGTCGTGGAGCAGGCGAGGGCTGCGCTCGCCGCCGACCTGGATGACCGGCTGATCGACCGGCCGCATTACGTCTTCCTCGGCCGCGGCTGGTCCACCGGGGTGGCGCGGGAAGCGGCTCTGAAGATCCAGGAAGCCGCGCTGGCGCGGAGTGAGGCGTACCCGGCGCTTGAATACCGGCATGGGCCGCTCTCGACGGCCACGGAGGAATCCGTGATCTGGCTGTTCGGGGTCGATGACAGCGTGCTGGTGAGCGACATCATGCGCACCCAGGCGACGGTTGTCGTCGCCGACCGCGACCCGCAGGCCGAGCTCGTGCTGGCCCAGCGCGTCGCGGTCGCCACCGCACTGGTGCGCGGCCTTGACCCGGATCGGCCGAGATACCTCGCCCGCTCCGTCATGTATACCGGGCAGTGACCGCGGGTGGCGGCGGGCGCGTCGTCTGCGCCGCGCTGAATCCCGCCCTCGATATCACCTATATCGGCGAGCGCTTCGCCGCCGGCCAGTCCAACCGGGTCAGCCGGGTGCATGTCCGGGCCGGCGGCAAGGCAGTCAACGTCGCGCGGCTGCTCCACCAGGCCGGCCACGACGTGATCGTCACCGGATTCGCAGGCGGCCTCGTCGGTGCCGAGATCGCCGCCCACCTTGATGATTCGGCGGTCCCGCACCGCCTCGTCCGGTGCGCGGGCGGCAGCCGCAGGACCGTCAGCGCGCTCAGCACGCAGGACGCGGCCGTCACCGCTTACAACGAGAACGGACCGCAGGTCACCGGCGCGGAGTGGGCGCTGTTCGCCGACTGCTTCGCCGAACTGGCCCGCGGCGCACGTCTCGTGGTCCTGTCCGGCAGCCTCCCCGGCGGGCTCGCCGTCGACGCCTACCGCACCCTTGCCCGCGTGGCGGCGGCCTGCGGCGCGGCGGCATTCGTCGACACGCACGCCGCGCCGCTGCTTGCCGCGGTCGCGGCAAGGCCGGCCCTGGTCAAGCCCAATGAGCACGAGCTTGCCGAGGCGGCCGGGCTGGCGGTGCCCGTTCCGCTGCCTGCCGCGGTGCGGGCATCGCGCAGGCTGCTCGCCGACGGCGCGCAGGGCGTGGTCGTCTCGCTTGGCCCCCGCGGCCTGGTGGGCGTGCTGCCGGGGATGACACTGCTTGCGGTGCCGCCCGCGCAGCGGGGCAACCCGGTCGGGGCCGGCGACGCCGCGCTCGCCGCGCTGGCCGAGGGGCACCTGGCCGGGCAGCCATGGCCCGACCGGCTGCGCCGGGCGGCGGCGATGTCCGCCGCGGCAGTGCGGCAGCCGGTCGCCGGGGTGGTGCGCGCCGAGGATGTCGCGGAGCTGGAAGCGCTCACGGCGGTGAGCGAAATATGACGCAGATCTTCGCCCTCGCGTTCGACCACCGCAACTCGCTGCGGCGCGGCTTCATGCACCTGACCGGGCCGCCCACGCCCGGGCAGCACGCGACCATGGTCGCGGCCAAGGGAATCCTCACCGACGCGCTCATCGCCGCGGCGCCGCAGGTCAGCCCCGGCAGCGCCGTTCTGCTCATCGACCACGAATACGGCGGCCGGTTCGTGCCCGAGGCGCAGGCAGCCGGCATCAGGGTCGCGATGCCGGTCGAGGAGAGCGGCCAGGCCGAACTGCGTTACCTCTGCGCTGGCCACCCCGACCGCGTGGTCGCCGCCTACCGTCCCGATTACGTGAAGGTGCTGATCCGCTACAACCCCGGCGGGGACGCTGCGATGAACGCCAGGCAGCGAGGCCGGCTGCGCGAGCTCTGCGACTGGCTCAATGGCAGGCCGCAGCGGCTCATGCTGGAGCTTCTCGTGCCGCCTGAAGACGCCCAGCTCGCGGCCGTGGCGGACGACCGCGGACGGTTCGATCGCGAGGCCAGGGCGGAGCTGACCGCGGTGGCAATCCGCCAGATCGCCGGCGACGGGATCCGCCCCGCGCTGTGGAAGATCGAGGGACCTGAGTCCGGAGACGACGCGGCGCTGATCGCCGCGGCGGTGCGCTCGGCTGACCCGGGCGCCGGCTGCCTCGTCCTGGGCCGCGGCGCCGACGGCGCCGCGGTACGGCGCTGGCTGGCCATCGCGGCGGCGACCGCTGGCTTCACCGGGTTCGCCGTTGGCCGGACCATCTGGTGGGACGCGCTGCGCGGCTTCACCGATGGCGGCGACAGGGACACCGCGGTCCGCGCGGTGGCGGCGCGCTACCTGGACCTGGTCCGCTACTACCGGGCGGTGACCCCGGCTACTTGACCGACCCGGCCGTGATCCCCTGGATGAGGTAGCGGTTCAGTACCAGGGCAAGCACGCCAGGAACGGCCGCGGCGATCACGCCGCACGCCATCAGCAGCGTGAACGGGACGACACGCTGCTGGTTCAGCGCCGCGACGATGACCGTGACCGGCTGGGTCGACAGGTTCGTGGTGAGGATCAGCGGGAACAGGAACTGTGCCCAGCCCAGCAGGAACGCGATGATCGCGGCGGCGGCGATGCCGGGCCTGGCGACCGGGATCACCACCCGGATCAGTGCCTTCATGGGCGAGGCACCATCGACGAAGGCGGCCTCCTCCAGCTCACGCGGGATGCTGTTGAAGTAGTTGTAGAGGATCCAGATGGCAAGCGGCAGGAAGCCGGAGACGTATACAAGGACCACGGCGAGATAGGTGTTCACCAGGCTGAGGCTCGCCATGATGCGGTACAGCGGGATCAGCGTGGCGTAGGCAGGCAGCAGCAGCGTGGCCAGCACGCTCACGAAGATCGTCCGCTTGAACCGGAACTGGAGGCGGGCGAAGGTGTACGCCGCGAGGATCGCGATCACCACGGTGACGATCATCGCCGCGCCGGACTCGATCACCGAGTTGAGCAGCGACCTGCCGAGCTCGCCCGAGATGCCGTTACCCGCGCCGCCGATCCCGAACACCGCGCGGTAACTGGTGCCGACCAGCGGCGAGGGGAAGTAGTGCGCGGGTGCGCTGTTCGCCCCCGACAGCGTGCTCAGGCTGGTGTTGAGCGCCCAGTAGATGGGGAACAGCGACCACAGCAGGATGATGGCGATCGCGACGATGCGCCCGAGCAGCCGGGCCGGCTTGCGGGACAGCGCCCGCCCGGCCGGCCCGGCCGCCACCCTGGTCACTGCCCGCGCCGTCCGCTCCCCCGGCCCGGCCGCCATCACGCAGCCTCCGGCCTGCGGTAGAGCAGCGCCAGAACTGCCATCGACAGCCCGGCGCTGGCCAGGGTCACCAGCAGCGACAGCGCGTAGCCGCCGCCGAAGTTGAGGTTCTCGAAGGTGGTGACGTAGGTCTGCAACATCACCGAGGAGCCGAGCGGCGCGATCCCGTTCAGTATGTAGACCTGGTCGAAGATGTTCAGCGACAGGACCAGCGCCTCGACCGCGCACACGGCCAGGGCGGGCCGGATCAGCGGCAGCGAGATGTGCCGGAAGGACTGCACCGGGCCGACGCCGTCCACCCGCGCCGCCTCGTACAGGTCGAGCGGGATCGCCTGCAGCGCCGCCAGGATGATGAGCGCGGACAGCGGAGTTATCTGCCAGACCTGCACGATCTCGATCAGCACGATCGTCAGCCACCGGTTGAGTCCCAGCCACAGGTGGTAGCCGCCGATGATGTGCGCGGAATGCAGCGCGCTGTTCATGACGCCGAAGGTCGGGTTGTAGATCCAACTCCATATGACGGCCTCGACCACCGCGGGCAGCGCCCACGGCAGGATCACGAGAGCGAGGACGACGCCGCGCAGCCGGAAGCGCTGCTTCAGGGCGACCGCGATGGCGGTGCCGAGCACGACGGAAAGCGCCACGCCGACAACCACGTAGGCCGCGGTGTTGACCCACGAGGTGGTGATGGCCGAGTCGGCGAACAGCGCGCGGAAGTTGCCGAGGCCGGTGAACCGGTTCGGCGGGTCAAGCGGCATCACCCGGAAGAACGCCTCGACCGTGGTGTCGACGGTTGGCACAAACGACAGCGCCCCGATGAACACGACCAGCGGCGAGAGCAGGACGTAAGGGAGCATCCTGCCGCGGCGCGCCGCGCTCACTATCACGCCTCCCTACTGCGTCCGCCGCGCCGGGTGGTGCGATGGCGATGCGACGCGATGCCGTGGCACGCGGCGTCAGCCTGCGGACTTGAGCTGGTTGACCTGCGCGGCTATCGCGCTGACCGCCTGCTGGATGGTCTCCTGCCCGGCGGCTGCCTCGTGGATGTTGGTCTGCACCGCGGCGCTGAACTGCACGTACCACGGCGGCGCCCCGTTCGGGAACGGCGCCTGGGCGTGCGCCTTGAGAATGGTGTCGAGCTGGCCGGCCTGGGCGATGTTGCCCGCATTGATCATCAAGTTGAAGCTGGACAGCCTGGCCGGCAGCGGGAACGTGCTCACCACGTCGTTCGCCCCCTTCAGCCCGGCCCAGGTCGCCTGGTTCTGCGTGTTGGTGAACCACTGGATGAACTTCACCGCGCCGGCCACGTTCTTCGCCGTCTTCGGGATGCCGATGCCATCGGGGTTGGCGACGTTCTGGCCGACTCCGGTGGCTCCTGGCGTCGGGATGTACTCCGTCTCGTTCACCACTTTGGACGAGGAGGCCACGTTGTAGATGGAGGCGACGCTACCGGAATAGTCGCACATCTCCGCGGCGACCCGGTTGCTCGCCATCTCGGTGGTGAATCCCTGGTAGTCGGACTCGTTGATGTTGGCCTTGGGCACCAGGCCGCTCTTGTAGGCGTTGACCATCCAGGCCATCGCCTGGTAGCCGGGCGAACCCGGCGAGGTGAACGCCGGCGTGTCCTGGGCGGTCAGGACCTGGCCGCCGAACGCCGCGGTCATCTGGTACCAGCAGGTCGACAGGCCCTCGGCGGCGGCGAAATGGATGTCGAGCGGGCTGGCCATGCCGTTCGCCTTGCCGACCTTCGACAGCGCCGCGGTGAACCCGGCGAGCGTCGTGGGCATGGTGGTGATGCCCGCCTTGGCAAAGTCCTTGGTGTTCACGGTGGTGACCAGGAATGACGAGTCGAACGGCATCCCCATTAGCTCGTTGTTCGAGACGAACGTGTTGAGCTGCGGCATGTCTGACCTGAGGCTCGCCACGTCGAAGTACTTGTTGAGCGGGAGGAACCAGCCGGTCCGCTGGTACTCCCCGACCTTGGACCAGTCAACGTCGGCGGCGTCGGCGAAGTAGGTGTTGGCGGTCGCGGCGGCGGCGATCTTGGTCTGCAGGTCATCCCAGCCGATGTTGACCCAGGTGACCTTGATGCCGGTCTGCCTGGTGAATTCCGCGAGCAAGGCCTTCGGCGGGGCCGGGTAGGCCACGGCGACGGTAATCGAGTCCGGCGAGCCGGAACTGGCGCTGCTGCCGCTGCTGCCGCTGCTGCCGCTTGTCGAGCCGCAGGCCGCGGCGAGCGCTGCCAGGCCGACGCTGAGGACGAGCGCTCCCGCCCGTCTGCTGACGATGCCCAGGTTCTTCATCGGTTTCCTCCTTCGGCGAGGCGCGCAGCCAGGCAGGACCCGAGCGCGAAGACGACCACCGGGAGACGATCGTTTACGCTCATATTCCGTCAATCTAGATTGGATTCAGTCATACAAGCAAGCCTGTATTTGCACTGTCAGGCATCAATCGTGCATCGGCGCCCACCTGGACCAGCCTGGGCAGCCCAGGGCCGATCGTAGGCAAGCAAGCAACCTGCACCGATATGCTCCTTTGCTATGCACAGAGCTGCGCGGCTGAGCGCGATCCTGGAACGGCTCGCTGACGGCGGATCGGTCACGGTCGCCGACCTGGCCGACGACCTGGACACAACACCCGGGACCATCCGCAGGGACCTGGTGATCCTGGAACAGCAGCGCCTGCTGGCACGTACGCATGGCGGGGCCACCGCGCACGCCGTCTCCTACGAACTGCCGCTGCGGTACAAGGGCGTCCGCTACGCGGAGGAAAAGCGGCGCATCGCCCACGAGGCAGCGGCGCGGGTGTCCGAGGGAATGGCGATCGGCCTGACCGGCGGGACGACCGCCACCGAGGTCGCGAGGGCGCTCGCCGACAGGCAGAAGCTCACCATCGTGACCAATGCCCTGAACATCGCCTCCGAACTGGCGGTCAGGCCCGGCATCAAGCTCATCAGCACCGGCGGCGTGGCCCGCAGCCAGTCCTACGAGCTGTCGGGGCCGATCGCGGAGGCGAGCCTGACCGGCCTCAACCTCAACGTGGCCTTTATCGGCGTGGACGGCATCGACGCCAAGGCCGGCTGCACCACGCACCACGAGGTGGAGGCGCACACGAACGCCGTCATGCTCGGGTGCGCCAGGCGCGTCGTGGTGGTGGCGGACAGTTCCAAGATCGGCAAGGTCGCGTTCGCCCGGATCTGTGAGGTCGGCGCGGTCAGCGAGCTCATCACCGACGCCGCCGCGGACAGCGAAGCGGTGCGGGCGCTGACCGACTGCGGCGTGCAGGTGACCTTGGTGGGAGACGGGCGGCAGTGAGCGGTGAGCGGCACGCCACGGCGGCCGGCCCGGATCCGGCGGACCCGCGGGCGTTCGACCTCCTGGTGATCGGCGACTGCAACCCGGACGTGCTCGTCATGGGCGACGACGTGACTCCGGCCTTCGGCCAGCAGGAGAAGCTGGTCGACAGCATGGCCCTGGTGGTGGGCGGATCGGCCTCGATCACCGCGATCGCCGCCGCGCGGCTCGGGCTCCGGGTGGCGCTGGTCGCCGCCATCGGCGATGACGCTGCCGGGAACTTCATGCTCGCTGAGCTTGCCAGGGCGGGCGTCGACACCGGCGGCGTCGCCCTCCGCGCGCAGCTGCCGACCGGCATGACGATCGCGCTGTCGCGCGGCGACGACCGGGCCATCCTCACCGCTGAGGGTGCCATCGGCACGCTGACCTCAGCGGACGTGCCCGCTGACATGCTCTCGAAGGCACGGCACGTTCACGTCAGCTCCTACTTCCTGCTGGAGCGGTCACTCGGGCCTGGCCTGGCCGCGCTGCTGGCGGCCGCAAGCGCCGCCGGAGCTACCACCTCGCTTGATACCAACTGGGACCCCGCGGGGACCTGGGGCGCTGGCTTCTTCCCCGATGTGCTCGCGCAGACCGACCTGCTGCTGCCCAACGAGGCGGAAGCGCTGCGGATAACCGCGACCGCGACACTGCCCGACGCGGTGGCGTCGCTCACCAGGGCGGGGGGTGCGACGGCTGTCAAGCTCGGCGCGCGCGGAGCGCTGTATGCGGCGGATGCGGAACGGTACCTGGCGACCCCTCCGCCGGTGTCGCCGGTGGACGCGACCGGCGCCGGGGACTGCTTCAACGCTGGCCTGCTGGCCGGCCTGCTGCGCGGCAGCGATCCGCCGGATGCGCTGGCGCTCGGCTGCGCGGTGGGCGCGGCCTCGACGCAGGGTATCGGGGGAACCGGCAGCTCCCCCGAGCTGACCGCTGCCCTGGCCCTGGCCCGGGATGTGACGGTCCGGCCCTGGCCCGGGATGTGAGGTATGGCCCTGGCCCGGGATGTGAGGTCCGGCCCTGGCCGTGATCCGCGGCCTGGCTGACGGTGCCGGGGTGATCAGCCCGGCGGAAGCGGCGAACCCTGACGCATGGCCGCCTGACGGCGCAGTGGAATCCGGTGGATCGTGGCGCTTACCAGGTTATCGACGGCGGTCGACGTGTAGATACTAAGCGCATGACGGATGTCACCTCCAGCCGGTGGCATCCGGCAGTGGCGCCGGCGCCCGGCCGCCAGGCACAGTACAGACATGAACGCAACGCCAGGGAACGGCCGCCCCGTCCAGATGAAGGCTTCCGATGCCGACCGCGACGCGGTCCTGGCGGACCTCAGCGAGCACTTCCAGGCGGGCCGGCTGACGGCCGGTGAACTCGACGACCGGACCGAACCCGGTGGTAAAGACGAGGTTCTCCTCGCGGGCGCGCCAGCAGAGGATCGCCAGCCTGCCGCCGCGCCGCAGCGCCTTCCTCAGGTGGGTGTGGCTCGGTTGAAGGGACCGTCTGAGCTGCGGGTTTGATGGCTGGGCTGGTTGCTGGCGCGTGCTGCCTTTACTG
>JBOHCG010000180.1:0-12677 GCA_050698735.1 Streptosporangiaceae bacterium | reverse complement strand
CGGGCCGTCCCGATCGTGTCGCCGATCTGGATGTCCGCAAGGCCGGACAGCCTGGCGATCTGGCCGGCTGTCACCTCGTCGCGGCGTGCCGCGCCGCCGTCGGCGAAGACGCTGATGGCCGTCACCTTGCCCTCGCGGTCGCGGCCGAACCGGATGCGGTCCCGGGTCGCGATGCTGCCGGAGAACACGCGGACGTAGGCGATCTTGTCACCGGCGGGCCCGCGTTCGACCTTGAAAACGCGGCCAGAGACCGGGCCGCCTGCGTCCTGCCCGGCCGCGGGCAGCAGGCCGGGGAGCTCGTGCAGCAGCACCTCGACGCCCGCGCCGGTGATAGCGGACCCGAAGTACACCGGGTGCAGGCTTGCGTCCCTGACCTGCGCGGCCAGCTTCTCGTGCAGCCAGCCGGGCGATATCGCCGCCGTGTCGTCGAGGTATGCGCGCAGGACCGCGTCGTCGTGGTCGGCCAGCAGTTCGGCAAGCCGCGACCTGACAGCCGGATCGGCAGCGTCGTCCGGGATGACGGCGGCCTCGCGTGTTCCCAGTGCCCGCACCGAGCCCATCGGGACGATCGCCCGGGTCAGCCGCTCGCCGATATCGTCAAGCACGCGCTCGTAGCCAGCGCCGCGACGGTCGATCTTGTTGACGAAGAACAGCGTCGGGACGCCCAGGCGCCGCAGCGCCCGCCACAGGATGCGGGTCTGCGGCTGGACGCCCTCGACCGCCGAGACCACGAGCACGGCACCGTCCAGCACGCTCAGCGCGCGCTCCACCTCGGCCACGAAGTCCGGGTGGCCGGGCGTGTCGATCAGGTTGACGGTGCTGCCGCCGACGGTGAACGAGACGACGGCGGACTTGATCGTGATCCCGCGCTGACGCTCCAGGGCCAGCGAATCGGTCTGCGTCGTGCCGTCGTCGACGCTGCCGGGCTGGTCGATCACGCCGGCGCTGTAGAGCAGCCGCTCCGTCAGCGTTGTCTTGCCGGCGTCAACATGTGCGAGGATCCCCAGATTGAGTATTCCGCGAGGCACGCGCCACATCCTCCGAATAGGCCCACAGACGCTTTTCGATGGACACGGGCGCTCCTCGCATCACTGACTCCCTCGGATCCGGGACCAGCCTGGCCTGCGCCGGCTGCTACGCCACGCATTGTGGTACCTCGCAGGCCGCGACGCCAGTGATTATCGGGTTCCGCCGGGCCCGCCAGGCCCGCTAGGATGCCGCGGTGGCCTCGGTCTTGTTCGCGCTGCTCACGGCGGCCTTCAACGGCACGGCGTCGGTACTGCAGCGGGTGGCCGCGCAGAGCGCGCCTGCCGATAAGGCGCTGCACTTGTCCCTGTTCGGCTACCTGATCAGGCGCAAGGTGTGGCTAGTCGGCATCGGGATGGTGACCCTGGCCGCGGTCTGCCAGGCCGCCGCGCTTGACACCGGCCCGGTCGCGCTCGTGCAGCCCATCTTCATCATCGAGCTGCCGTTCACGCTGCTGGTCGCCAGCAAGCTGATGCACCGCCGGCTGCCGGCCGCGACCTGGTGGGCGGTGGGCCTGGTCACGGTCAGCCTCGGCGGCGGCCTCGCCGCCGCGGACCCGTCGGGCGGCGGGACGCACGCGCCGCTCAAGGTGTGGGTGACCGCGCTGATCGTCACCGCCGGCTTCGAGTTCGTCGTCATCGGCGTGGGCGTCCGGGGCAGCGGCAACGTGCGGGCGGCCGCGCTCGGGCTGGCTGCGGCCTGCGGCTACGCGCTGACCGCCGCCCTGCTGAAGACCGCGGTGTCGAACCTGTCTCACGGAATCGTTCCCTTCTTTACCTCGTGGCAGCTGTACGCGACCGCGGCCGCCGGGGTCGGCGCGCTGTTCCTGCTGCAGAACGGCCTGCAGGCAGGGATGCTTGTCGCGGTCCAGCCGCCGCTCACACTCGGCGACGCGCTGATCAGCTCGTGCTACGGGGTCACCCTCTTCAACGAGACCGTGCGGACCGGCCCCTGGCTGGTCCTCGAGATCGCGGCCGTGCTCGCCATCGCCGTCGGCTGCATCCAGCTGTCCCGCTCGCTGAGCGAGGTGCACCTGACCCAGGAGCAGGCCTAGCCCGTCCAGTAGCCACGGGAAGGCACAATGGCCTGGTGGACGTCGACGTGGTGGTGGTCGGAGCCGGGGCGCTCGGGCTGAGCACCGCGCTGCACTGCGCGCTGCCGGCTCAGCCCTGCTCGATGTACCCGCCGGCGCCGGGTCCGCACGGGAGGTTAGCGCCGGACGTAAACGGGCTCGCCTGGAACCTTGATCAGGGTGTGGAAAAACGCGGCGATGTCCATCGGGATCCGCACGCAGCCGTGCGAGACCGGCGCCAGCGGCACCGGGATGTCGCCGTGGATCGCGTACGCCGTGCCGATGAAGAACACCGGGTTGTACATCTCGCCAAGCGGCACCTGGAGCCAGCCGGGGAAGTACGAGAGCGTCCGGAAGTTGCCCGTCGGCGTGACGGCGTAGCCGCAGCCGCCGCCGGGGGAGCAGTAGTAGTAGCCGCCGCCGGACGAGACGTGGCTGATCAGCTGGACCTGGTTGTTCTTGTACAGGACCAGGACCTCGCTGCCCAGGTTGATCTCGATCCGGTCGGCCCCGCCCTTGGGCACGAGCACCTTGGGCGAGCGCGGGTTCGCCAGCGCCTTCTGCATCGCCGAGCTCACGTAGTCCTCACCCGGCAGCCCCTGGACCTCCTGGAACGCCCAGACGGCCTCCTCGGTGTTGAGGCCGAAGTTGCCGTCGACCGAGCCCGGGTAGTACTTCAGCGCGGCCAGCCGCCGCTGCAGCGTCCTGATCGCCGAGCCCTTCATGCCGAGCCGGAGCGTTCCCGGCGCGGCCGACGCCGTCCGCGCCACCGACGCCGCGCGCGCGGGCATGGTGGCCGAGGAAGCCGTCAGCGCAGCGACTGCAGCAAGGGGCACGACTAGGAGAGATATCCACAGGCGACGCATCCGTTAACCTCCGCAGCACGATTCGAGGCAACATCGGCGCCCCGCTAGCCGGCAGATACCTCAAGATTACGCCTTGACGTTACAAACCCCTAGGACCGACGCATCTCGATCCGATCGCAGCTCAGTATCATGATCGACTTCATCGCCGCGGCCATTACGGGGGATTGGCGCTATTCGCGCGGCCTCGCGGCGCTCTCCTCGGTCGGCCCCGCGGCCAGGGCGAAGACGGTCACCGCGCAGGCAAGCAGCGACAGCACGCCCAGGCCGTGCGCCCAGCCGGGATCGGCGAACACGAGCAGCCCGACCCCGGCCACCAGGCTCAGCACGGCAGAAGCCCCCGCCAGCCGGCCACGAGAAGCCGGAGGTGACCAGGTTGCCGCGCGCGTTGCCGACGGGCACCCGGCCGGTCGCGATCCCGCCGATGACCGTGGCCAGCGCGAACGGTGTCAGCACCGACGACAGCGCGAACACGTCCTCCACGATCCCGACCCGGCGCTCCCCGCTCTCGAGTTGGCTGCGCAGGGCGTACATGGAGCCGCGGAAGATGATCCCGACGGCGGCGATGAACAGCGGGATCGACAGCGTGGACACGATCGAGCCGAACGCCACCGGGTAGCACGTCCAGGCCACGGTCAGCACGAAGATCAGCCAGACGTGGTTGGCCTCCCAGACCGGGCCGATCGAGTGCCTGGTGTGGTCGCGGGTGGCGGCCACCCCGGCCCGCCCGCCGCCGGGGATCAGCGTCCACAGGCCGGCGCCGAAGTCGGCGCCGGACAGCACCGTGTACGCGGTGATGCCGGCTGGTCGGCCATCAGGAAGCCGCACACGATGTACCCGGCGAAGTACATGTGCACGCGATAGGCACGCCGGAAAGGAAGTGCAGCCTCGGCGCCAGCCGGTCCCACCCGTACACGTAGATCCCGATGAAGATCGCCTCGACGAAGAACGAGAACCCCTCGAGCGTGAAGCCGAGCCCGAAGACGCTGCCGAAGTCACCGATCCAGACCGGCCACAAGAGCCCCAGCTCGAAGGACAGGATCGTCCCCGTGACCACGCCGATGGCAAACAGGGCGAGCATGATCTTGGACCAGCGCCTGGCCAGCGTCCGGTACAGCCGGTCGCCGGTGCGCAGGTAACGCCACTCGGCGAACAGCACCATGGCCGGGAAGGCGATGCCGAAGCACACCAGCGGGATGTGCACGGACAGCGAGAGCGCCTGCATCTGGCGCGCCTCGAACAGGTAGCGCTGCTCGACGATCGGAACCGTCACGCCCCTCGTCAACTCCGGGGCCGGCGCGCACTTAAACCAGGGGGCTAGGAATGCGCGTACGTGCCGGGCGCGGTGCCGAGCGGCGGGTACTCGCGGTTGCCGAGGGTCGGCCGCGCGGCCCGCTCGGCGCCGGAGCGCGCGATCAGCCAGTCCGCCCAGCGCTGCCACCACGAGCCCTGCTGCACGGTCGCCTCGGACAGCCACTTGTCCGGCTCGGACGCCGTGGGCGGGCCGTACCAGCAGTCGTAGCGCCCGGTCGCCGCCGGGTTGACGAACGACTGGATGTGACCGGACTTCACCACGGTCAGCTCCTTGTCCCCGCCGAGCATCTGGGTGGTGCTGTAGCAGGCCCGCCAGCGGGTGATGTGGTCGGTGTACCCGGCGACGTGGAAGCTGTCGCAGCTGACCGCGCCCAGGTCGGCTTGCGTACCGAGCAGCAAGGGCCCGGCACCGTCCCAGCCGTCCATCACCAGCTGGGTCGTCTGAAGCGCGAACTTCGCCGGAACCGACGAGGCGTCGTCGTTCCAGGCCAGCACGTCGAACGCGGCGGGCGGCTTGCCCAGCAGCCAGCCGCTGACCAGGTAGCTGTAGACCAGGTCGTTCGGCCGCAGCAGGGCGAACAGGGTGCGCAGCGCGGTCGCGGGCACCACCTGCTCGGCCCGTGCCGCCCGCGCGAGCTGGGCGCGGGACTGTCCGGTGTCGAGCATGCCGACCGCGTTCGGCTCCCGGCCGGACAGCATCGTCACCAGGTAGGTGGCCGACGCCGCCGTCTGGTCGCCGGTCGCGGCGAGGTGGCCGAGCATGAACGCGACGGTCATGCCGCCCGCGCACAGCCCGAGCCAGCTCACCTTCTGGCTGCGGGCGATCTTCTTGACCACCGCGGCGGCCCGCTCCTGCGCGGCGATGTAGTCATCCAGCCCCCACCGTCCGTGGCCGAGGTCGCCCCGCGGGTTCCGCCAGACGATCATGAACGCGGAGATGCCCTGCTGCACGGCGAACTCCGCCAGCGACCGCCCAGGCGCGAGGTCGAGGATGTAGTACCTGTTCACCTGCGGCGGCACGATCAGCAGCGGGACCGCGCGGACCTTCTCGGTGACCGGCGAGTACTGCAGCAGCTCGAACATCTCTTCCCGGTACACCACGGCGCCCGGGGTGCAGGCGACCTGCTTGCCGACGACGAAGGGCTTGCGGTCCGCGCCCCGCGGCATCCCGCCGCGGGCCAGGTCGCCGACGAAGTTCTGCATGCCGTGCAGCAGCGACAGGCCGCGGGTCTCCACCGCCTCGCGCATCGCGGCCGGGTTGGTCGGCAGGTAGTTCGCCGGGGACGCCGCGGCCGTCATCAGGTCGGCCAGCCAGCGCGCGCGGGCCTGCCGCTGCCAGGAGCCGTCCACGCTGTCGACCATCCGGTCCATCCACAGCTCGTACAGCCGGTAGGACTGGCCGAGCATGCGGAAGTAGGGGAGCTGCCAGGCGCCGTCGGCGAATCGCTTGTCCCGCTCGCCGAACCAGACGTCGGACCGGCCGAGCGCGACCTTGGCCAGCTCGCCGGCCAGCCACGGCATCGCCCGCATGACGGTGGCCGGATCGGCGAGCCCCGCGGCGGCATCCAGCATTTCCAGCGGCAGCAGTTCGGCCGCCGCCTCGTTCGTGTTGGCTTCAGTGATGGCCTCTGTCATGGCCTCTCCCAGAGTTCAACGGACGCCCCATTTTTGGTCAGGCGTCCCTTTCAGGTTGCCATACCTTGCGGATCGCGTTAAGACCCAGCGATCTACCCCGCTGCGGCGGTTTACCCCGAATCCGCCGATGATTACGTTTGGCCCCGCGCATCCCGGATACGCCGGATAAAGGCCACGCTCGACCCCACGGACACCGGACAGGAGGCCACGCCATGACGACCATCTCCGAATCACCGCAGACCGTCGCCAAGGGACCGCTTGAAGGCCGCGTCGCCCTGGTCACCGGGGGAACCCGCGGCATCGGAGCCGCCATAAGCAGCCGTCTCACCGCGGACGGCCCCGAGATCGCCGCCGGCTACTGGCGCGGCGCCGAAGCCGCCAGCCCGCCCACCGCACCAAGCCTGCCCAACCCCTCGTGGCCTGCCCAACCCCGCCGCGCCCGACCCATTGCGCTGCCGGCCTCAATCGCGTGCTGCATTCACCAAGCATTCTGCTTGACATCCCAACCTATGCTTGGTAAAGTTAGCAACGAAGCCAACAAGGAGGCAGACATCATGGCAGCCAGCCCCGCCCAGCAGATCCAGGACGAGATCCTCAACACCATCCGCAAGAGCCAGGAGACGGTCATCGACGCGATCCAGACCTGGGTCGAGACCGTCCAGTCCATCACGCCCAAGATCCCCTCGGTGCAGGTGCCGCTTGCCGACAAGCTGCCCAAGCCGGAGGACGTCGTGGCCGGTGCCTACGACTTCGCCGAGAAGCTGCTGGCCGGCCAGCGCAGGTTCGCCGAAGAGGTGCTGCGCGCCACCTCCGCGCTGACCCCGGGCAACGGCAGCAGCCATTCGGACTCCGAGTGAGCCCCTGCCCCGCGGCAGGCTCTAACCCCCCCAGAGCCAGCGGGGCAGGACACGTACGCGGCAGCGCCACCCCCCCGGCGCTGCCGCGTACTATATTTAGCGAGATCATCAAGCCAAGGAGGCGGCCGTGACCGACCCGTGGCAGGCGCAGCGCGAGGCCCTCGGCTCCTTCATCCGCGCCCAGCGCAAGATGGCCAACCTGTCCCTCCGCCAGCTCGCCGAGCTGACCAAGCTGTCCAACCCCTACCTCAGCCAGGTCGAGCGCGGCCTGCACCAGCCCTCGGTGCGGGTGCTCAAGCAGCTCTCCGAGGCCCTTAACGTCTCGGCCGAGACCCTGCTCACCCAGGCCGGCCTGATCGACGCCGTGGTAGCCGACAAGGCCAAGCCCGACGGCCAGGACCAGGACGAGGCCGGCCCGAACCCGCCGCCACTCACCGAGGACGCCATCCGCGCCGACGACCGCCTGTCGGAGGCCCAGAAGGCCGCCCTGATCGCCGTCTACCGCAGCATGCTCGGCTAACCCGGCGACGCGCCGAACCTCCGGGTCCTGCCCAGCTGCCCAACGTCCCTCCCGGTCGCTACCCACCAGCCACGACTGCCCCTGCGGTCCCTCACTCACCAGGCCAGGCCGCAACGATGTAAGGATGTGGCGGTTGTAACCGCTACAGGCTTACATCGTTGCGATCCGGGACGAGCCCGCCGGGCCTGCGAACCATGACTGCGCCGATGCCAGGTAGCGCCGAGCGGGAACAAATTGGCATAAACAGGGCATATGGTCACGATGGCAGGCGACGCTAGCCCTGCGACCCGGAGCCGTAATCCCGCGATCCGCCGCGCCGCCGCGTCGGTGACGTGCCGCAGCAGCAAGGCCGTGGTAACCGGCCCGACCCCGCCAGGCACCGGACTGAGCGCGCCCGCGACCTCCGCGACCCCGGCGTCCACGTCCCCGACCAGCCCCCCGTCGGCCGTGGCGTTAGTCCCCACGTCGATCACGGTGGCTCCCGGCGCGACATGCGATGCCCCGATCAGCCCCGCCCGTCCCGTGGCGACCACAAGCACCTCGGCCTGCCTGGTGATAACGGCAAGATCCCTGGTACGGGAGTGGCAGATGGTGACCGTGGCGTTCCTGTCAAGCAGCAGATGCGCCACCGGCTTGCCGACCACCGCCGATCGCCCCACGACGACCGCGTGCCGCCCGTCCAGCGGGACCTCGTAATGGTCGAGAAGGGCAAGCACCGCCGACGCCGTGGCGGGCGCGAACGCGGGCAGCCCCGTCATCAGCCGTCCGAGCGAGACCGGGTTGGCGCCGTCCACATCCTTCGCCGGATCGATGACGCCAGCCAGCCCCGCTAGCCGTACCCCCCCAGGCAGCGGCGTCTGAAGGATGATCCCGTCCACCGTCGGATCACCGCTAAGCGCCGACAGCTGAGCCTCGATCGCAGCCGCCGAGGCGCCGGCGCCGAGATCCTCCACCTCGCAGCCGATCCCGGCCTTGCCAGCCGCGGTCACGATCGACCGCACGTACCAGGCGGTGGCCTCGTCGTCCGTGGCCGTCACCACCGTCACCCGCGGCGGTCGCCGCGCCGCCGCCAGTTCCGCCACCGCGGCCGCCGTGCCACCCCTTATCTCCGCCGCCAGCCCCCGCCCGGACAGCACCCGCGCCCCCGAAGCCGAGCCAGCGCCCGAAGCCGAGCCAGAGCCCGAAGCCGAGCCAGAGCCCGAAGCCGAGCCAGAGCCCGAGCCCGACGTCACTTCCTGATCTCCTCGAGCACGGCGGCCACGACCCGGTCGGCGCGCGCCGTGACCTCGTCGGCCACCGCCGCCATCGACGCGATGTCCGCCTTGACCGCGTCGTCGCCGATCCCGCGCAGGTTGACCTCGATGTTGACCTGCGCCGTAACCGCCGCGGCCCGCGCCGCCTCGGCCGCCGCCGCCACGTCCGTGATCACGTTACGGTTCCCGGTCGGCAGCAGTTCCTCGGCCAGGCTGACCAGCAGCAGCGCCAGCCGCACCACATCCGCGGGCGGCCGCGCGGCCCCGGCGAGCGCGGAAGCGATGGCTGCCGAACGCGCCGCCTTCTCCTCCTCGGTCCCCTTAGGCAGCCCATAGGCCGAAGCCACCAAGCCGAACGCATCGGCATCCCGCTCGGCAAGCGTCAGCGCGTCGCTCCTGATCCCGTCGGCCTCGGTGATGACGTGATCCATCACCGAAGCGTCGTACTTCGCCCCGTCGCTGTATCTGGCCACCATGGCGAGCAGCGCCGCCGACTGGGCGGCGTGCAGGGCTGCCGTCGCGCCGCCGCCTGGCGCGGGCACCCGGGCGGCCAGTTCGTCGAGGAAGGCCGCGATCGTCTCGTCACGCATACCGTGAGGCTATCGGGCAGGCCGCGAGCCGCGCCGGCCCGGCCGGCATCCCGTACAGTGGGATTATGCGCGGGTATACGCAGGACAAGGACGCTTACCTCAAGCGCTTGCGCCGGATCGAGGGCCAGGTGCGCGGGCTGCAGCGCATGGTCGAGGAGGACGTCTACTGCATCGACGTCCTCACCCAGGTCTCCGCGGTGACCCGTGCCCTGCAGGCCGTCGCGCTCGGCCTGGTCGAGGACCACCTCGGCCACTGCGTCACCCAGGCCATCGAGCAGGGCGGCCCCGAGGCGGCCGACAAGGTCAAGGAGGCCTCGGAAGCCATCGCCCGGCTGGTCCGATCCTGACCCGCCGCCCCGCATCCCGCCGTAATTTTCAGTTATCCAGAACGAGCCGTGGCGCGAGCCCCGAGCCCGTAGATCACGGCCGGGTGACCGACCGCAAAAGCGTCGCGTGGCTCGCTCGCCAGTCCGTCACAGCGCGGGCGGCACCTAGGCAAAGCTGCCCCGGGACTCCTCCAGCCAGTCCTCAAGGGGCCGCGCCGCGGCGCCGGTAACTTCCGCCGCGGTGTCCGTCACCGTGTTCGCGCCGCCCTCGCGGATCCACTCGAACAGCTCCAGCATCCCGTCCGCCTGCCACCGATCGAGCCCGGCGGCCAGCATGCCGTCAAGTGCGCGAGCCGGCTGCTGGTCCTCGAAGTCCACCTCGCGCCCGAACACCGCAGAGAACCGTGCCGCCACATCCGCGTACCGCAGCGCCTGCGGCCCGGTCACCACGTACGTCGCGCCCTCGTGCCCCGAGCCGGTAAGCACGGCGGCGGCGACCCCGGCGACATCGCTGGCCGCCACGAACCCGACCCGCCCGTGGCCGGCCGGCGCGGCGATGGTCCCGTCCTTCGCGATGGTGTCCGCGGAGGTCAGCAGGTCCTCCATGTAGCAGGCCGCGGCGACGTAGGTCGCGGGCAGGCCGGTGGCGTCCAGGTGCCTGGCGATCTCCCGGTGGCTGCGCATGAACCTGACCTCGCAGCCGGGATCGGCAAAGCCGTCCGCCGCGAGCTTGACCACGTGCGGCCGGTGCCCGGCCGCCACCAGCGCGTCGATGAACACCGTCTCGAGCTCGACCTGCTCCTCGCCGGTCGGGCTGAGCAGGAACACCCGGTCGAAGCCGCGCAGCACGTCCGCCGCGGGCGGGTCATCGAACGACGCCACGATGTGCGCCGGCGTCCCGGGCAGATCCTCAGCCCGCGCCTGCACCCGCACCATCGCGGTCACGTCGGCGCGGGCGTCCGCGAGCGCCTCCATCAGCTGGTAGCCGACCCGCCCGGTCGCGCCGGTCACAAGTATCACGCTGCCTCCTCGGTCCCGGCCGGCAAGGCCGGGAAAGTTTTTCGCCGCCGACCGTCTATTTTCGCCCCGCCGGATCGTCCCCACTGCCAAGGGATAGAAATTCCAGGAGGTTTGCGATGAGTCTGCCCGATGTCGTGTCCCGTGAGCAGTGGCTTGAGGCCAGGCGCGAGCTGCTGGCACAGGAGAAGGAGTTCACCCGCCAGCATGACGCGCTGAACGCCGAGCGCCGCCGCCTGCCCATGGTGCGGATCGATAAGGAGTACGTATTCGAGGGCCCCGACGGCCCCGTGACGCTCGCCGACCTGTTCGGCGACAACCGCCAGTTGGTCGTCCAGCACGTGATGTTCGGCCCTGACTGGGAGCAGCCCTGCCCCGGCTGCACCGCCAGCATCAACGCGTTCCCGCTGTTCATGCTCGACCAGCTCGGCACCAGGGAGACGGCCTTCGTGTTCACCTCCCGCGCCCCCTACGGCAAGATCGCCGCGAAGGCCGCCGAACGCGGCTGGACCATCCCCTGGTACTCCGCCCACGGCAGCGACTTCAACTACGACTTCGGCGTCTCGCTGGACGCCGAACGCGGCCAGCTCGACTACAACTACCGCCCGGAGCCCGACGCCGTCGGCGGCGAGGTGTCCACGGAACTCCCCGGCTATAGCTGCTTCCTGCGCGAAGGCGATGACATCTACCACACCTACTCGGCCTACGCCCGCGGCACGGAAGGCACCGTCGGCGCCTACGTCGTTCTCGACTGGACTGCCCTGGGCCGCCAGGAAGACTGGGAAGAGCCCAAGGACCGCTCCGGCGCCACCCGAGGCGGCGACCCCACCTTCACCAGCTGACCCGGCGTAACGAATTCACGCCAGCTCGAGCAGCAGCCTCCTCAGTTCCTCGGGCCGGTTGCTGGGGATCATGTGGTTGGTCGCGATCTCCCGGTACCGCCAGGCGGGGGAGGCCTTTACCCGGTCCGCGGCGAGCCAGAACGCATCCGACGCCGAGGGCCGCGGCTCGCCGGTGGCCTTGATATAGGTCCGGGTGAACGGGTAGTCCTCAAGCGGCCGCGCCAGCCGGACCGGCTCGGTGAAGCAGCCGACCGGATGCGGGGTGCGCCGCGGGCCGGCCCAGGCGGCCTCGGCCGGGTCGTCGTACTCCCGCGCGGTCGGCGGCACCAGCCAGGCGTCGCCGAGCCCGATCACCCGGCCGCGGCCCGCCGCGTCGCCCGTTTGGTCGTAGACCGTGTCGCCGTCGCCGGGCACGAACGCATCCAGGTAGACCAGGTGCCGGACCCGGTCCCCGATGTGCTCGAGCGCACCGGTGACCACGAACCCGCCGTAGGAGAAGCCCAGCAGCACGATCCCGTCCAGGTCCTCATACAGCACCGTGTTGACCACGTCGGTGACGTGCGTGGTCAGGCAGACCTGCGGCCCGGTCAGGTGCACCCGCTCGCCGATCCCGGTCAGGCTCGGCGTGAACACCTCGTGGCCGTCCGCCCGCAGCGGCCCGCGGACCTTGCGGAACCCGTGCGCGCCGCCCCACGCCCCATGCACAAGCACAAAGATCGCCATCAGCCTCGGTCCCATCCCGGCACGACCGCCGTCACAGATCACGACACTACGACCGTAACAACCGCCATGCTCTACTGTCGGCTCGTGGTCCGCTATCGGGTGCTGATCGCCGGCCAGGTCCAGGGCGTCGGCTTCCGCATCACGTGCCGTCGCGTCGCGCTCAAGCACGGCGTGCACGGGTGGGTGCGCAACCTGCCAGACGGCCGGGTCGAGGCCGCATTCGAGGGGCCCGCCGGCGAGGTCGAGCACCTGCTGGAGTGGGCCAGGCACGGTCCGCAGCTGGCGGTCGTGGCCGACGTCACCGTGCAGGCCGAGCCGCCGGAGGGCCTCGCCTCGTTCCAGATCAGGTAGCAGGCAAACCCGCGAGGCGGTCCGGCGGTACGCTTATCGCGCAGCGCGTTACCGTGTCCCGGGGATTGCTCGATGAGTCACGATGATCCACACCAGCGCCGACAAGGCGTGCCGGATCTTCGGCGCGGCCGGAATCTCACCGAGATGATCGACGACGGCGACGTTATTGCCGATCCCCAGCGTTATCTGTACTCAATTTCGAGAAGTGCCAGGTCAGAGCTGGTTTCCGTGGATGGGTGACGTGGGTGACGTGAGCGACGCGGGGCGGGCTGCGGCGCGGGTTTCGTG
>JBOHCG010000179.1:0-12712 GCA_050698735.1 Streptosporangiaceae bacterium | reverse complement strand
GTGAGGACCTCCGTGGTGCCGGTCCCGCGTCAGCTCCCGCGCGGCGCCGCCGTGTTCACCGGCCGGGACCGCGAGCTGGGCCAGCTGGTCAGCGGCCTGTGCGCGGAGCCGGACGAGGCCGCCGCGCACCCGGTGGTGGCCATCACAGGGTTTCCCGGCATCGGCAAGTCCGAGCTGGCCGTCAACCTCGCGCACCGGGTGGCGGAATGCTACCCGGATGGCCAGCTCTACGCCGACCTGGGCGGGAGCCTGGCCGCCCCGGCCGAGCCCGGCGCCGTGATGACCCGGTTCCTGCGCGCTCTCGGCCTGGGCCGCCGGGCCGTGGCCCGCGACGGGACCGAACGCATCGCGCAGTACCGCAGCGCGCTGGCCGGCCGCCGCCTGCTGCTCGTGCTTGACGACGCCCGGGACGCCGACCAGGTGTGGCCGCTGATCCCAGGCTCGCGGTCCTGCGGCACGGTGGTCACCGGCCGCCGCGGCCTGGCCCAGCTGCCCGAGGCCCACCTGGTCACATTGGCCGGGCTGCCCGACCCCGAGGCGCGCGACCTGCTGCGGACCATGGCCACCGCGGACCGGGCCAACGCGGAGCCTGCCGCGGTCAGCTCGATCGTGGCCGCCTGCGGCGGCATCCCGCTCGCCCTGTCCATCGCAGGCGCGCGGCTGGCCGCCCGCCCGTCCTGGCCGCTGGGCCAGTTCGCCGCGCTGCTTGCCACCGAGGGCGGCCGCCTGGACGAGCTGTGCTACGGGCGGCTATCGCTGCGGGCCCGGCTGGACGCGGCCTACCGGTCCCTGGCCGACTCGCGCCACTACGCGGACCTGGCCGCGGCCCGCGCGTTCCGCCTGCTCGGCTCGTGGCCGGCGCCCGCCATCAGCACCGCGCAGGCCACCGCTCTGCTTGGCACCTCGCCGTCCGAGACGGCCGAGGCGCTGGAGACCCTGGCCGACGCCAACCTGCTCGCCTCGCCGGCTCCCGGCCACTACCTCCTGCATCCCCTCGCCCGCGCCTTCGCCGCCGAACAAGCCGCCCCCGCCCCCCTCTGACCACGCACCAACTACATCCCCCGGCCCGCGCCCTCGCCGCCGAGCCGGCCGCCCCCCTCTGACCCCGCTCGTTAGAGCCAGCCAGCGTCGGCGGGATCAGACCGGGATGATCGCCAGCTTGCGGCCAGCCCCGTCGGCTAGGGCGCGGATGTGCTCGGCGTTGCCGGTGACCACGGCGTCGCCCCGCCGCAGCGCGCCCTCGGCCACAGAGGCATCCACCGCGCCAGGGCTAATCGAGCAGCGTCCGAGCAGTGTCCCGGCCCGACGTGCCTTGTCTTCGTCGAGCGGTTCGACCTGGCAGGCTCGCAGCAGCCGCGCCAGATTGACCTGCCGGGCGGACCGATACACCTCGAGCAGTACCCCCGCGGGGACCACCGGCCTAACGCCGCGAGCCAGCGCCTTCCTGTGGATGGCCCACATCCTGGGCTCCTCGCGCTCAGCGGCGATCAGCGCGCCCGAGTCGTAGGTGAGGCCGTCGGTCACCGGCGGATCCCGACGCCTGCGGCGTCGAGGATCGCATCCGCCTCGGCGAGGCCCTCCTCGGTGAGCGGGCCATGCTCAGCCTCCCACTCGGCGACGGCGGCAAGGCCATCCTGAATCTTCAGGTAGTTCTCCAGTGCCTGCGTAACCAGCGCTGACACGGTTATGTGCAGAACGTCGGCCTCCCGTTCTGCGGCCGACCAGATCACGTCAGGAACCGATACCGACTTCTTGACCACAGTGCCCACGACACAATGGTACGACCGCGGTCGCACCGCAGTCAACCAGGAGACCTTCGGCACTACCTAGCGTGGTGAAGGCACGGTTTCATCTCGTGTCAGGACGCTTTGCCTGGCACCTTAGGCGTGTCGCGGCTGGTGCGGCGGGTGATCTTGTCGCCGAGCCAGACCAGCGGGTCGTACTTGCGGCCGACAACCCGCTCCTTCATCGGGATCAGCGCGTTGTCGGTGATCTTGATCTGCTCTGGGCAGACCTCGGTGCAGCACTTGGTGATGTTGCAGTAGCCCAGGCCGAAGTCGTCCTGCGCGATCTCGCGCCGGTCCGCGGTGTCGGCCGGGTGCATCTCGAGTTCGGCGATCCGCATCAGGAACCTGGGTCCCGCGAACGCCCCCTCGTTGTCCGAGTGGTCGCGGATCACGTGGCAGGTGTTCTGGCAGAGGAAGCACTCAATGCACTTCCGGAACTCCTGCGACCGGTTCACGTCGACCTGCTGCATCCGGAACTCGCCCAGCTTCACGGACGGATCAGGGGTGAACGACGGGATCTCCCGCGCCTTGGCGTAGTTGAAGGACACATCGGTGACCAGGTCCCTGATCACCGGGAAGGTGCGCATCGGCGTGATCGTCAGCGTCTCGTCCGGCGCGAACACCGACATCCGGGTCATGCACGCTAGCCGGGGCCGCCCGTTGATCTCCATCGAGCACGATCCGCACTTGCCGGCCTTGCAGTTCCACCGGATGGCCAGGTCGTTCGCCTGGGTGGCCTGCAGCCTGTGCAGCAAGTCAAGCACGACCTCGCCCTCGTTGGCCTCAACCTGGTAGTCGGTGAGATCCCCGGCGCCCGCGTCGCCGCGCCAGACCCGCAGCGCAACCTTGTAGCTCATGCCCCTACTCTCCTGCCTTCCTCGCGGGCGCTTCGCTTGGTCGCGCCGAAGGCGCGCTAGATGACTCAGCGGAAGGCTGGTCCTCGGCGTCGGTACCCGACGCCCGCGGCTCCGTTAGGCCGGCCAGTTCCTCGTCCGTCATGTACTTCTTCAGCTCGGACACCTCGAACAGCGCGAACTGGTCGGGGCGCATCGCCGGGAGCGGCTGGCGGTGCAGCACCACGCGGTCACCGTCGAGCTCGCAGACCAGGTTGACCTTCCGCCATTCCGCCGACATCTCCGGGTAGTCATCCCTGGTGTGCCCGCCCCGGCTCTCCTGCCGCTCCAGTGCCGCCTGCGCCACGCACTCGGCGATCAGCAGGATGTTCCGCAGGTCGAGCGCCATGTGCCAGCCCGGGTTGTAGGCCCGGCCGCCGGGCGCGCTGAGATTCTCGGCCCGCTCGCGGAACTTGTCGATCTCGGCGAGCGCGGTCTTGATCTCGCTTTCCCTGCGGATGATCCCGATCAGATCGCTCATCGTCTGCTGGATCTCGTGATGCAGCGTGTACGGGTTCTCGCCGTCGGCGCGCTCCAGCGGGATGAGCACCTCGCCGCGGGCCGCGTCGAGGGCGGCCTGCGACGCCACGGGCCTTGTGGTCACGTCGTCGAGGTAGTCCGCCGCGCCCATCCCGGCGCGGCGGCCGAAGACCAGCAGGTCGGACAGCGAGTTGCCGCCGAGCCTGTTCGAGCCGTGCATGCCGCCCGACACCTCGCCGGCCGCGAAAAGGCCGGGCACGCCGGGCACCGCCGCGGTGTCCGGGTCGACCTCCACCCCGCCCATCACGTAGTGCTGGGCCGGGCCGACCTCCATCGGCTCCTTGGTGATGTCGACGTCGGCAAGCTCCTTGAACTGGTGATACATGGACGGCAGCCGCCGCAGTATCTCCTCGGCCGGGATCCTGGAGGCGATGTCGAGGAACACCCCGCCGTGCGGCGACCCGCGGCCCGCCTTGACCTCGGCGTTGTTGGCGCGGGCCACCTCGTCCCTGGGCAGCAGTTCCGGCGGGCGCCGGTTGTTGTCCGGGTCGGCGTACCAGCGGTCCGCCTCCTCCTCGGTCTCCGCGTACTGCGCACGGAACACGTCGGGCACGTAGCCGAACATGTAGCGCTTGCCCTCGGAGTTGCGCAGCACGCCGCCGTCACCGCGCACCGACTCGGTGACGAGCAGGCCCGCCACCGATGGCGGCCAGACCATGTGCGTGGGGTGAAACTGGACGAACTCCATGTTCAGCAGCGGAGCCCCGGCCAGCAGGGCGAGCGCGTGCCCGTCCCCGGTGTACTCCCAGGAGTTCGAGCTGATCTTGAACGTCTTGCCGATCCCGCCGGTGGCGAGCACCACCGCGGGCGCCTCGAACAGGACGAACCGCCCGGTGTCGCGGAAGTACCCGAATGCCCCGGCGATGCTCTGTTGCCCATCCGGGGCGCCGCCCTTGACCAGGCGGGTGATCGTGGCCTCGGCGTAGACCTTGATCATCGCCTCCGGGTCACCGAGTTCGACCGCGTCCTGCTGCTGCATCGCGACGACCTTCTGCTGCAGCGTGCGGATTATCTCCAGGCCGGTCCGGTCGCCGACGTGGGCCAGCCGCGGGTAGGCGTGACCGCCGAAGTTCCGCTGGCTGATCTTGCCGTCCTTGGTCCGGTCGAACAGCGCGCCCCAGGCCTCGAGCTCCCAGACCCGGTCCGGCGCCTCCTTGGCGTGCAGCTCGGCCATCCGCGGGTTGTTCAGGAACTTCCCGCCGCGCATCGTGTCGCGGAAGTGGACCTGCCAGTTGTCGCGGGAGTTCATGTTGCCCATGGAGGCGGCGCAGCCGCCCTCGGCCATCACCGTGTGCGCCTTGCCGAACAGGGACTTGGAGATGATCGCCGTCTTCTTGCCGCGCAGCCGCGCCTCGATGGCCGCCCGCAGCCCGGAGCCGCCCGCGCCCACCACGACCACGTCGTAGGAAAGCCGGTCGATCTCGTCACCCGCCCCCGTGCTGCCAGCCCCTGCGTCGCTGTAGACCTCTGCGTCGCTCATTACCACTGCCCGTTCGGTTAATTAAAGATTCTTGGATCTGCGAAGGCCCCGCTGGCCACCAGCATGATGTACAGGTCGGTCAGCATCAACGTGCCGAGCGTGATCCAGGCGAGCTGCAGGTGCCGCGCATTCAGCCACGAGACCTTCGTCCAGGCCCAGTACCGGGCCGGATGGGAGGAGAAGTTCTTCAGCCGGCCGGCGGTGATGTGCCGGCACGAGTGGCAGCCCAGCGTGTAGCCCCAGAGCAGGATCACGTTGGCCAGCATGATCAGCGAGCCGATGCCGAACCCGAAGTTCCCGTCCGGCCCGCGGAATGCCTGCGCCGCGTCGTAGCTGAGCAGGATCGCGATGAGCACGGCCAGGTACCAGAAGTAGCGGTGCAGGTTCTGCGCGATCAGCGGGAACCTGGTCTCGCCCGTGTACTTCGCGTGCGGCTCGCGCACCGCGCATGCCGCCGGCGCCCGCCAGAACGCCCGGTAGTACGCCCCCCGGTAGTAATAGCAGGTGAGCCGGAAGCCGAGCACGAACACCAGCGACACGAACGCGTACGGGATGACCGGCGGCACCGCCGGGATCCACTGGCCCAGGGTGCTTGAGCCGGGCACGCACTCACCGCTGACGCACGGCGAGTAGAACGGCGTCAGGTAGTGGTCTGCCGGCACGTAGTACCAGTGACCGGTGAACACGCGCACCGTGGCATAGACCACCCAGATCGTGAGGCCGCTGGCCACCACGCGTGGCGTCTTCCACCACTGGTCCTTGCGGAACGTGCGCTCGGTAATCTGCGCCCGCGTCCTGGCCGGCGCTTCCGGTGCCTGTGTCATTCTCCAGCGTCCTCGCTGCTTTCGAGCGTAAGCGTAACGCCACGCGCCGCATGCCGGCGCCAGGCCGGGTGGCGGTCCGAGTGTCCGATGGCACGAACTTAATCCACCCGGTCCGGTGCCGCAGTGACCGAGACCTCATCGTGGCATGTGACCCTGGATACATTCGCTCCCGCGCCGGCCAGCCCGAGGACTCAGTCCGACGACGACCCGTGCGTCTTCGCCAGGTCGCGCAGCCGCCGAATTGTGTCAGTCTCTGGGCGAGAGGCCGAGGGAGGCCCGAAGGAAGTCGAGTTGGAGCAGGAGCATGTTCTCCGCCACCGTCTCCTGGGAGGCCATGTGGGTGATGCCGGACAGGGGGAGGACCGTGTGCGGGTAGCCGGCCGCTAGCAGCGCGGAGGACAGCCGCAGGGTGTGCGCGACCACCACGTTGTCGTCGGCTAGGCCGTGGATGAGAAGCAGCGGGCGCGGGCCGGATACCACCGCCCGTTCTGCCAAATTAAGGAGCGAGGACCGCTCGTAGGAAGCCTCTTCGCGGTCCGGGTGCCCCAGGTAGCGTTCGGTGTAGTGGGTGTCGTAGAGGTGCCAGTCGGTGACAGGGGCGCCCGCGACGGCGGCGTGGAACACGTCGGGGCGGCGCAGCACGGCCAGCGCCGCCAGGTAGCCGCCGAACGACCAGCCGCGGATCGCGACCCGGCTGGTATCCAGGTCAGGGAACTGGTCGGCGACGGCGTACAGCGCGTCGACCTGGTCCTCTAGGGCCGGGTCCGCCAGGTCGCCGGCCACCGCGCGCTCCCAGCCGGGGCCGCGGGCCGGGGTACCGCGGCCGTCCGCGATCAGCACCGCGAAGCCCTGCTCGGCGAACCACTGTGAGGTGAGGTACATGCCGCGGGCCTTCATCACCCGCTGCGCGCCGGGACCGCCGTACGGGTCGACGAGCACCGGCAGCTTCTCCCGCCCGGGCTCGTGCCAGGAGGGGAACAGCACCGCGGTGCGGATCTGCCGCGGGCCGGCGGACAGCAGCACGGGCCGGGGCGCGGGCAGCGCCGGGCTCTCGGCGAACGAGGTGATCTCGGCGCCAGGCGCGCCGTCCCGGTACACCCTGACAAGACCGCCGTCGTGGTCGAGGCCGTGGCGCACCACGACCGTTGTGCCGCCCGCGCCGGTGCCGCCCTCGATGCCCTCGCCCTCGCCGACCCGGCTCAGGCCATCCGGGCCGTAGCGCCACAGCTGGATCTCGGTCGGGTCGGCGGAGGCCTGGAACAGCACGGCGTCGCCGTCCACGTCAAGCACCGCGCGCACCTGCAGGCCCGGCGGGGTGACGGGTACGAACTCCCCGCCGGGGGGCCCGACTACCAGGCGGCGGGTGTCGTCAAGGTCGCGGGTCCACACGATCCGGCCGTCGGCCGTCCAGGCCGGGACGCCAGTGACGATCTCCAGCCAGTGCGGGTCGGTGTCGGTATGCAGCACCCCGGTACTGCCGCTGCCCGGGTCAACCCGCAGCAGGCGGATGGTCCGCTGGTCCCGGCTCTGCACCACGACCAGCGGGTCGCGGCCCTCCTGCCAGCGCGCGGTGACCAGGTAAGGGAACGCGGCTGCGTCGGTGTCCACCGGAACGCTGCTGCCGTCGAGCCCGAATAGGAAGAGGGAGACGTCGGCGTTCGGGGTGCCGGCGGCGGGGTAGGCGACCCGGACGGGCTCGCGCTCCGGGTTGGCCGGGTCGGCGATGTGCCACCGGTTCACCGGGGTCTCGTCGACCCGCGCGACGAGCAGGGCCGAGCCGTCCGGGGACCACCAGTAGCCGCGGCGGCGGTGCATCTCCTCCGCGGCGATGAACTCGGGCAGCCCGTACGTCACGTCCGCCGCGCCGTCGGCGTCGGCGACGGCCCGGTCCCCGGCCGAGTCCGAAGCGTCCAGGCCGGTGACCCGCAGCGCGCCGGCGCTCACGTAGGCAAGCCGGCGCCCGGTGGGGTCGGGGTGCGGATCCAGTGCGGGCGTCCGCGTCGGCACCGGCCGCGGCGGGAGGCCGGAGCCGGTCAGGTCCGTCGCGTAGACGTGCCCGGACAGGGCGAAGACGGCCATCACGACCTCGGCGTCGGTCGCGTAGGCCACGATGCCGCCCGCCGACTCCCTGACCCGTTCCCGCCGGGCGCGCTCCTGCGGCGGCAGGTCCTCCCCGGCCGCGCCGAGTGCCCTCGGGTCCGCGGCAAGCCGCTCCTGCCCGCTGGCCACGTCCATCGCCCACAGGCACGTCACCGGGTCGGTGCCGCCCTTCGTGCGCAGGTAGACGACCCGGGCGCCGTCGGGCGAGACGCGGAACGTTCGGGCCGCACCGAGCGTGAAACGCCTGGTCCTGGCCTCCTGCCGGGGAAAGCTCTCGGTCATGCCATGAATCCTTTCATCACCGGCCGCTCTGTAGGCTCACTGGCATGAGCCGTCGGCTGCTGTTCGTGCACGCGCACCCGGATGACGAGTCGATCGGCACTGGCGCGACGATCGCGAAGTGCGCCGCGGAAGGCGCGCACGTCACCCTCGTCACCTGCACGCTCGGCGAACTCGGCGAGATCATCCCGCCCTCGCTCGCGCACCTGGCCGCCGATCGCGAGGACCGGCTGGGGGAGTACCGGATCGGCGAGCTGGACGCCGCCTGCGCCGCGCTCGGCGTAACCGACCACAGGTTCCTCGGCGGCGCAGGCCGCTGGCGCGACTCGGGGATGATGGGCACCGAGGGCAACGACGACCCGCGCAGCTTCTGGCAGGCCGACACCGGCGAGGCCGCGCGCGCCCTGCTCGACGTCATCGACGAGGTCCGGCCGCAGGTGCTGGTGACCTACGACGCCAACGGCTTCTACGGCCATCCCGACCACATCCAGGCGCACCGCGTGGCCTGGCAAGCGTTCAAGCAAGGCACACAGATCCTGAGCAAGTTCTACGCCACCGCCGCGCCCGGCTCCGATCAGGTCACTACGGAAATCGACGCCACCGCCCATCTCGACGCGAAGATAGCGGCGATGCGCGCCCACGCGACCCAGATCGCGGTGTCCCCGCCGTTCTTCGCCCTGACCAACAACGTGCCGCACCCGCTCACCGGCGTGGAGTGCTACACCCTGCTCGCTGGCCCTCGCGGTCCCGGGCACCGGGATACGGAGCTGTAGCCTGCTGTCATGGACGGCACGGCAGACAGGAAGGGAGCCGGGTTGCTCCTCACCGGCGTCACCTACGGCGTGCTGTTGGTGTTCGGGGCGGTGCAGGGCATGCTCGGCAGCTTCCTGTACAGCGGGATGATAGGGCCGTTGCCGCTGGCCGCGATCGCGTTCTGCGTGGCGATCCTCGCCACCTGCCTGCTGGCCTGCCGGGTGCTGGGCACGGTCAGCGGCGCGCTTGTGCCCGCGATCGGCTGGATCGCCGCCTCGTTCGTGCTGTCCATGCCCGTCGCGAGCGGCAGCGTGATCATCACCAACACCGCGGCGGGCAAGTGGTACCTGTACGGCGGGACGCTGTGCGCGGTGGCCGGTGTTGTCCTGGCGTCGCTGATGCGGGCGCGGCCGAGGTGAGCAACCCCGAGGCGAGCAATCCCGAGGCAAGCGACGTCGACCCCGCCGACCTCGACCCCGCCGACGTCGACGCGGCCTCGTTCCGCCAGGCCGCGGGGCAGTTCGCCAGCGGCATCGTCGTCGTCACGACTCGCTCCGGCCACGCCATGACCGTCAGCGCGTTTACCTCGGTCTCGCTGGCCCCGCCGCTCGTGCTGTTCTGCGCGGAGAAGATCGCCAGGTTCCACGACGCGGTCATCGCGGCGGGCTGGTGGGCGGTCTCCATCCTGCACGAGGACGCGGAGAAGACCGCGCGCTGGCTTGCCACCAGGGGCCGCCCGCTGGACGGGCAGCTAGCGGAGGTGGCGCATCACCCCGCCCCGCTCACCGGCGCGCCGGTCCTCGACGACGCGCTGGCCGTGCTGGAATGCCGGACCACCGCCGTGCACGACGGCGGCGATCACAGCATCGTCGTCGGCCGGGTCGCCGCCGTCTGCGGCCTGGCCGATCCGCCCGGCCACGGCCCGCTCGTCCACCACGCCGGCGCCTACCGCCGCCTGGCCTTAAGCCGGCTTCCCTATCGCCGCCTCGATCCTGTCCAGTCCCCAGTCGAGGTCTTCGTCGCTGATCACCAGCGGCGGCGCGAGCCTGATCGTGTTCCCGTGCGTCTCCTTGGCGAGCACGCCGTGCGCGGCCAGCCGCTCGCAGACCTCGCGGCCCGGCAGACAGGAGAACTCGACCCCGGCCCACAGCCCGCGCCCGCGTACCTCGCGCACCACATCGCCCGGCAGCGCGGCCAGCCGGGCGTGGAATTTCTCCCCGAGCAGCGCCGAACGCGCCTGGTACTCACCCGTCCGCAGGAGCGCGATGACCTCCCGCGCCACGGCGCAGGCCAGCGGGTTGCCGGCGAACGTGGACCCGTGCTGGCCCGGGTGCAGCACGCCGAGCACCGGCCAGGTGGACACCATCGCGGAGGCGGGCACGATGCCGCCGCCGAGCGCCTTGCCCAGCAGGTAGGCGTCGGGAATCACCCCCTCGGCCGTGCAGGCGAAGGTGAAGCCGGTGCGGCCGAGCCCGGACTGGATCTCGTCGGCGATCATCAGGATGCCGTGCGCGGTGCACAGCTCCCTGACGCCAGGCAGGAAGCCGGGCGGCGGCACGACCACCCCGGCCTCACCCTGGATCGGCTCGACGAGCACCGCGACCACCCGCTCGCCGAGCGAGTCGACGGCCGAGGTCAGGGCCGACAGGTCGCCGTAAGGCACGACGACGAAGCCGGGCGTGTAAGGTCCGAAGTCGTCCCGCGCGTCGGGGTCGGTGGAAAAGCTGATGATCGTGGTGGTGCGCCCGTGGAAGTTCCCGGTGAACACGATGATCACCGCCTGGTCCGCGGGCACCCCCTTGACCGTGTACCCCCACTTGCGCGCGACCTTGATCGCGGTCTCGACCGCCTCGGCGCCGGTGTTCATGGGCAGCACGACGTCCATGCCGGCGAGTTCGGCCAGCTCGGCGCAGAACGGCCCGAACTGATCGTGATCGAACGCCCGGCTCACCAGCGTGACGTGGTCGAGCTGCCGCCGCGCGGCGGCGATCAGCCTGGGATGCCTGTGGCCGAAGTTCAGCGCGGAGTACGCGGCGAGCATGTCCAGGTACCGACGCCCCTCGACGTCGGTAACCCAGACACCCTCGGCCTCGGCCGCCACGATCGGCAGCGGATGGTAGTTATGTGCACCGTACTCGCTGGTCAGCTCCAGCAGGTCGGTCATGATCCCCGTCATGCGAACACCCCCTCATGAGCGTTTCCTAACGCAGCTCCAGCGTGCAGCACTTGGGGCCGCCGCCGGCCTTGAGCAGTTCGGACATGTCGACTCCCACGGGCTCGAACCCGTGCACAGTCAACTGTGCGGCCAGGCCTCGAGCCTGGGCCGGCAACACCACGTGACGGCCGTCGCTGACCGCGTTCAGGCCCAGTACCTCGGCGTCCTCGTCCTTGGCCTCGATCAGCTCGGCGAAATGCGCCGCGAGCGCGGCACGCCCGGCATCGTCGAACGCCGCCGGATAGTACATGGCGGTGTCGGAGTCCAGCACGCACAGCGCGGTGTCCAGGTGGTAGAACCGCGGGTCGACCAGGCGAAGGCTCACCACCGGCAGCCCGAACACCGCGGCAAGCTCGCCCGCGGCCGCCCGTTCGGTGCGGAAGCCGTGGCCCGCGAGCAGCGCCCGCCCGGTGTACAGGATGTCGCCCTCGCCTTCGTTGACGTGCGAGGACTCCCGCACATCCGGGTAGCCGCGGTCGCGGAACCATTGCAGGTACGCGTCCGCCTCCGCGGCCCGCTGCGGGTAGCGGAACCGGACGCCGAGCACGGTCCCGTCGACGACAAGGGCGCCGTTGGCGGCGAACACCATGTCCGGCAGCCCCGCCACCGGCTCGATCGTCCGCACGTCATGGCCTAGGTCCAGGTGGGTCTGCCGGAGGCTGGCCCACTGGCGCATCGCGACCGCGGCGTCGGCCGGGTTCTCCGGCCGCATCCACGGGTTGATCGCGTACGTGACGGCGAAGTGCTCCGGCGGGCACATCAGGTACTCCCGGGACGTCGCCACTCGCCGCGGCGGTTCTGCCGCGCTGAGTTCCTCAGTGATCATGAGCCAAGGTTAGAGGCTGCGGGCACCGGAAAAAATCCGCCGATCATGCGTCACAACGGCGAATCGTTGCGTAATAACGGATTAGAACGGCGATTTGTTGTTCAGGCGTACGCCGCCGCGAGAACGCATCAGGGCTTTCTGGCCACCCCGCAGTAGGCGACCGCCTCGCCCGCTGCCCCGCCCTCGGCAGCCGGACGCGCGTCCGGCTTCCATCGCGGACACGGCACCACGCCCGGCTCGACCAGGTCCAGCCCGTCGAAGAAGCTGGCCAGCTCGTCCGGCCGTTGCAGCCGGAAGGCCGCCGGCGCGGCCTGGTTGTACCGCTGGTGCATGCTCTCGACGTAGCCGCCCGTGGCCACGCCGTCGGCGATCGCGAGGTAGCTGCCCGACGGCAGCGCGTCCATCAGCTGGCTAGCGATCGACCGGGCCGCCCCGTGATCGTCGACGTAGCCGAGCACGCCGAGCATCATCAGCGCGACCGGCTTGCCGTGATCGAGGGTATGCGCCGAGCGCGCGAGCACCGCGGTCACGTCGCGCAGGTCGACCTGGATGTAGCTGACGACTCCTTCCGGCGAGCTGGCCAGCATCGGGCTGGCGAGCAGCGCCCTGGCGTGCGCTAGCACCACCGGGTCGTGGTCGGCGTACACGATCCCGCTGTCCGCAGAGATCCGCTGCGCGATCTCGTGGGTGTTCCCCCCGGCCGGCAGCCCGGCCCCGATATCGAGGAACTGCCTGACCCGGGCCGGCCCGGCAAGGAACCGCACCGCCCGGACGAGGAACGCCCGCTCGGCCCGCGCGATCTCCGTAACGTGCGGGAACTCCTGGCCGAGCGCATGCCCCGCGACCTGGTCGGCGGCGAAGTAGTCCCGCCCGCCCAGCCAGTAGTTCCAGATCCTGGCCGGATGCGGCACGCTGGCGTCCACCCCGGCAGGCACCACGCCCAGCGACCCCAGCGCCTCCGAGCCCCCAGAGCCCCCCGCGCCGGCCCCAGAGCCCCCCGCGCCGGCCCCAGAGC
>JBOHCG010000178.1:0-12725 GCA_050698735.1 Streptosporangiaceae bacterium | reverse complement strand
GCCGGCGGGAGGCCCCGGGCCGGCGGGATGCCCCGGGCCGGCGGGATGCCCCGGGCCGGCGGGATGCCCCGGGCCGGCGGGATGCCCCGGGCCGGCGGGAGGCTGAGGGATGGTGGCAACCGCCTTCGACTACGTGTCGGCCGGCAGCTACGACGAGGCGGTGCGGCTGCTCACCTCCGGTGGCGACGAGGCCAAGATCCTGGCCGGCGGCCAGAGCCTGATGCCGATGCTCAACCTCCGGCTGGCCTATCCCGAGCTGCTGATCGACATCAACCCGGCCGACCAGCGGCCGCCGTCGGTCGCCGACGGCGTGCTCCGGCTGCCCGCCCTGACCAGGCACCGCGTGCTGCTCGAGCACGACCTGGTCCGTCAGCACTGCCCGCTGCTCGCTGATGCCGTCCGGCACGTCGGCAACGTGCGGGTGCGCAACCGCGGCACGATCGGCGGCAGCCTCGCGCACGCGGACCCGACGTCGGAGATCGGCAGCTGCGTGCTGGCCGCCGGCGCCAGCGTGCTGGCCCGCGGCCCGGACGGCGAGCGCGTGATCCCGGCGCAGGAGCTGTTCGCCGGCTACTGGACCACGGCGCTTGACGCCGCCGAGCTCATTACCGATGTGCTGATCCCTGTGGCCCGGCCGCGGCAGGGCTGGTCGTTCCACGAGATGGTGCGGCGCACCTCGGACTTCGCGATCGTGGCGGTCGCCGCGCTGGTCGAGCTCGACGAGTCCGCGACCGCGGTGGTTGCCGCGCGGGTAGCGCTGGCCGGGGTGGCGGACCGTGTCACGCTGGCCGACCCGGAGCCGATCGGCGGCACCTCCGGCGAGGACCTGGACGCGGCCGCGGCCCGGATCGCCGAGCGGCTCGAGCCCTCCGATGACGTGCACGCCTCGGCGGCGTACCGGCGCCGTCTGGCCGGGGTGCTCATCGCGCGCGCGCTCCGCCAGGCCCGCGCCCGGGCGGCCGGAGCGGCCACATGAACAAGCTTCAGCTCGTGCTGACCGTCAACGGCCGCGACCACGAGGTCTGGGTGCAGCCGTCACAGACGCTGCTCGACGTGCTGCACGACGAGCTCGGCCTGGCCGACGTGCGGTACGGCTGCGGCGAGGGGCTCTGCGGCACCTGCACGGTGCTGCTCGACGGCGAGCCGGTCAACGGCTGCCTGACCCTCGCGGTGCAGGCCGTCGGCCGCCAGGTGACCACGATGCGCGGGCTGCTCGGCCCCGACGACGCGCTGCACCCGCTGCAGGAATGCTTCCTGCGCCGCGGCGCATCGCAGTGCGGCTTCTGCATCCCGGGCATGGTGCTGACCTCGCTGGACCTGGTGCAGCGCCATCGCGAGCAGGGCCGCGCCAGGCCGAGCCGGGAGGAGATCAGGTACGCGCTGGTCGGCAACCTGTGCCGGTGTACCGGCTATACCAAGATCCTCGACGCCGTCGAGGAATACGCCGACCAGGCGGCGCGGCAATGACGACCGCCGATCAGCGCCCGATAGAGTCACCGACCGGGTCGAGGTCGGGCTACCGAGTGGTGGGCTCCTCGCCGGCCCACCACGACTTCGTGGACAAGGTCAAGGGGTCGCTGCACTACGCGGCGGACTGGCAGCTGCCCGGCATGCTGTACAGCCGGGTGGTACGCAGCCCGCTGCCGAGCGCCAGGATCACCGGCCTTGACGTCGCCGCGGCCCGCGCGCTGCCCGGCGTGGCCGCCGTGCTCACCGCGGCCGACGTGCCGCACAACCAGATCGTGGAGCGGGCGAGCGGCGGCCTGGCCGAGCTCGAGGTCACGATGCCGGTGCTGGTCCAGGACCGGGTCAGGTACTTCGGCGAGCCGGTGGCGGTGGTGGCCGCCGCCACCCAGCAGATCGCCGACGAGGCAGCCGAGCTTGTGAGCGTGGACTACGAGGAGCTGCCCGGCGTCTTCGACGTCGAATCGGCCCGCGCCGACGGCGCTCCGCGCGTGCACGAGGTCGGCAACACGCTGGTCAACTGGCAGATCCGGTGCGGCGACGCGGCCGCGGCGATGGCCGCCGCCGACGTCGTGGTGGAGGGGGAGTACCGCACCCAGCACGTCGAGCACGCCTACCTCGAGCCCGAGGCCGGGGTGGGCTGGCTGGAGAACGGCGTGCTCACGCTGCGGGTGTCCACCCAGGTCATCGAGCACGCGGCGACGATCGCGCAGATCTTGCGGCTGCCGCAGAGCAAGGTCAGGGTGATCGCGGCCTACATGGGCGGCGGCTTCGGCGGCAAGGAGGACATGACGGTCGAGCCGTTCCTCGCGCTGCTGGTCTGGCGGACCAGGCGGCCGGTGCGGATGATCTGGGACCGGCAGGAATCGCTGGCCGCGAGCACCAAGCGGCACCCGTTCATCATGCGGTACCGGACCGGGGCGAGCCTGGACGGCACGATCACCGCGCAGCAGGTGGAGATCATCGGCGACGCGGGCGCCTACCCCAACCTGTCACCCCGGGTCCTGTTCGCCGGCGCCGCCTGCGCCTGCGGGCCCTACCAGGCGCCCAACGCCAGCATCACCTCGGCCGCGATCTTCACCAACAACACCCCGGCGAGCGCCTTCCGCGGGTTCGGCGCGATGCAGGTGGTGTACGGCTACGAGGGCCAGATGGACCGGCTGGCCGACCGCCTCGGCCTGTCCAGGACCGAGGTGCGGGGGCGCAACTTCCTGGCCAAGGGCGACCTGCTGCCGACCGGCGAGCGGCTGGACACCTGCGTGGAGATCGGCCAGACCATGCACCGCGCGCTCGCCCTGCTCGGCGAGTCCCCCAGGCCGTCCGGGCCGGGCAAGCTGGTCGGCCGCGGCCTCGGCTGCAACCGGCACCCGTACGGCCGGACGATCTGGTTCCGCGACCGGGCGTCGGCCTGGCTGAGCCTGCAGGCGGACGGCACGCTGCTGATCCGCAGCGGCGTCACCGACCTCGGCGCCGGCCAGGCGGCCAGCCTGTGCCAGATCGCCGCCGAGGTGCTCGGCGCGCGGCTCGACGACATCAGCGTCTACATCGGCGACACCGCGCTCAACCCGCCGGCCGGCGGCACGTTCGCCACCAGGCAGCTGTACATGTCGGGAAACGCGGTGCTGCACGCGGCCCGGGAACTGCGCGACCGGATGGCGCCGGTGGCGGCCGACCTGCTCGGCGTCGCGGAGGACGAGCTGGAGTTCGCCGACGGCCTGGTGCGCCCCGCGTCGGCGGGCGCAGCCGCGGTGAGCCTCACGCTCGCCGAGCTTGCCGCCGCCTGCGACCAGCGGTCCATCAGCACGGCGCACCTGTCCACCTGGCGGGCGGAGGCGGGCGCCTTCGACCCGCGCGCCGGGCAGGGCGACACGTTCCCCGACTACACCTACGGCACGCACGCGGCCGACGTGGAGGTCGACACCGAGACCGGGCAGGTCACCGTGCTGCGCTACGCCGCATGCCACGACGTCGGCAGGGCCATCAACCCGATGCGGGTACAGGGGCAGATCCAGGGCGGCGCCATGCAGGGGCTCGGCTACGCGCTCACCGAGGACATGGCGCTGACCGGCGGCCACCCGCAGGCGGCCCTGTTCGCCGACTACCTGATCCCGAACGCGCAGGATTACCCCGACGTGCTCGTCGACGTCGTGGAGAGCGGCGAGGGCAAGGGCCCGCTCGGCGCGCGCGGCATCGGCGAGCCGCCGATCGGCAACGTGGCCGCGACCATCGCCAGCGCGATCGCCGACGCGATCGGCGTCCGGCCCGACCAGCTGCCGATGACGCCCGAACGGGTGCTCTGCCTAATCGATGCTGCAGAGCTCGACGCGTTCAGGGAGCGCAGGGAGGCGGACTGAGGTGACATCAACATCGATGGGGCTTGACAGCGAGGTCGTCGACGGCGAGGTCTATGACCGCGCGGTCGACTGGTTCCGCCGGGCAGGCATCCTGCTGCCGACCTTCGCGCAGCTGGCCGCGCCCGGCACTATCCCGGCCGCGGTAACCGCGGCGCTGGCCGGGGTGGGGCCGGACGACGCTGACCCGCGGAACCTGTTCCGGGTGCACTGGTACAACGACGCCGGCCGGGCCGGCCGGGCCGCCGTGCCGGTGCACGTGGTGCTGCCCCGCGAGCTGACCGGCGTGGACGCGCGGATCGTGGTGGCCATCGGCGAGACGTTCCCGATGATCCGGGCGCACAAGGTGCTCGCGGCGTACGGCTGCCTGGCGCCGAGGATCGTCACCGGCACCTTCGATCCGGCCAGGGACCGGGCCGTGTGGCCGTCGACGGGGAACTACTGCCGCGGCGGCGTCGCGATCTCCCGGCTGATGGGCTGCCGCGGGGCGGCGGTGCTGCCCGAGGGCATGAGCCGGGAGCGCTTCGCCTGGCTCGAGGACTGGGTCACTGACCCCAAGGACATCATCAGGACCCCGGGTACCGAGAGCAACGTCAAGGAGATCTACGACAAGTGCGCCGAACTGGCCGCCGAGCCGGGCAACGTCATCATCAACCAGTTCTCGGAGTTCGGTAACCACCTGGTCCACTACCTGTGCACCGGGCAGGCCATGGCCGCGGTGTTCGAGTCGCTGGCCGAGGCCGAGGCCGCGGGCCCTGCGCTGCGGCTGCGGGCCTTCGTCGCCGCCTCGGGCTCGGCGGGCACCATCGGCGCCGGCGACTACCTGAAGGAGCGCTACGGTGCCAAGGTCGTCGGGGTCGAGGCGCTCGAGTGCCCCACGATGCTGGCCAACGGCTTCGGCGAGCACAACATCCAGGGCATCGGCGACAAGCACATCCCGCTGATCCACAACGTCATGTACACCGACCTGGTGACCGCTATCTCCGACCGCGCCACCGATCAGCTCTCCGTGCTGTTCGCCAGCGAAACGGGCAAGGACTACCTGCGCGCGCACCGGGTTCCCGAGCCCGTGCTCGCCGCGCTGCCCGCCTTCGGGCTGTCCAGCGTCTGCAACATCCTCGCCGCCGTCAAGACCGCGAAATACCTGCGGCTCGGCCCCGACGACGTGGTCCTGACGGTGGCCACCGACCCGGCGGCGATGTACGGCAGCGAGCGGGACCGGATCGCCGCCCGCGACTTCCCGGCCGGCTTCGGGTCCGCCGACGCGGCCGAGGTCTTCGGCCGGTGGATGCTCGCCGCCGGCACCGACAACCTGATGGAGACGACAAGGGCGGACCGGGACCGCATCTTCAACCTCGGCTATTACACCTGGGTCGAGCAGCAGGGGGTCTCGCTGCCCGACTTCGAGGCGCGGCGCGAACAGGCGTTCTGGACCGGCCTGCGCGACCTGCTCCCGGCCTGGGACGCGATGATCGCCGAGTTCAACTCCCGGACCGGCCTGGCGGCCTGACCCGGCATGGCAACCCGGCTGGCCAGCACGATCCGCTGCTCGGGGTGCGACTACGTCGCAGACCCCTATGACCCGTTCCCGTTCCGCTGCCCGCGGGCCGGCACCGGCAAGGCCGACCACGTGCTGACCCGCGTGCTCGACCCGGCCGTCGCCCGCTTCCCGTCCGCCCCGACCGCCCCGTCCGCCCCGTCCGCCCCCGCTCCCTCCTCCTCCGCTCCCTCCTCCTCCGCTCCCTCCTCCTCCGACGCCGAGGCGAACCCGTTCGTGCGCTACCGCGCGCTCCTACACGCCTACCACGTGGCGATGGCTCGCGGCATCTCCGACGCCGGCTACCGCGACCTGGTGACTTCGCTCGACGCCGCGGTCGCCGCCACCGACGGTCGCGGGTTCCGTGCCACGCCGTTCTTCCGCAGCGGCGCGCTGAGCGACGCGCTCGGCTTCTCCCCGGCCGGCGGGGTGTGGGTCAAGGACGAGACCGGCAACGTGTCCGGCTCGCACAAGGGCAGGCACCTGATGGGCGTGCTCATCCACCTTGCGGTGATGGCGGAAGCCGGCCTGCTCGACCCCGCGGACCGCCCCGAGCTGGCGATCGCGAGCTGCGGCAACGCGGCGCTGGCGGCAGCGGTGCTGGCCCGTGCGGGCGGCTGGCGGCTGACCGTGTTCGTGCCGCCGGACGCCGACCCCGCCGTCGCGGGCCGCCTGGCGGACCTGCAGGCCAAGGTGGTCGCCTGCCCGCGCCTGCCCGGTGTCCCCGGCGACCCCGCCTACCTGCGGCTGCGCGAGGAACTTGACCGGGGCGCGGTGCCGTTCACCACCCAGGGCCCGGAGAACGGCCTGGCCATCGAGGGCGGCCAGACTCTCGGTTACGAGCTGGTGACCGATCTGGCCGCGTCCCCGCCCGCGGGCGGGCCCGGCCGCCTGGACCGCCTGGATCACCTGGATCACCTGATCGTCCAGGTCGGCGGAGGAGCCCTGGCCAGCGCGTGCATCCAGGCGCTGCGCGAGGCCGCGGACCTCGGCGCCCTGGACCGGCTGCCCCGCGTCCATACCGTGCAGACCTACGGCGCTCACCCGCTGGAGCAGGCCTACGAACGCGTGCGGGCGCTGCTGCCCGGCAAGCCAGGCAACGAGGCGGTCCGCCGGGCCATGGCGCGCGCCGCGGCGAACCGGGCGGAGTTCATGCGGCCGTGGCCGGAGCCGCCGCGGAGCGTGGCGACCGGCATCCTCGACGACGAGACCTACGATTGGCGGGCCGTAGTGGAAGGCATGCTGCTGACCGGCGGCCGGCCGCTGGTCATAACCGAGAACTCCCTGGTAGCGGCCAACGAGCTGGCCGTGACCGGGACCGGGATCCCGGTCGACCCGACCGGCTCTGCGGGCCTGGGCGGGCTGCTGGAGATGCGGCGCAGCGGCGAGGTCGGCACCGACGAACGGGTCGCCGTGCTGTTCACCGGAGTCCGGCGATAGTTGCCGAGAGATTCGCCCCAGAGACGGCAAACATTGACATACAGCCGAGGAACATACACATTTAGCACCGGGAGGAACACCATGACCAGGCGTACCTACGGCGGGCCGCTCGTCGACGTGACCGGCGCGGTGGACCTGCACTGCCACCCGTACCCCGACCTGTTCCCCCGGCTGGCGGACGACTTCGACATCGTCCGCGCGGCCCGCGACGCGGGTCTGAAGGCCATCCTGCTCAAGTGCCATCACGAGAACACCGTGTCCCGCGCCTACCTGGTGCAGCGGGTCATCCCCGGCATCCGGGTGTTCGGCGGGATCGTGCTGAACTACTACGTCGGCGGCATCAACCCCGCGGCCGTCGAGGCGTCGCTGCGCCTTGGCGGCAAGGAGGTCTGGATGCCGACCGTGGACGCGGGCTATCACGCCGAGATCCACGGCGGCACCGGCGGCTACGACTCCCAGCAAGGCGGCCGTAGCCAGGCCGAGGGAATCTGGGTCGCGGACAAGGAAGGGAAGCTGCGGCCCGAGGTCAAGGAGGTGCTCGAGATGGTCGCCGAGCACGGCGCGATCCTCGGCACCTCGCACCTGGCGCCACGGGAGATCGTGGCGCTGGTCCGCGAGGCCCGCTCGGTCGGCGTGGAGAAGATCGTCATCACGCACCCCTACTTCCGCGTCCCCAACCTCGACCTGGACACCCTGGAAGAGGTCGCCAGGATGGGTGCGATGCCGGAGTTCGGCTATTGCACGGTGTCGCCGGCCTGGCAGTACGCCGCGCCGGAGAAGGTCGCCGCGGCCGTGCAGCGCATCGGCGCGTCCCGTTGCCTGCTGGTCTCCGACACCGGGCAGCGGCACAACCCGATGCCGTCGGAGGCGCTGCGCATCTTCGCGCAGACGATCTACGAGAAGGGGGTGTCGATGGCCCAGGTGACGCGGATGATCACCGACAACCCGATGCAGCTGCTCGACGCGGAGGCCGAGATCACCCCGAGCGAGGCCGACCTAGCCTGGGCCCGCAGCCTGGTCGAGGACCCGTGCACATCCCTGCCCGCGACCCAGCCCTATCCGGCCTCCGCCCCGGCTGGCCCGGCCCCGGCTGGCCCGGCCCCGGCTGGCCCGGCCCCGGCTGGCCCGGCTCAGGCTGGCCCGGCTCAGGCTGGCCCGGCTCAGGCTGGCACTGCCCCGGTCTCGAACCTCCCCGCGGCGCCGCCGTCGGCCGGGGATCCGGGCTGACCGGTGCCGATCCGGCGCGGTCGCGGCGCCCACACGCCGATCGACGGGCTGACCGTCCGCGAGATGCTCGGCCAGGACGCCATGCGCGGCGCCCGGATCATCGCCGGCGCGGGCGGCCTTGACCGGGTGGTCCGCCGCCTGAACGTGATGACCGTGCCGAACATCGTGCGCTGGACCAAGCAGGACGAGTTCCTGCTCACCACCGGTTATCCGCTGCGCCGCCAGCCAGCGGACCTGCCCGGCGAGTTCTGCAGGCTGATCGAGCAGCTTGCCGCCAACGGCCTGGCCGGTCTCGGCGTCAAGCTGGATGAGTACCTGGCCGAGGTGCCGCCGGCCGCGATCGAGCTGGCCGACAAGGTCGGCTTCCCGATCGTGGTGATCCCGGCCACCTCGCCGCTTGACGACGTACTCAGCCAGACGTTCGAGACGATCGTCAACCGGCAGGCCGCCGCGCTGGCCAGGCGGCAGCAGATGCATGACGCGTTCCTCCGCATCGCGCTGACCGGCGGCGGCCTGGCCCGGCTGGCCGACGAGCTGGCCGACCTGCTGCCCGGTGCCGACGTAGTCATCTGCGACCCGGCGGGCTACCCGCTCGCGGCAACTGCCCGGTCCGGTACGCCGGTCTTCCGCGGCCCCGGCGGCATAGGAGGCCCCGGCGGCATAGGAGGCCCCGGCGGCATAGGAGGCCCCGGCGGCATAGGAGGCCCCGGCGGCATAGGAGGCCCCGGCGAAATAGTAGGCCCAGCCTGGCTGATCGCGGGCGTGCACAAGGACGCCGCGACCGCGACCGAGTGGGCGGCCGGGGTGATCAGGGCCGGCGACATGCGGCACGGCTTCGTGCTCGCGGTCGGCGGCGCGCAGGGCCTGCCCGGGGTGGCCGGCCTTGCCGTCGAGCAGGCAGCGCTGGTGGCCGCGCTGGAGATCACCAGGGACCTGGCCGTGCTCGCGGTCGAGCAGCAGTTCGCCTCGAACGCGCTGCACGACCTGGTCACGGGCACGACCGCGGACATGGACGACGCGCTGGCGCGGGCGGTCAGGTTCGGCTGGGACCTGCAGCGGCCGCTGGCCGTCCTCGTCGCCAGGGGATGCGGCGCCGACCGCGGCGAGGAATCGGGCCGCCAGCAGGAGGCCTCGGCGCTGCGCGCCGTCGAGCTGTGGACCAGGGCGGTCCGCGACCGGGACCGGCACGCCGCGGTGGCCGGCTTCGCCACCGAACTGGTGGCGGTGGTCGGGCTGGCCGACGCGGTCGGGCTGGCCCGCAGGGTGCACGCGGACATGACGGCGGGGACCGGGCGCGCCTACTCAGTCGGCGTCAGCCAGGTCGCGGCCGGGACAGGAACGGGGCCTGCCGACATCCCGCGGCTGTACGAGGAGGCCAGGGTCGCGCTGCAGGTCGGCCAGCGGCTGAACGGCCGGGGCGCGGTCACCAGCTTCGCCGGGCTCGGCCTGTACCGGCTGATCAGCAACGTGAGCCAGACCGAGCTGCGCGCGTTCGTCGACGACACGCTTGGCGCGGTGCTCAAGCTGCCCGAGCCGGCCCGCGCGGACCTGCTCAAGTCGCTGGCGGTGCTGTCCGGCACGCGGTTCAACGTGGCCGAGTCGGCCCGCATCCTGCACTACCACTACAACACCATGCGCTACAGGGTGACCAAGCTAGAGCGGATGCTCGGCGAATTCTCCACCGATGCGGCGGTAGCGCTGCGGGTCGGCGTCGCGCTGGAGATCCTCCGGATGGACGAGATCTCCGGCGACGCGCGGTTGTAATGTCTCGCCGCATGCGAAGATGGCCGGGATGGCGACCATTGTGGCCTTCCACGCTCACCCGGACGACGAGGTGCTGCTGAGCTACGACCCCAACGGCGGCTACCGGCACCGGGACCACATCAAGGTGCACCAGGTCGGCGCCCGGGCGGCGGAGCTGGCCGGGGTCCGGCTGCTCGTGGCGCTGCCGGTACCGGTCTACGGCCTGATCTGCGGCCGCGAGTGGTTCGTCGAGCCCGGCGCCGCGCCGGCCGGCCGCCGCGGCGACATCCTTGCGAAGGCGGCGTGACGGAATGGTCGAGATCAAGACGGCGGCGGAGATCCAGGCCATGCGGGCCGCCGGGCAGGTCGTGGCGCGGATCCTGGCGACCGTCCGGGCGCAGGCGAAGGCCGGGATGCGGACGGCGGAGCTGGATGAGGCCGCTCGCGGCGTGCTCGCGCAGGCCGGCGCCACCTCACCGTTCCTTGGCTACCGGCCCGCGTTCGCCCCGGTGCCGTTCCCCGCGACGATCTGCACCTCGGTCAACGACGCCGCGCTGCACGGCATCCCCGGCCGCTACCGGCTGGCCGACGGTGACCTGCTCAGCGTGGACTGCGGCGCCGTGCTCGACGGCTGGGCGGCCGACGCCGCGATCTCCTTCACCGTCGGGCCGTCGCGCCCGGCCGACCGGCGGCTGATCGCCACCACCGGCGACGCGCTTGAGGCAGGCATCGCCGCGGCGGTACCCGGGGCGCGGATCGGCGACATCTCGGCCGCCATCGGTGCCGCCGGGCGGGCCGCCGGCTACGGGATCTGCATCGACTTCGGCGGTCACGGCGTCGGCAGGGCCATGCACGAAGACCCGCACATCCCCAACGAGGGCCCGCCCGGCCGCGGCCGCCGGCTCGTCCCCGGCCTGGTCATCGCCATCGAGCCGTGGTTCCTGGCCGGCGGCAGGGACAGGTACTACATCGACGACGACGGCTGGACCATCCGCAGCGCCGACGGTAGCCGCGCCGCCCACGCCGAGCACACCGTGGCCGTCACCGAGGAAGGCCCGCAGATCCTCACCCTGCCCTGAGCCCTCCTTCCCGCGCATAAGCTGGGGAGGATGCTGGGGGAGACACTGCGGCGCGCCGTCCGACCGGAGTCGCCGCCACGGCGCCTGCTGCCCAGGTACCGCCGGGCGGCGGCCGTCTTGCTGGCGGCCTGCGCGGCGGCCGCCGTGGGCCTAGCGGTGTACCTCGCCGCCTCGAGCCGTCCGGCCTGGCCGGACCCGTCGCTCGATCCGCGGATACAGACCGCGATGGGTCATTTCCCGGCGCTGCTGCAATGGCTGCCCAACATCGGCACGCTGGGTCCGGTAACGCTGATGACCCTGGCCCTTATCGCGGCGTGCGCGGCGACCCGCAACTGGCCAGGAGCCGTGCTGGCGGGCGTCGCGGAGCCTGTCGCCGTCGGCCTCACCGAATACGTGCTCAAGCCCTACGTCGGAGGGGCGCTCGGCCAGGGTTTCCCCAGCGGGCATGCCACAAGCATGTTCGCTCTCGCCGCCATCTGCGCGGTGCTGCTTGCGGCCTCCGCTCACCCGGGCCGGGCGCTCAGCGCCGTCCTGATCCTGCTGGCTCTGCTGCTCGCCGCCGCGGTGGCCGCCGCGATGGTGGCCGTCAGGGCGCATACCTTCACCGATGTGGTCGGGGGTGCCGCGGTCGGCACCGGCGTGGTCCTCGCCTGCGCTCTCACCTTGGATCGGGTAATCGGGCAGGCGTACCGGCGTCTATGACGACCGGGACGAGGAAGCCGTCGCGGCCGAAGGCCCAGATGGCGGGCGTGGTATCCGGCCCGAGCAGGTCGAAACGGACTCCGTCCACTCCGACGACGAGCACATGGCGTAGGGTCGGCCCACAAGGATCAGAAGGGAACACGGATGCCATCCTCGCCGGAGCCGGAGCACCTCGACAACCGCCACCGCGACACGCTGCACCAGATCTTCGCCCATCCCACGAGCCACAACGTCGAGTGGCACGCGGTGCTGTCGCTGCTGAACACGGTCGGCACGACCGAGGTACGCCACGACGGCAAGGTCCTGGTCAAGGTCGGATCCCAGGAGGCCTTCCTGGACCGCCCCGCCGACAAGGACATCGACGCCCAGATGGTCATCGACCTCCGCCACATGCTGACCGAAGCCGGCTACGAACCGTCCTAGGGCCGGATCTGCCGGATCTGCACCCGCGGGTCGGTAACGAGGACGGCCGTCACGCAGAGCTCTTGGACAGGTCGGCGAGCTGGGTGCTTGCCGACCGCCTGGCCCGGGTGACGAAGGTCGAAAGGAAGCCGATCACCAGCACGATCAGCGCGAACCACGGCGCCAGGATCGTCGGGCTCGTGACCTTGTAGAACGAGCCGTAGATCGCGCCCGCGGTGATCACGATCGCGACGACCGCGCAGACCACGAGCCGCACCCGCCCCGCGGAATGCGCGAAACTGCGCAGCGAGCCGACCGCCATCAGCAGGTAGACCACCACGAGCGCGAACCCGCCGAAGGTGGACCCCCAGGCGAACAGCGCGAAGTAGTGCGGCGTGGCGGACAGCGCGAACAGGCCCTTCCACCACTCGTCAAGCGCCAGCGTCACCAGCGAGGCGACGAGCAGGAACACGGTGGCGCCGAACGGGGAGTCATACCGCCGCGAGGTGACCGCGAGCCTGGCCGGGATCCGCCGGTCGCGGGCCATCGCGAAGATCCCGCGGGAGGCGGAGGTGGCGCAGCCGATCGCGACGGCCAGCATGTCGAACAGCACCACGAGCTCGAGTAGCCGGTCGATCCAGGTGCCGCCGTAACCGCCGGCCGACTTGGCCGCGCCGAGCGCGAACAGCGGCGCCCCCGCCGCGGCGGTCAGCGTCTTGAGGCTGTAGTGGAACCCGGCCACCTCGACGTACGCCGCCAGGATGAAGAACACGGTGGCGA
>JBOHCG010000177.1:0-12786 GCA_050698735.1 Streptosporangiaceae bacterium | reverse complement strand
ACCATGGTGTTCGCCGCTATTTCAGCGGGAGCCAGTTCCTCTACCGCAACAGCTAAAGCCAGATTGGAAGGTCCAGCACCAATGGCGAGAATCTCGACCTCTTGATGAGCCACCGCTGTCACCGCCTTTCAGGCCGTATAAAGGCCAAGCGGGAAAGCGGGCAGCATACAACCCGCGTTGGGTTATTACCTTAGCCCGCATAGCCCGCTCATGCTAGATGTCTCTGGCATCCTGATCGCCAGGTTAATGCTCACATGATAGATGATCTACGTCAAGAGCCTATCCCAGGTCAAACCCTCCTAGAGTACGTAGTTACCTCGCGTAGCTAACTATCCACGGATATCATATAAGGCGCACCTAATTCGCACCTGCACTGGGCGCAGGGGCGTACCGGCTGCCGGCGCCGTCTGGGTCCGCCTGGCCTGGCCGGACGGACCCACACGAGTCGCCGTGATGCCGTGCTAGTGCAGGTGCAGTGAGATGTGCTCCAGCGGGTAGTTTGTCAGGCCCGAGACCGAGGCGGGCGACGGGTTCGGGATCAGGACGTTGAACCCGCATTCGCCGGTCGCGCTGCCGCCGACCTTGTTGGGCCCGCCGTCGCTGTCCCCGTACTCCACCGCCGGGTTGTTACCGGAGCAGGCGAGGTTTCCGTAGACCGTGTTGCTGAAGGTCTCGTTGCCGTCCGGGGCGGCCGTGTTGTTCGTGTCGGTCAGGTTGCCGTGCACCACGTTGCGGTCGATCCCGTACCAGTTCTCGTTCATCCCCGTCACGACCATGTTGCCGCCGGCGGTGACGTTGGCGAAGTCGAAGTAGGCGGGCAGCGCGATCGGCTCGTCGAGCTGGCCAGGGCCGGCCTGGGGGCCGCCGGCGATGTAGACGGCGAAGATGCCCACCGGGTTGAAGGCGGTGCCGTCGCCGCCGCCGTAGGACTCCACGTTCCCGCCCACGGTCGTGTTGTGCACCACGACCCCCAGCGCGTCCTCGGCGATCAGGTTGCCGCCGATGTGCTCGGTCGCGCTCAGGGTCGGAGCGGAGTTACCGCTAGCCGGAAAAGCGTTGGGATCGTCATCGCACGGGAAGTCGGGAGTAGTGAACAATGATGGCCCCGTGTTCCCCTCGCCCCACAACGTCACTTGCAGCGGATAGCAGCCGAGCAGCGCGCTGCCGCCAATATCCACCACCACGTTGCCGCGGACGGTGAGATTAGAAGTGCCGGAATCAGTCTGGTCATTCATCCCGAAATCCGCGACCAGCGACGCGCCGTCCGCGACCGTGAGGTTGCCCGAGATGTTGACATTTCCCGCGTCCACCAGGCAGGTGCCCGCTATCGTCACGTTGGCGAAATTGCCGGCCAGCGTGCCGGGCGACGCCAAGGTGCCTCTGCAGGTATAGTTACCACCGGATCCAGTGGGCGCGGCGGCGGCCACGCCGGGAGCCGCGGCGACGACAAGTGCCGCTATCCCGGTTACGCCCAGGACGAGCGACATCGAATTAAAGCGCATTCTCCTGTGCCCTTTCTTTCTTTTAGTTGAGGGATTTGTTGCGGGGTTTTAAATCGACGCGGCCGCGCCCGCGGACTCGATAACCAGCGCGGCCCCGGCGGCATCCAGCGCCGCCCGGCACGCCGCGACGGTTCCGGCCCGGACGGTCGCGAACGCGACCCGGCCGGACATCGTCCCCTTGGGCGGCGGCGACATGACGTCACCGGGCTGGACCAGGGTAACGGCAAGGTCGGTCTCCGGCGGCAGGGCCGCCTCCTCGAACCGGATCGCCTCGATCGTGGTGTCGTCCTCAGGCGCGTAGAAGAAACGCACCCCGGCGACCTGCGACCGGTTCGAGATCAGTTCCGGCCGCCGCCCGCAGGCAACCGCGGCGGCGGCCAGGCCCGGATCGATGCCGCTGCCGAGCATCCCCAGGTAGGGGATGAGGTCACCGCCGAGACGCGCGTTGACCTCGATGACCTTAGGGCCCGCAGGCGTGAGCTTGTACTCGGCGTGCGTGATCCCGTCGGTGAACCCGAGCGCCTCGTGCGCCGCCCGCATCACCGAGGCAAGCTCCGGGTCCTTCAGCAGCGGGTCGGCGGCGTCGACGACGTGCCCGACCTCCTCGAAGTAGGGCGGGTAGCCGATCTCCTTGCGCGCGACGAACATCGGCAGCACCTCGCCGTTATGCACGGCGGAGTCGACGCTGATCTCCGGTCCCGCCACGTACTCCTCGACCAGCACGCCCTCGTCGTACCGCCACGAGCCGGGCACCTCGCAGTCGCGAGCGAACTCGAACTTCGCGGCCAGTTCGGTGGGCGAGTCCGCGAGCACCACGCCGAGGCTGCCGCCCATCGCCCGGGGCTTGAGCACGACCGGGTAGCCGAACTGGCCGGCGATCGCGGCCGCCTGGCTCAGGTCGGCCACCAGCACCGAACGCGGCTGCGGCACGCCGCCCTCGTCCAGCGCCCTCCTGGACAGGTACTTGTCCCGGCAGCGCATCACCATGTCGGGGTCGCCGCCGGGCAGGCCAAGCGCCGCCGCCACCGTGGCGGACTGCAGGATCCGCGCCTCGTCCCAGCTCAGCACGCCCTGCACGGCCTCGCGCGCGGCTAGATCGCGCGCGGCCGCGGACATCTGCGTGGCGTCCATCGTGTCGTCCATGTCCAGCACGGTCCAGCCAGCCAGGTAGCCCTTGGCCCAGGTCGGTTCGGCCCCGCACAGCAGGTGGACGCGGTAGCGGGTGGCGATCGACGAGAGCAGGTACTCCCGGAAGGCGGCCTTGCCGGTGCTGATCACGAGCAGCAGCGGGTCGTCCTTGCCGGCCAGGCCCGCCGTGGCCGCGGGCTCGTCCGCCGTCGTCATGACCGGCCCGTCAGGGCGGCAAGCGCCGCCGAGCCGGCCCCGGCTCCCGCGGACAGCGCCAGCAGCAGGCACCTGGCGGCGAGCGCGGAGTCGAAGCCGGTCAGCCGCAGCGCGTGCTCCGCGCGCTCCAGCTCGGCGGCGGCAAGCTCGGCGGGCAGCCGCCCGTCGGCGGACAGCTGCCCGTCGAGCAGCGGACGGATATAGTCACAGAACGCCAGGTAGGACTCCCTGGTGAAGTTGCTCTCGTACCGGTCCGGCCGATCCCAGGACAGGTACAGCCGGACCAGCTCGCGGTCCTCGTCGGCCAGGAACTCATCGGCCCACAGCGCGTGGTTGCGGCTGGTCGAGAACTTCTGCCCGTCGAGCAGGTACAGCTCGTTCACCGTCGCGCCGCGCAGCAGGGGCCTGGAGATCCCGGCGGCGGCGAGGATAGCGGGGTAGAGGATCCCGAAGTAGAACGTGTTGTCGATGCCGTTGAAGTGCCAGACGCCCTCCACCTCGCGCCAGGCCTCGACCCGGCGCGCCAGGCTGTCCGCGCCGGGGTCAAGCAGCTTGGCCGGGCCGTAAAGGTAGCTCAGGCCGAGCTCGGCGGGGAAGTCGACGCGCAGCCCGGCCAGCTCGCCGTCGCACTCGATTCCCCAGTTGGTGGGGTAGGCGACGGGGTAATCGGGCAGCGGCGCGTGCAGGTAGTGGGCCAGCGCCGCGCGCACCCGGCCGGGCAGCTCGGCCTGCTCCCATTCCGCGAGCAGGTGCGCCCGGTAGTCCTCGAGCGGCAGGACGGGCACCGTGACGGGCATCGGGCGCAGGCTGCCGCCGCACCTTGCGCAGCTGGCATCTACCAGCAGCTCGGACGAGGTGAACCCGCCGCATGGCTCGCAGGACAGCCCGTTCGCCCCGGCACCGCAGATCGGGCACTTCCCGACCACGTAGGAATGGTGCATGGTGCGACCGCAGTCCGCGCACGCGTGCAAGGTGACCTCGCGCATGCTGATCGATCCGGCGGCGATGAGCTCGGCCAGCATGCCGGTAACGGCCCGCTGGAAATCGTCTTCCTCCGGGTCGAGGAACGCGTCGTAGCCGATGCCCGCGAGCTCGAACGCCGTCGTGATCTGCGCCTTGAACCCGGCCACCATCTCGTTCACCTCGACGCCGAGGCTCTCCGCCTTGGTCATCACGTAGTTCGGGTGGACGTCGACGCCGGCCAGCGTGACGATCCGGTCCCCCCGGGCCTTCGCGGCGCGCGAGGCGATGTCGGCGGCCAGGTAGGGGCCGGACAGGTGGCCGATGTGCAGCGGGCCGTTGACCGTGGGCTGCGGAATGACAATGACGGTCACGCCAGGTTGCTTGTTCACCAACTTTCACACCAGCCCCGGTAAAGGCACGTGAAACACAGGAATCCCATGCGACGCTGCATGCTCCGCTCCCACTCCCTTCACGTTCGCCCGCGGCGAGGGCGGTGCGCGAGGCGAGTATACGGCCGGATATCCCAGGCGGCTAGACCCGGCAATCATCAGCGACGAGGAGACTGTCACCAGTTGGTTACTGAATGCTGCCGGCCCAATTACCCCGGGCAGCCGCGACCAATTAGCGCGGGCGGCCATGGTGGCGGTCCGTGACCGTCGGCGCCAGCGCGAAAACCAGGCATTGCGGCCCGGCGATACGACGTATAATCTTGGGGCCGGGACATCTGCGGCAGTGGGTTCTGTGGCGACCGACTGCGCGGGCTACGCAGGGAGGACCCATTGAGTAATGGCAATTCTTCGCGTGATGCTGACGCCGTTCCTTTGTGGGACGAAGCATACGGTGCGGAGCACCTGAAAGACCATCAGAACCTCTGGGGCGACCCGCCGGTCCCTTACGCCGTAAGGGCTGCCGAGCTGTTCAAGGAAAATCAGTCCAAGGTGGTAATTGACCTGCCCTGCGGTGACGGGCGTAACCTCGCCCCGCTCGCGAATGGCACGTCCATCCTGCTGGGCGGGGACACCTCGGCCACCGCGATGGGCATCGCGGAACGTGTGGCGGCCCGCGAGGGCATTGCCGCGAAGACCGTATTCGTCCGGATGGACGCATTCGACACGGGCCTGCTCGACGATTCCGTGGATGGAATCTTCTGCTGGGATCTGCTCGGCCACCTGACCAATGTCGGGGATGCGCTCAAAGAGCTTTACAGGGTAATCAAGCCGGGCGGGATTATCGTCGCCAACATGTGGACGATGAATGACTGCCAGACCTCGGACCCGGATATCAGGGAAATCGCGCCGAAGGAATACATAGACCATTTCGATTTTTATTGCCGGTTCTATGACCAGGCCGATCTCGATGCCCTCCTCGCCACCTCCGGAATGACTGCGGGATCCGTTGATGTAAGCGCATGGACCGAACCCGCGCATGCCGATTACCGCACCTATGAGCATGACCACGAGAGCCTGGCCTTCACGATCAGGAAACCCGCGATCAGGAAGGGCACGGTCCCGCATGAGCATGCGGCTCGGTGAGCCAAGTCCAGCCGAACCCGAGCTGCTCACGCCCGGGTTAAGCGCGGGCGTTGGCTACTCGATCGCGCACCACGGCGAACTGCTGCAGGGCGTGTTCGACGACGGCGCCGGCCGGCTTCGGCGCGCCCTGGTGACGATGCCGCTGCCGGGCCGGGGCAGCCGCGCGGTCTTCTACCCGAGCCAGAGCCACTGGGGCGTGGTGGGGCCGCCAGGGCTGACCAAGGCCAGGCGCGCGGCCATCTACGCGCTGCGCGAGTTCTCCGGCCACCCCTCGCCCGCCAAGGGCGGCCGGGTCGAGATCACGAGCAACGTCCCGCACGGCATCGGCATGGGCTCCTCGACCAGCGACGTCACGGCCACGATCAAGGCGGTGGCCGACTACCACGGCGTGCCCCTGTCCCGGGAGGAGGTCGGCAGGCTGGCCGTTCTCGCCGAGGTCGCCTCGGATTCGGTGATGATCGACGACCGGGTGGTCCTGTTCGCGCACCGGGACGGCGTGGTGCTCGAGACGTTCGGCCACCGGCTGCCGCCTATGGTCGTGATCGGCTGCGACACCGCGCCAGGCCAGGCCGTCGAGACCCTCGGGCTGCCGCCCGCCGACTACACGGACGCGGAGGCCGGGCAGTTCCAGGTGCTGCGCGGCGCGCTGCGCCGGGCCATCGCGACGGAGGACGTCGGCCTGCTCGGCAAGGTCGCCACGGCGAGCGCCCGGATCAACCAGCGCTACCTGCCCAAACCGGGTCTGGAGCCGCTGGTCGAGTTGTGCCTGCAACACGGCGGGGCGGGGCTGCAGATCGCGCACAGCGGCACCGTGGCCGGGCTGATCTTCGACGCGCGCAGGCCGGGCGTCGACCTGGGCGGCTGCCTGCAGCGGATCGCCGAGCTCGGGTTCGCGGTGACCGACGTGATCGAGCCCGCCTACCAGCGGCTGAAGCAGCTCAACGAGCCGAGCCAGCTCAAGCAGTTGAAGCAGCGGAAGCAGCGGAAGCCGCCGGCGCGCCTGGCGGCCTCGTGAGCATTCGCGGCAGCTTTTCCGAAGCGACCGACGCCTATCAGCTGCCCAGGCTGATACGGCTCGGCCCGAACCTGTACGCCGCCTGTTTCACTCTGATGAAGATGGTTCCCGCGCGGTTCATCCTGCGCAGGGCGGCGGGGCAGGGAATGCTCGACGCCGGGACCGTCATCGTGGAGACCACTTCGGGCACGTTCGGCCTCGCGCTTGCCATGCAGGCGGTGCACATGGACCGGCGGCTGATCCTGGTCAGCGACCCGGTCATCGATGAGCGCCTTTATCGCAGGCTTACCGATCTCGGCGCGGTGGTCGAACGGGTTTCCGCCGAGCAGGGACGGGCGGCAGGCGGATACCAGGCCGCGCGGCTGACCCGCCTTGAGCAGATCATGGCGGAACTGGACGCCACTTTCTGCCCCTGGCAATACTCCAACCCGGATAATCCACGCGCATATAGCACCGTCGCAGAATATTTTCTTGAATGCCTCGGGCAGATTGATTGCGTCGTCGGACCGGTGGGCTCCGGCGGCTCGATGTGCGGAACGGTCAGGCACATCAGGGCGCTGCTGCCCGAATGCCGCGCCATCGGCGTGGACAGCCATTCCAGCATCCTGTTCGGCCATCCGGACGGCCCGCGCGAGCTGCGCGGCATGGGCATGAGCCTGATGCCGGACAACATGGACCACCGGATCTTCGACCAGGTGCACTGGACCACGCCGCCCGCGGCCTACCAGGCGACCCGGCAGCTGCACCAGCGGCACGCGCTGTTCATGGGACCGTCCAGCGGCGCGGCCTACCTGGCCGCGCGGTGGTGGGCCGGCGCGCACCCGGACGCGCTGACCGTGGTGATGATGCCGGACGAGGGCTACCGGTACCAGGACACCATCTACGACGACGACTGGCTGCGCCAGCGCGGCCACCTGAAGGAGGCGCTGCCCGCCGATCCGGTCCTGGCCGATGACCCGACCCGGCCGGTCGGCGCCTGGATGGCCTACGACTGGAACAGGCGCTCCTACGCCGAGGTCATGTCGGCGTACGGTGAGCCCCAATGAGCAGAGCACAGTGAGCAGAACACAGTGACCGGACCAGCAACGGGTACCGGCCGCCTGCAAGGCGAGCTCGGCCCGGGCACCCGCAGGGTGGTGTACGGCGAGCCGAGCCCGGCCGAGCTGGCCGCCGAGCTCGCCTTGATGACCCGGGTCGACCGGGCGCACCTGGTCATGCTTGCCGAGCGCAGGCTGATCCAGGCGCAGACCGTGGCGCGCCTGCTGCGCTGCATCGACGAGCTGGCTGCCGGGCAGTTCTCCGCCCTGCGCGACCGCCCCGCGCCGCGCGGGCTCTACCTGATGTACGAGGGCTACCTGATCGAACGGCTCGGGCCCGAGGTCGGCGGGGTGCTGCAGTCCGGCCGGTCCCGCAACGACCTGAAGGCGACCATCACCCTGCTGCGGCTGCGCGAATGGCTGCTCGACTTTTCCGGGCAGGCGGTGCGGCTCGAGGCCATCCTGCTGTCCCGCGCCCGGGCGCATCGCGATGTGCTGATGCCCGCCTACACGCACTTCCAGGCGGCGATGCCGATCAGCTACGGCTACTACCTGCTCGGCGTGGCCGTCGCGGTCGGCCGCGAAATCGACGCGATGGCCGCCGCCTGGCCGGCGATCGATGAATGCCCGCTGGGCGCCAGCGCCGTGGCGGGCACCGACCTGCCGATAGACCCGGCGCGGACCGCGCGGCTGCTGGGCTTTGCCGCCCCTGCCCGGCACGCGATCGACGCGGTGGCCAGCCGCGACGTGCCGCTGCGCCTGCTGGCCTGCGCCGCCAGCCTGGCCATCGCGGCGAGCAGGCTCGGCACCGACCTGCAGCTGTGGAGCACCGCCGAGTTCGGCTTCATCGAGTTCCCCGACCGCCTGGTCGGCGGCAGCTCGGCGATGCCGCAGAAGCGCAACGCGTTCCTGCTCGAGCACCTCAAGGCCAAGCCCGGCCACGTGACCGGGGCGTGGGCCGCCGCCGCGGGCATGATGACGGCGGCGCCGTTCACCAACTCGATCGAGGTGGGCACCGAGGCCATGGCCGCCGTCTGGCCGGGGCTCGACGCGGCGCGGCAGTCGATCTTGCTGGCCCAGGTCCTGGTCAGCGGCGCCAGGCCGGCCGTGGAGCGGATGCGACGGCGAGCGGAGGACGGGTTCACCACCGCGACCTGGCTGGCCAACCAGCTGGTGCGGCGGGGCGTCCCGTTCCGCACCGCCCACCACATGGTCGGCGACGCCGTCCGCCAGGCGGTGGCGGCGGGCTCCACCCGGCTTGCCGACTTCGGGCCGCCCGGCTGGCTCGACGGTATCGAGCTGGACGGCACCAAGCTGGCCGACCTTGACCTGCCCGACGTGATGCGCGCCCACAAATACGGCGGCGGGCCCGGCGCGTTCGACGGCGTCCTGGACGCAGCGATAGCGAACTGGGCCGCGCACCGCGGCTGGCAGCACGAACGGCAGGGCGCCAGCCGCGCCGCCGACGCCGCCCTGGCGGCCGCCGCGGCCGCCATCAAGGTCACGGGGCCTGCATGACCGGCACATGGCTCGTCCTGGTGGAGAGCAACACGACCGGATCCGGCCGGCTGTTCTGTTCCTGCGCGCGACGGCTGGGGCTCCGCCCCGTGCTGATCGCCCGCGACCCGGCCCGCTACCCGTACGTGGCGGCCGATGGCATCGACCACCGGGTCGCCGACACCGGCTCGGCGGCCGGCGTCCTGCAGGCCTGCGCGAGCCTCGGCGACGGTGCCAGCCTGGGAGGGCCCATCGTCGGCGTCACCAGCAGCTCGGAGTACTTCATCGCGACCGCGGCCGAGGTGGCCGGCGAACTCGGCCTGCCGCACCCAAGGCCGGACGCGGTACGAGCCTGCCGGGACAAGCACGCCCAGCGCCTCGCGCTCAGCGCGGCCGGTGTCGGCTGCCCGGCCTTCAAGGCCGCCCGTGACGAGGACCAGGCCGCGGCAGAAGCCGCGCGGATCGGCTACCCGGTAGTCGTCAAGCCCGCCTCCGGCACCGGGTCGATCGCCGTCCGCCTGTGCCACACGCCGGACCAGGTCCGCGCCGCGGTCGCCCACGCGTTCGCGGCCCCCGATCCCGCGCTGCCCGCGCAGGACACGGTCCTGGTCGAGGAGTTCCTGACCGGCGCGGAGTACTCGGCGGAGCTGATCGACGATCAGGTGGTCGGGATCACCAGGAAGCTGCTCGGCCCCGAGCCGTACTTCGTCGAGATCGGCCACGATTTCCCCGCGCCGCTCGCGGAGGCCGAACGCAAGACGATCGCCGAGACGGCCATCGACGCGGTGCGCGCCCTGGGCCTCGGCTCCGGCGGCGCCCACGTCGAACTGCGCTACTCCGCCGCCGGCGACCTGTGCGTCGTCGAGGTCAACCCCCGGCTGGCGGGCGGCATGATCCCGCGCGCGGTCCAGGAGGCGACCGGCATCGACATGATCTTCCACGTGGTGGCGGCCGCGGCGGGCCGCCCGGAGCCGATCGAGCCCAGGTGGAGCCGTTCCGCCTCGATCCGCTTCCTCGTCGCCGCGCAGGCGGGCACGCTGACCGCGGTCGACGGCGTGGCCGAGGCGGAGCGGCAGCCAGGCGTGGCGGAGGTAGGCATCACGTTCCCGATCGGCCAGCCGGTGGTGCCGCGCCACTCGTTCCGTGACCGGCTCGGCTACGTGATCGCGAGCGCCGCCGACCATGACGAGGCCGCCCGAGCCGCGGAGGCGGGCCTGGCGCTGCTGTCCGCCCGCATCACGCAGGTCGCCCCCGGCCCCGATCCGGGGAGCGGGCCATGACCAGGACGGTGGCGATCATCGGGTTCGGCTCCCGCGGGCTCGGCGTGCTCGAGCGGATCGCGGCGCTGGCCGCGGCCGGCGCGTCGGAGATACGGATCGAGATCATCGACCCCGCCGGCACCGGCGCGGGCGTGCACGGCGCCGGCCAGCCCGACTACCTGCTGCTCAACACCACCTGCGGCCAGATATCGATGTTCCCCGGCCAGCTCAGCGTGGGCGCGCGGACCGCGGGCAACGGACCGAGCCTGTACGACTGGGCGGTCGCGAGGGGCCTGCGCCTGGCGCCGGACGGCTTCTCGGTCGGTCCAGGCGGCCGCGAGCTGCGGCCCACCGACTTCCTGCCCAGGCGGGTGCTCGGCGAGTACCTCGCCTGGTTCTTCGAGCAGCTGCGAGGGTCGCTGCCGCGCTCCATCGGGCTGGTCACGCACCGCACCGAGGCGGTCGACATCCGCCTCGGTACGGCCGGCGGCCTGGTCATAGAACTCGCCGACGGCGGCAGCGTGCCGGCCGACTACGCGTTCCTCACCACCGGCTACACGCCCAATACCGCGAAAGACATCGATGGCCTGATCGCCGAGCCCTACCCGCTGCCCGAACGCCTGGCCGTGATCGCGCCCGGTCAGAGCGTGGCCGTAGGCGGCTTCGGCCTCTCCGCGATGGACGTGATCTCCTGCCTGACCGTCGGTCGCGGCGGCCGGTTCCGCCGCGACCAGGGCGACGCGGAGTACCTGCCCGGCGGCGGCGAGCCGAGGATCGTGATGTACTCCAGGTCCGGCGTGCCGTGCCGGGCACGTCCGCTGGTCACCCGCTTCGAGATCAGCTACGACCCGCTCGTCTTCACCACGGCCGCGATCGACGCGCTGCGCGACGCAACGGGCGCCGAACTCGATTTCAGCGCCGACATCATGCCGCTGATCCTGACCGAGATGCGCACCGCCTACCGCCGTTGCCAGGCGCGGTGCGACGGACCCGAGGCCGAGACGGCCCTGGTCGCCGAGCTTCAGGCACTTGCGGCGACGCCGGCCATCAACGCCAGGCTCGACGAGCTTGACGCCGAACGCGGCCGGTTCGACGCCGCGGCGGCCTTCGCCGGCGAAGCCGGGATCCGGCTCGGTGACGCCGCCGCCTACCAGCGCTGGTTCTGCGACACGCTCCGCCGCGACCTCGGCGAGGGGCTGCTCGGCTTCGCCTGGAGCCCGGTCAAGGCGGCGCTGGACATCTTCAGGGAACTGCGCGACACGCTCCGGTACGTCGCCGACTTCGCCGGGCTGACCCCCGCCTCCCGCGACGACTTCTACCGCCGCGTCGTCCCGCTGATGAACCGCGCCGTGGTCGGCCCGCAGTACGAGCGGCACGCCGAACTGCTCGCGCTGATGGCCGCCGGGCTTGTCGAGGTCCCGCTGGGTCCGGCGCCGTTGATCGAAAAGGAGGCCGACCACTGGACGCTCGCCTCGACCCGGCTCGCCTCCCCGGAGCGCCGCGAGGTGGACTGGCTGGTCCCGGCGCAGGTACCGCTGCCCGCCGCGGCGGACTCGGCAAGCCCGCTGCTGTCCGCGCTGGCGCGCAAGGGCTGGATCCGGCCCTCCCGGCCGGGCAGCCGGCTGGTGCCCGGCATCGACGTGGACCGCGACCAGCATCCGCTGGACGCAAGCGGCCAGCCCAACCCGCGGGTATGGGTCCTCGGCCCGCTGTGCGAGGGCGCGACGTTCTACAACAACCTGGTCCCGTCGCCGGGCGTCTTCTCGCGCCCGGTCGCCGACGCGCACCGCTGCGCCGCCGCCATGCTCGCCGCTCCCGCCCCGGCTCCCGCCCCCGCCTCCGCCCCCGCCCCGGCCCCGGACCGCGACCCCGCCGCGAGCCCGGTGTTATCGGACCAGCGTTATCCGGCCAGCGTCATCCGGGCTCGATGCCCTGGCCCTGCAGATAGCTCGCCGCGGCCTTCTTCGACACCACCATGCACCACGCGTCGATGAGGATCTCCCGCAGTTCCTCTGGACCAAGCACCGGCAGCCTGGCCCGGACCCAGTTGTACCGCTCGTCGCTGCGCAGCGGCATCATGAACTTGTCCGGCTCGCTCTGCACGAGCGCGACCCGCTCCTCCTTGGGAAAGCCGAACCCGATCCGCTCCTCGTCGGCCGACACCGAGGCGTACACCAGCCTGCCGACCCGGAACTTGGTGTGATCCCTGATCAGGTGCTCGCTGGTGCGCGGCAGCGACATGGCGATCCGCCGCACGTCCTCCAGGCTGGCCATGGTGCAAGCCCTCCCGCGCCCGATCCGCACCCCTTGATTCATGAATTATTCCGAACGGGCCGTGGTGCGAGTGCCGGGCGCCGTGATTCGGTCCTGTCCCCTCTCAAATGATCTTTGTCCGGGTGATGCCTTGACGAAGTCGTCTGAAAAGGGTGAAGGTTGTTCTGGCCTGAGGAAACCTGAGCAAACCTGAACAAAGGAGTGGGGTTGCGTACAAGGCGAATCTTCACCACAACACTAGCGAGGCTCCGCCTCAGACCATCGAGGTTGGCGGTTCCGCAGGCGTGACGCTGCGCGGGGGTTCATCCTGGCAACCGTAGGCGTGGTTGCGGAGGGTGGGTATGGCGCAGCGTCCGGTAACAC
>JBOHCG010000176.1:0-12803 GCA_050698735.1 Streptosporangiaceae bacterium | reverse complement strand
GTGCGGCGGCGTCGCCGAGGCTGGTGTACAGGCCGAGCAGCGCGGTCAGGTGGTCGGGCTCGGCGGGCGGGGTGATCCCGATGGCCCGCCAGAATCCGGCGGCCCTGTCGGCGCCCTCGCCGCCGAGCGCGCCGTCGGGTCCGAGGTAGATCGAGGCGTAGGGCGGGCAGTTCAGGACGAACGCGTCGGTGTGCTCGGCCCGGCTGGGCGGGACGACCCCGAGGGCGGTCGCGGCGGTCTGTGCGTCAGCGGGATTGTCGGCGAAGGCGCCGAGCGCCCGCAGGAGTTCGCGCCGCTGCGCGCTCATGTGGCGGGTCCACTGGATGAGCTTTCGGCAGGTCCCGTGGCGGGGCCGTCGGGCGAGCTTCCGGTGGGCAGGGCGAAGGCGGCCGGGGCGGGCTTGAGGGGGCGCATCAGCCAGCGGGGGCGGCGGGTGCCGTCCGGGGAGACGTGACCGGCCGGGCGGGTGCGCGTCATCCAGTCGCGGTACGCGGCCCGTGCCTTGGCGGTGTCGGCCGCGATGTCGCCGTGGCAGTCGCCTGGCTCGGCCGGGCGGACCCGGACGGCCTGGTGCCAGCAGTGCATGCCGGAGATGGGATCGGGATGGACGGGGAAGGTCAGGTTCTGGTGGACGCCGGTGTCCGACCACCAGATCCGGGCGGTATCGGCGTCGGCTGAACGGTACGGCTTCACCCGGTCCGACACGTGCATCGCCCAGCCGTCCGGTCCGTGATCCAGGTCCACCGTGGCCATCATCCCGCCGCTGGCCTGGCTGTGGCCGGTGAGCTTCCAGCGGCCCATGTGATGAGAGCAGGCGACCACACCGGGCCGGATGCCCTCGGTGATCCAGGCCCTGGCCACGAAGTAGCCGATCTCGGTCTCGACCCGGATCAGGTCACCGGTCCGCTTGATCTGCAGCCTCGCGGCGTCGGCCGGGTTGATCCATACCGGGTTGGTGTGCGACAGCTCGTCCAGCCATTTGCTGTTGGCCGACCGGGTGTGGATCTGGGTCGGCAGCCGGAACGTGGACAGCAGCACCAGCTGCCCGGGGGCCAGCGCGGACGGGTGCACGTGACTGCGGATATAGCCGGGCAGCGCGTGCTCGGGCCAGCCCCAGGCCGCCAGCGTCGAGGACCAGAATTCCAGCCGCCCGGACGGCGTCGGGAACCCGCGCCTGACGACCCCGTCGACCAGCACGCCGGCCTGGCGGCGGCCCTGGCGGTCGGGATCCGGCGCCCCCATCGGGACGATGTTGGCGGCGGCGGGCGCGGGTGCGGCGGTGTACACCTGCCCGGCCGGGCCGGTGGCCACGTCACGCAGCTGACCGGCCGGTACCTCGAGCTCGTGCAGGCCGCCCTGGCCCTGGCTGATCTCGAAGGCGCCGTAGCGGCGCATCCACGCCAGCGGCGTCAGGCCCTCGGCCGCGGCCCGCCCGGGCAGGCCGGGCACCGAGTTCTCGAACATCCACCCGTAGTACTCATCGACGGTGAGCTTCTCCCCCGGCCGGGCCCGGGACTCGTGGTACTGCCTGATGCCCATCGACCCGTCCGGGTCGATCCGCCAGGACAGCTCGATCCACCACTCGTTCTCTTCCCAGACCTGTCCCGGGTTGACCTGCCGGGTATCGGTGATGTCCTCGCCGAGCCGCTCCCGGGCCGCGCGCAGGACCGGCTGCCGGAACCCGATCCACTGGCCGTCGTACTGCTCGTAGGAGTGCGTGTCGTGCCGCTCGCTGCCGTGCCCCATCGGCAGCACGTAGTCGGCGAAGTACGCGGACTCGTTCCAGGTCGGGGTCAGCGCGACGTGGCAGCCGACCTTCCCGGGGTCGGTGAGGACCTCCATCCAGGACAGCCCGTCCGGGTTGGTCCACACCGGGTTGTAGACCCGGGTGAAGTAGGTGTCCAGCGTGCCCCGGCCGTCCTTGAGGAAATGCGGGAGCAGGAAGCTCAGCTCGTTCTGCGCCAGCGGGAACTCCGCCGGCCACGACAGGTCCTGCCACACCCCCGGATGCGGCGGGGTGTGGATCGGCCGCGGCACGAACTTGTTCCAGGCGTTCGGGAACGTGCCGCCCTCGGTCGCGACCGCGCCGAGCAGCGCGGAGATGAGGAACAGGGTCCGCGACACCTGCCAGCCGCCCAGGTTCCCCGCCGCCGCCGACCGCCACGAATGACACGAGAACCGCGTCCCGGCCGCCGCCACGACCCCGGCGACCTCGGCGAGCACGGCCGCGTCGATCCCGGACTCGGCCGCCGCGAACTCGAACGTGAACCCGTCGTACAGCCCGGCCAGGACTTCCTGGAACGCCTCGAACGTGACCGGCAGGCCGGGGCGGCACTCGGCGAGATACTGCTCCCAGTTCCACCAGCGGCGGACGAACTCGGCGTCGTACCGGCCGGTGGTGATCAGGTGGCGGGCGATGGCCAGGTTGATCGCCGCCTCGCTGCCCGGCTGCGGGGACAGCCAGTAGTCCGCGTGCGTCGCGGTGTTCGACAGCCGGGTATCGAGCACGATCACCTTCGCGCCGTTCTCCCGGGCCTGGGTGATCCGCTGGGCGTGCGGGTTGAAGTAATGCCCGGTTTCCAGGTGAGCGCTGATCAGGTAGATGACCGTGGCGTGCGCGTAGTCCGGGCTGGGCCGGTCGATGCCCATCCAGAACTGGAACCCGGCCCGGCCGCCGCTGGAGCACACGTTGGTATGCGAGTTATGACCATCGACCCCCCAGCTGGCCAGCACCCGCTCGGTGTAGCCGTCCTCCCCCGGCCGGCCCAGGTGCACCATGATCTCGTTCTGCCTGTTCTCCGTGAGGGCCTTGCGGATCCGCGCCGCGACGGCATCCAGCGCCTCGTCCCAGCTGACCCGCTCCCACCTGCCCTCCCCGCGCCGGCCCGCGCGTTTCATCGGGTACAGCACCCGGTCCGGGTCGGTGACCTGGTTGAGGGTGGCCGGGCCCTTGGCGCAGTTACGGCCCCGCGACCCCGGGTGCTCCGGGTTGCCCTCGAACTTGCGGACCTGCCGGGTGCCCCGGTCGACGTAGGCCAGCAGCCCGCACGCCGACTCGCAGTTGAAACACGTGGTAGGCACCAGCATGTAATGCCGCTCCTCCCGGGCCGGCCACGCCCGCGAGGACAACTCCACCCAGTCATCCCACCGTTCCCTCGGCGGGAACGCCGCCAGGTGCACCCGGCTCGCGCCCGGGTAGAACGTCTCGCCCCGCGCCTCGACGGCCGCCCGCGCCGCGGAGACCCGCTCCCCCAGCGCATCCAGGTCCGGCGCGTCCAGGTCCGGCGCACTGTCACCGGGAAGATCCGCGGAACGGGACACCTCAGCTCCTTTCAGGCGAGCGGGACGGACTGGCCGGCCTGCACGTAGGCGTGCTCGTGAGCCAGCAGCCCGAGCAGGGCAAGCGGGACGGCGGCCACCCCGATCCACGGCGCAGTGACCGCGATCGCGACCGCGGCCAGGCCCGGCCAGAAAAACCGGGCGTACCGGCCGCGGATCATCTCCGTGGTGGCGAGGTGAGCGTGCTCGGTGGGATGGGTGACGGTGATCTCCCCGCCGACCAGGGACACGTGCGCGGCGGCCGCGGCGGCCAGCAGCACCTCGGTGCCCGTCACCGCGGACGCCGGCCCGAGCCACACCGCGAACGGCAGGATCGCGGCGGCGCCGGCCAGCACCGCCTGGACCGCCAGGTGCGGGGCCAGCAGCGGGCTCTGCCACAGGTCCCTGGCCCTGGCCTGGGCGAACAGGTACGCGGTGTAACATGCCGTCGCCAGCGCGAGCGGGATGGCGAACACCGCGGCGACCTGGCGCAGCGGCACCGAGCCCGCCAGCGACCCGATGAAGTAGAGCCCGGCCGCGCCGCCGTACCCGCCGATGATGAACGACCCGCGGACCAGCCAGCTGCGCCAGTGATGCCGGGTGAAGATCAGGTAGAACCGCCCGGGGTGACGCAGGTCCCAGATCAGCAGCACCCCGGTGACGCCCAGGAACGCCAGCGCCAGGACCGGCGCTGCCCACCGGGCCAGCGGGCTGGCCCAGGACAGCCGCCCGGCCAGGATCAGGATCAGCGGGACCAGCAGCCCGCCGGCGGCCAGGCCCTTGGTCCAGGTGTACAGGCTGACCCGCCAGCCCCACGGCGCATGGTGCGGAACGTCGTAGCACAGCAGCGCCTCGGCGCTCGAACCCGGCCGCCCGGGATGGCCCGAGGTGACGTGCTGCGCGTCGCGGCCGCCGCCCTGGGTGGCCCAGGCGAACAGCCCGCCGTCCGGGCGCCGCGCCGCCAGCGGATCCAGGGTCGCCTGATCCGCGCCCTTATAGAACAGGCCGGGCCGGGTACCCTTCTCCGGCCGCCGGACCGTGACCGGCCCGCGCTTGACGATCTTGGCGACCTTGGATTCCGGGTCGTTCAGGTCCCCGACCAGGATCGCCTCGGTCGGGCAGACCGTCACGCAGGCCGGCTCAAGGCCGACATCGAGCCGGTGCGCGCACATGTTGCACTTCTCCGCTGAGTTGTCTTCCGGGTTGATGAAGATCGCGTCATACGGGCACGCCGCGATACACGCCTTGCAGCCGATGCAGATGGACTTGTCGAAATCCACGATCCCGTCCGGCCGCCGGTACATCGCCTGAGTCGGGCACGCCGCAGTACACGGCGCGTCCGCGCACTGATTGCACCTGGTCACCTGGAACGCGCGGCGGACCAGCGGGAACGTGCCCACCTCCACCGACTTCACATACGTCCTCGTGACCCCCAGCGGCACCTCGTTCTCGCTCTTGCACGCCGTCGTGCACGCATGACACCCGATGCACTTATCCTGGTCAACCACCTTCACCCAGCGCTGCAGCAGGTCGTCAAGCGTCATCCCACTGTCGGGCGTCGTACTGCTGTCGGGCATCCCGGCTCAGTTCCCGGTGGCAACTGGCAATCCGAGCTGCGCCGCACGACCCCAGTCATCGTCGATGTGCACCACCCGGCGGCCGGCCCGGTCCAGCAGGGACGCGCCGATCGCGGCGCGGAAACCGCTGGCGCAGTGCACCCATACCTCGCCCGCCGGAACCTCGCCGACCCGCTCCTCAAGTTCCCAGAACGGGATATGCGTCGCGTCCGCCAGATGCCCCGCCCGCCACTCGTCCGGCCGCCGCACGTCGAGCACGACCTGCCCGTCGTATCCCCAGCCGGCCGCCAGGCCCTTGAAATCCGAGACACCGTAGCTTGACAGGCGGCCGCCTGCCAGGTCGCCCGGGTCGCCGGTCGCGGCGGCCGCCAGGCGGTCGATGCCGATCCGGGCTAGCTGACGCTGGGCGTGGGCCACCTGGTCCGTACGATCGCCGATCAGGGTCAGCGGCGTGTCCCACGGCATGGTCCACCCGAGGTAGGTGGCGAACGGGTCACCCAGCTCGACCGAGACGGTCCCGGTGAGGTGGCTGGCGGCGAACGCGCGCCGCTGGCGCAGGTCCACTACCCATTCGCCGGCCTCGATGCGCCGCCGCAGCTCGCCGGCGTCGGCGGCACGCGGGGCGGTCAGGTCAGGGGCGGCCGGGCCGTGCCGGTTGGCCGCACCCATGTGCGCGTAGTACCGCGGGTACGCGTTCAGGCCGGCGATCAGGTCCTTCACGAACGCGTCCTCCTCGCTGGTCAGCGCGAGGTTGACCCGCCGTTCGGTGCCGATGGTGGAGGAGGTGCCGCTGGTGGGAGTCGCCGAGCAGAAGCTCCCGAATCCGTGCGTCGGGTACACCGCCACCTGGTCCGGCAGCTCGCCGGCCAGCCGCCGCACCGAGCGGTACTGGGCGCGGGTCAGCGGCTCGGTCTGGTCCGCGCTGATCAGGTCGGTGCGGCCGACCGCGCCGAACAGCATCGAGCCGCCGCTGAATACCGCCACCTGGCCGCTCGTGCCGTCGCTGAGCACGTAGGACAGGTGACCGGGCGTGTGCCCAGGCGTAGCCACCGCCGTCAGCGTCAGGCTCCCCGCGGTGATCTGGTCGCCGTCGCCCACCGGCGTCCGGCTGAAGTCCACGTCGTCGTCGGCGGCCACGACGTAGGCCGCGCCGACCGCCCGGGCCAGCGTCAGGCCGCCGGTCACGTAGTCGTTGTGGATGTGGGTCTCGAGCACGTGGGTGACCCGCACGCCCGCCGCCTGCGCGGCGTGCAGGACCCGGTCGATGTCGCGCTGCGGGTCGACCACCACGGCAGCCTCGCCGTCGTGGATCAGGTAGCTGCGATCGCCTAGTCCGGACGTCTCGATGGTCACGACCTCATGCATCGGCGGGCTTCTCCTTCTGGTCTGCGGTGACGGCTCAGGCCCGGCCCTTGAGCATGAGGTTCCAGTACAGGAACGGCAGGCCGTACCGCTTGAGGAGCCACATGTCGTAGCGCTCTTTCTGGGTGTTGATCAGCGGGATCGTCGGGTGCGGCTTCATCGTGTAGTCGAACTCCGCGAGCAGCATCCGGTTCCGCGAGGTGGTCAGCGGACACGAAGCATAGCCGTCGTAAGTAGCGGAAGACTCGCGCCCGGCCATGACCGCCTGCAGGTTCGCCACCACGACGGGTGCCTGTTTCCTGATCGCCGCGCCGGTCTTGGAGTTTGGCGAGGATCCGGCGTCGCCCAGGCTGAACACGTTCGGGTCGCCCGGGTCGATGTCGGTGGCGGCTTCCTTGATCCACGTCGCGCCCCGCGGCATGACGGCGACCTGGGCGCGGGCCGACTCACCGACGGGTGCCCGGCCACCGCCGACCAGGGTCCACAGCGGCTGATAGTAATGCACCTCCGCCGGATCAATGACCGCGACATCCTTCTCTCCCGCGTTCAGCAGCCGCGCGGCCACGGAGATCCCGGCGCTGCCGCCGCCGACGATCACGATCTTGTGATGCGAGTTCTGGGAAGACATGGGACCTCCGCTGGGTCCGCAGGAAAACTCCGAATGTACGTACATTTAAGGTTGGCGGGACACCGGGTGTCAATGACCGGGCGCCCTTTCATTGATTCCGGCCGGCACCCCACACTGAGGCGTGATCATCGACCGGGACAGCGCCCTGCGCTGTGGGCACAGGTGCTCGGCGACCTGCGCCGCAGGCTCGCCAATGGCGAGTTCCGGCTGCGCTTTCCCGGCGATGACGAGCTGACCGCCGAGTACGGCGTCAGCCGCCACACCGTGCGGGAGGCCGCCGCCGCCTGCAGGCCGAGGGTGTGGTGGATCGCGGCCGGGGTCGCGGGATCTTCGTCCGGGACCCCGGTGATCGAGCAGCCGCTCGGCGCCCTGTACAGCGTGTTCCGCTCCGTCGAGGAACAGGGGTTCGTCCAGCGCAGCATCGTCTGGCGCCTCGAGGAGCGCCGCGATGAGGAGGCAGCAGCGGTCCTCGGCCGGTCCGCGGGCGAGCCGCTGATCTACCGCGGGTTGCTTGGCCTGCCCGCCCGGACTCCCGCGCTGGCCATCGAGCGGCTGGCCACCTGGCAGACCACGCCGGTGGAATGGGCGGCACGGCCTGGTACGCGCCGACCGGTTCTCCTACTTCGCCCGCTGGTCCGCCAAGGACCTGGGCGCCGGTTTCGAGCCCGTCAACGGAAGCAGCTAACCGGCTGCGGCCTTGCGCCTGGTCAGCTGAGGCCGAGTACCGTGGCGAGCATCCGGGCCGGCGGGCCCCCGGCGTCGATGGCCAGGTCCATGGCCGCCGGGACGTTCAGGTCGGTGGCAAGAAGGCGGCCAATCTCACCCTCCGCCGCCGCGCCGCCGCGCCGCCGCGCCGCTCGCCCGGCCCGCTCCGCGGCGCCGAACAGGCCGCGCCGGGCAGCGTCGCGCCGATCGCGGCGACTAGCCCGTTGTGCGCGTCGGAGGTGACCAGGGCGACGCCGGACAGGCCGCGGCCCGTCAGGTCCCGGAAGAACCCCAGCCCGCCCGCCCGCCCGCCCCGTCCTCGGCCGAGGTGACCTGCAATCCGAGGATCTCCCGGTGCCCGTCCGCGTTCACGCCGGTCGCGAGGAGCGCGTGGACGTTGACGACCCGGCCGCCCTCGCGGATCTTCAGCACCAGCGCGTCCGCGGCCACGAACGTATACGGGAGCTGCCTGTCGTCAGCGGTAGCAGTACGAGTCTGAGGATGCGTCACCGCCCTGGAGGCGGACCTGGTGCGTGCGCCGACCACGGAAATCCTCGCCGTGCGGGAAGAAGTTCTCGTCAATGCTTAGGCCGCCGGCCGGATCCGCGTCGAGCTTGACCATCCAGGCACCCACTCCGTCCGGGTAGAACTGATCGTCCCAGGCGCCGTATAGCGAGTTGGTGAAGTAGACGCGGCGACCGTCGCGGCTGACCTCCACCATCTGCGGGCCGCCGGAGAGCGGAACACCGGGAGCGGCCGGGTGCGATGCCCGGTTAACGATGCCGCCGAGCCGCACGGACCCGGTTTCCCTCGGGCGGGCCGGATCGGTGACGTCGAATTGCTTCAGCTCGCCCGTCGCCCAGCAGGAGACGTACAGGAACCGGTCGTCGACCGACAGGTCGATGTCGGTGATGATCGGCGGTACTGCTCCGAACGGCTGGAGCAGCGGCGGCAGCAGATCCGGGTCGGCGGGCTCGGCCGGGATCGTAATGACTTTTTCGGCCTGCCATTGATCGCCGTCGCGGAACCAGCGCCATATCGAACCGGACAGATCCTCAGTGGAGATCACGACCCCGACGAAGCCCCAGGTCGCCTCCGGGTCGTGGGACGGGCGGACTTCCAGCGCCATCTGATGCTGGGCTCCGAGGTCGATGCGCTGGACGTGGCGCCCAGCCGCGAGGTCCCAGAAATGGAGAGCGTGACCGTACTTCTGCCCGAGCAGCAGTTCGGGGACGACGCCGTTCTCGATCATCGACGGACTGCCCCACTCGCTGGAGATCAGCACATTGGAGTTAAGGTGCCACCATGCGTCGTAGGCTAGCCGCTGCGGACCGCGATCGGTTTCCCAGGCCCGCAGGATGTCGAAGGTCTGGTGGTCCAGCAACGCGATCCCTGCCGGTCCGTCCTCATTGCCCTCAGGACCGCCTAGGCAGGTGAGGAAGATGCCATCTGGCCCGCAGTGCAGGGTATGCGGGCGCGAATAGCCGGCTTTAGCCGACAGCTCTTTGCCGTCGATTGTCTTGACCAGGACCGGGTTGCGGGGATCCGGCCCGGTATCCAGCACGTGGATAAACGACGACCGTATCCCCGGCACGAGCAGGTAGCGGCGTGCCAGGCCGCTTATGTCATGGCCCTCGTGCTTCAGCGCGCTGCTGCACGCGTTCCACCCGAAGTGGTGAACCTCGTGGCCGCGTCCCGGAATATCCGTCCAGCCGACCACACGCCCGTGACTGGGCGACGCGGGGTTGACATCGACGACGGCCATCGCGTCACCTAGCGTGCCGCCCCGGTCCAAAGCGGCCACATAAGCCAATTCCTCGGGCGGGGCCGCCGCCGCCTCCGCGGCACTCCGGTAAAACGTCGGATCGATGGCAGGTGCGCTCATGGTAGTACTCCCCTCCCGGGCCGGACTAATTCCCAGGTTCCGGTTACCCGCCGTGCCTTCGGTGGCACTGCGGAACGTTTTCGTTCTGTGGAATCACTGAACACAGCCGCCCGATCGGCCCAGGCGGATCGTATGCTTAGAACCCCCTTGCTGCCTCCTTTGACCACTTCCTGATCCTGTTCGACAAGCCCGGACGTCTCGATGGTCACGACCTCATGCATCGGCGGGTGTCCCCTCTGGTCAGCGGGGACGAGGCATAGCCGTCGTAAGTAGCGGAAGCTCGCGCCCGGCCATGATCGCCTGCAGGTTCTTCACCACGACGGGTGCCTGCTTCCTGATCACCGCGCCGGTCTTGGAGTTCGGCGAGGATACGGCGTTACCCAGGCTGAACACGTTCGGATAGCGGGTATGCCGCATCGTTGCCTTGTCGATCTGCACCTAACCACCGAGATCCCGGCGCTGCCGCCGTCGGCGATCACGATCTTGTGATGCGAGTTCTGGGAAGACATGGGACCTCCGCTGGGTCCGCAGGAAAACTCCGAATGTACGTACATTTAAGGTCGGCGGGACACCGGGTGTCAATGACCGGGCGCCCTTTCATTGATTCCGGCCGGCACCCCATACTGAGGGCGTGATCATTGACCGGGACAGCGCCCTGCCGCTGTGGGCACAGGTGCTCGGTGACCTGCGCCGCAGGCTCGCTAGCAGCGAGTTCGGCCTGCGCCTTCCCGGCGACGACGAGCTGACCAGGCAGTACGGCGTCAGCCGTCACACCGTGCGGGAGGCCGTCCGCCGGCTGCAGGCCGAGGGTGTGGTGGATCGCGGCCGGGGCCGGGGGACCTTCGTCCGGGAACCGGTGATCGAGCAGCCGCTCGGCGCCCTGTACAGCCTGTTCCGCTCCGTCGAGGAGCAGGGCTTCGTCCAGCGAAGCATCGTCCGACGGCTGGAGGAGCGCCACGACGAGGAAGCGGCCAAGGTCCTCGGCCGGTCCCCGGGTGAGCCGCTGGTCTACTTGGAGCGGCTGCGCCTGGCCGGTGATGTCCCGATCGTGCTGGACTGCTCGTGGCTGCCCGCCGCGCTGGCCCGGCCGCTGCTGGATGTGGACTTCACCCGGACGGCGCTTTACCGGGAGCTGCACGTCCGCTGCGGAGTCTGGCCGGACGCGGGCTGGGAGCGGATCCGGCCCGTCATTCCCGACCCGGAGCAGCGCGGGCTGCTCGGCCTGTCCGCCCGGACGCCGGCGCTGGCCATCGAACGGCTCGCCACCTGGCAGACCACGCCGGTGGAATGGCGGCACGGCCTGGTACGCGCCGACCGGTTCTCCTACGTCGCCCGCTGGTCCGCCAAGGACCTGGGCGCCGGCTTCGAGCTTGTCGGCGGAACCAGCTAAGCCGCAGCCATCCTGGCGCCGGCTCAGCTGAGGCCGAGTACCGTGGCGAGCACCCGGGTCGGCGGTCCGCCAGCCTCGATGGCCAGGTCGACGGCCGCCGGGACGTTCAGGTCGGTGGCCAGCAGGCGGCCGATCTCGTCGGCTGCCGCCGGGTCGCCCGTGCCGGCCCGGCCCGCCGCGCCGAACAGGCGTTCCAGCCGGGCCGCCGCCGCGTCAGCCAGGCTGGGCCGGTAAATCCTAGTCCTGACCCCAGGGGCGGTCCAGGATCATCAGCCGGATCGCCGCCGCCGGATACGCGGCGAGCAGGTCGCTGACCAGCACCAGATTGCCGGATGATTTGGCCATCTTGGCGCCGTCGACCGTGACGGTCCCGGCGTGCAGCCAGACGCGGGCGTACGGGTGGACGCCGGTGAAAGTCTCGGCCATCGCCGCGTGGTAGGCGTGGTGCGGGAAACGCAGGTCCTTGCCGCCCGCGTGCACGTCGACCCCGACGCCGAACACCGACAAGGCCATCGCGGCGCACTCGGCGTGCCAGCCTGGCCGCCCCTGCCCCCAGGGTGAATCCCAGGCGGGATGCCCGGGCTCAGCGCCCTGCTACAGCGCCACGTCCAGCGGGTCGTCCTTGGCCGGATCGTCGGGGCGGCCGCCGTACTTGGCGGACAGCCGCAGCGCCTGCTCCCGGTCCAGGCCCGCCCGATGGCCAGGCGCGCCATCGCAACTCGCCTGTTTGAGTTAGACAAGAATTCGTGGCACTGTCGGGTCGACCCGGGCGATGTCGTGGGGATCGCTGGTGACGATGGTGTGATGACGCTGCCGGGCGCAGAGCACAACGTGTACGTCAACAATGTCGTGATGGTTAGTATCCGCGCAGATCAACCCGATGCTCCGCGCCACGCTCAGTGTCATGACCGCGATGTCGATGCCGGAAGACCTGAGCAGCCGGGCGAGACGGGCCTGGCGGGTACTGCGCCATGCTTGTGCGACAACCTCGGCTGGAATGCAGATAGTTCTCCCGCGTCGCCGGGCCTCGTCCAGTCGTGCTTGCATGGCCGCTGCCTTGCCGGGGTGGTCGAGCCGCCCGGTCGATGGGGCCGCGCTGGTCGCCGACCTGCGGGCGGTCGCCGGGGGCGCGTACGGGCCGGGCTGGGAGGACCGCGGCCGGTCCGGGCTGGCCGTGGCGGCGCTGCTGCTGGCCGCGCTGTGGCCCTCGGGCGGGCCGGCCGCCGCGCAGGGCAGCTCGGTGTACCGGGTCCGGCTGCGCCGCCGTCTCCCGCACGGGCACATCAGCGCCGCCAAGGCCGCGATCATGGCCGGCGTGGTGATAGCCGGCATCGCCGGCTGTCATCGTGGCCAGGCCTACCGGGTACGCGGCACGGCCACCAGCACCCACACCAGCGCGAGCAACGACACCGGCGCCCGCGCCCGCGCAGTTGACCGGGACGCAGCTTGCGGCCGCGCTGCTGCCAATCTCAGACTTTCCGGCCGGATACTCGGCCATGGGATCCGGCGTTATCAGTAGCGGTTCGTATCTGGTCAACCAACTGGACACCATTCCCGTGACGAGCTGCAGGCTCAGGACTCCTAATGAGCGCAAAAGATCATGTAATGCTCTGGTGTTCTTTGACCATGTATCGCAGGGTGAGCTTAGTGCGGGGGTAGCGCGTCTTGGTGGTGTTGAGCTCGTCGCACAGGCCGGCCAGGGCGCGGGTGCGGCGGGGTGCGGATAGCGGGTCGAGGCGGATGGTGAGGGTGCCGTCTGCGGGGATGATGTCGCCGCTGGTGGCCGGATATCTACGGCGTCTGCGACGCGAGCTGGTACTACTTCGACCAGCCGCCGGACGACATCGGCCTGAACGAGGCGTATGAGCTCATGGGCGTGCTGCCCAGTCCCGTCCACGCGCACCGCCTTCCCGGCGGTGGCATCGACATGAATCCCGC
>JBOHCG010000175.1:0-12816 GCA_050698735.1 Streptosporangiaceae bacterium | reverse complement strand
CGCAGGAACGGCAAGCGATCCTTGACCGTGCGGACGCTCCCGAGGTGCTAGCCGTGCTAGATGAGATGGTTCTTCACCGTCTCGTCGGGTCACCAGAGGTCATGTATGACGCGCTGGTTCATCTAGCCGAGCTAGCCGAGCGGCCCAATGTTCAGATACTCATAGTGCCTGCCAGCGTCGGAGCCAATGCCGGCCTGTCGGGTGACATCAGCCTCGCCAGCGGTGACGGTTCGCCTGATGCACTGCACACGGACGCCGTACCAGAGGGTCACACCACCGAATCAAGAGAGCTTGTCCGGCGTGCGACGATAGTCTTCGAGCGGGTACGGCGTCATGCCCTGCCGTACGGCCTGTCTCACGATCGGATCATGGAAGTGGCGAACGAGAAATGGAAGCAATAGACAACTGGCGTAAGAGCCGGTACAGCGGCAACGGCGGTAACTGCGTCGAGGTGGCCGACCATGCCAACCGCGTGCTGGTGCGCGACACCAAGAACCACGGTGACGGCCCTGTGCTTCGGTTCTCTCACGACGCATGGCGGCGGTTCGCTGACCGGGTCAAGCGCTCGTTAACCAGTCCAGAGCCAAGCGTCTAGGGGCACCTTCGCACCTTGAGGGCGCCCCTTCGGCGTGTCCGGGTCGTTCTCACAGCAGGCGCGGCACGATGTCCGCCTTATGCCGCGCCGGCGGCGCTGGCTAGGCCCGGTTGCTGGCCGGGCCGGGCTTGCTGGTCCATCGGGCGTTCATCATCGCGCCGATCCGCTGTTCGGCGTTGGCGCTGGCGTGGATGTAGAACCGCAGCGTGGTCTCGATGCTGTCATGCCCTAGAACCTGGGAGACGTTCGCGAGCTCGCGCGGGCTGGCGTCGAGGGCCTCGCTGGCGAACTGGTGGCGCAGGCTGTGGGTGTGCACGCCGCTGATGCCGAGGTAATCCAGCATCCGGCCGAACCGGTTCCCTGCCGTGCTGTAGGGCATGTACGGGGTGCCGTTCGGGCCCGGGCACAGCGGGCCGTCCGGCATCTGCCGGACCATGTCCCAGATCATGTCGGGCACGGGCACGTCCCGGAAGTCGCCGGCCTTGCGGTGCTTGAGCGGCTCCAGTTCCCGGCCGTTCTCGCTGGCCTGCCAGCACAGATGCAGGTAGCGGGTCCCGTCCGCGCGCTGCCGGAAATCGGACTTGCGCACGCCCAGGGCCTCCCTGATCCGCAGGCCCATCGTGCGCTGGAGCCAGGCCGCGATGCCCACGCCCGGCATGACGCGGGTCCGCTTGCGGCCGGTCCTGTCATGGCCGGCCGCCGTGATCCCCTCGGCGAGCATCCGCACCGTGCCATCGGACACGGCCACCATGCCCTTGTTCTGCTGCTCGTACTGCTCGGCCGTCACGATGCGGGGGGCCAGCTCGATGCCGCTGAGGGTGTGCCGGGGGATGACTCCCCTTCGGACGCACTCATCTAGGGTGCCGGTGATGATACGGCGGATGTTGCCCCGGTAATCGTCGCTGTAGCCGCCCAGGGTCGTGTTCAGCAGGGCCTTGACGTCGGCGTCCATCCGCGCGACGTCCAGCACGCTCCTGCCCTCCAGCAACTTGCGGACGGCCGGGTTGGCGAAGTTGCTGCGGTAGGTGCCCTTGCTGTTGGCGTTGGCCTTGGCCATCCCCTCGACGTAGGCGTCGCACAGCGGCAGGAACGCGACGATCCCGGCGCGCGGGTCGGTGAACATCGCGCCCTGGGTCTGCTTGCCGGTGGACAGGGTGAGCTGGAATGTCTGGGCGTCGGTCAGCGTGCCGAATGACTGCTCGCGCTGCCGGGAGTTGACCGAGTACCGCACGGTCCACTTGTGGGCGCAGGCCTGGACGTGGCCGGGCTCGCATGTGTGCTGGCAGGTCCCGGCGGCGCATCCCTTGTTGCTGTCGGGCTTGTGGTTGGTGCGGTCGCACTTCTTGAAGATGGTGGCCTGCATGAGGGTATTCTGGACTGTGCTGGTTCTGTGCGGCATCTCGCATTCCTGACTTTTGCCTGACTCTAGCCTACCCTGCGGATCTATGACCTGCATTGATATCCATTATTCCGGCAAAGACAACTTCGCCGCCGACAGGGAATTCGTGGACGCCGCCATGCGGCTGGCGCCCAAGGCGCCGCTCGCGGCCAAGGCCAACCGGGCCTTCCTGCGCCGGGTGGTGCGCTACCTGGTGGCAGAGGCAGGCCTCACCCAGCTGCTTGACATCGGTTCCGGGCTGCCCACCCAGGGCAACGTGAGCGAGGTCGCGCACGAGATCGACCCGGCGGTCCACGTCGTGCACATCGATATCGACCCGGTGGTCTACACGCACAGCAAGGCGCTGCTGGCCAGCAGCGGGACCACCGAGATCATCATCGGCGATGTCCGCAGGCCCGCGGAGATCCTGGCCGATCCCGCCGTCCGGGCGCTGATCGACTTCGGCAGGCCGGTCGGCCTGCTGCTGATCGCGATCTTGCACCACATCGAGGATCACGAGGACCCGGCCCGGATCGCGGCCCAGCTGCGCGACGCCATGCCCCCGGAGAGCTACCTGGCCATCTCCAGCTTCCGAATGCCTGGCCCAGAGCTGCCCGAGCTCCGCGCCGCGACCGTCGAGGGGGAGAAGCTGCTCAGCGGGACCTTGGGCACGGGACGCTGGCGCGAGGACAAGGAGATCCTCAGCTGGTTCGGCGACTGGGAGCTGCTCGAACCTGGGCTGGTGTCACTGGTGGAGTGGCGTCCCGCGGTAACCGGTCGGATCAAGCGGGACGAGGTGTACCACAGCTTCTTCGGCGGCGTGGCCAGGAAGAAATAAGCGCTCGTGGTGCCATCCGGCCTGCCGGGCGACGGACGCAGCCTCGTCCAGGGCTGCGGTCGTCTCGGCATAAGAACCAGGGTTGATGGCCAGCAGGACCCTCTTTACGCGGGCCGCGCACAGCTTCTTGAGTTCCGGCGCGGTCAGGTTCCGTCCGTACCCGACCGCTACGGTGATGTCGAGTTCGATGCCGCCGTGGCGGTCGGCGGCCAGGGTACGTAGCTGCCCGATCTCGGCGACCAGGATATCGACGTCGCCGTCAAGCGCCGGGATCCATCCGTCGGCCCAGCGCAGGATCCGCGCGAAGTTCCTCGCCGAACCGCCGATGAGCACGGGGACGTGCCGGTTGCCGTACGGCTTCGGCCAAGACCAGATCCTGTCGAAATTCACGAAGCGGCCATGATGCGTCGCCACGTCTTGCGTCCAGATGGTCCGCATGGCCTGAACATGATCGGCGACCCGGCCCCACCGGCTTTCTGGGTCGACGCCGTGGTTCTTCATCTCCTCGACGTTCCAGCCCGCCCCGACCCCGAGGACGAAGTTGCCCTGGCACAGGTGATCAAGCGTGGCGATCGTCTTGGCGAGGAGGATCGGGTCCCGTTGCGCCACGAGGCTGATCCCGGTTCCGAACGTGAGCGTGCTTGTGACGCTTGAGATGGCGGCGAAGGCCAGGAAGGGGTCGAAGTTGCGCTTGTAGATTTCGGGTAGCGGGATGGGAATGGGGAAATCGATGGTCCGCTCGACCGGCATGTGCAGATGCTCGGGGAAGAACAAGGCCTCAAAACCGCGGTCTTCGACGGCTCTCCCGAGGTCCGCCGGACTGATGAATCCGTCGCCAGGGAAGACCTGGATGCCCACCGTGGTCATCGTCGGCCCGGCCATCCGGTGTAGGCCTCGGCAAGGAAGGTAGATCCCGCGGTCGAGGAAACCACCGACTCCAGTTCCCCTATCTGCCGCCGGGTGTCGAAGGGCGCGGCGTCCGGCAGGCGGTGCAGCATCGTGGTCATCCAGTAGGAGAAGTGCTGCGCCTTCCAGACCCGCGCGAGGGCGCGCGGGCCGTAGGTGTCCAGGACGTCCGGCTCGGAGTTCCTGACCGCCCGTTCCAGCACCTCGGCAAGGACACGGGCGTCGGCCAGGGCCAGATTGAGTCCCTTGGCCCCGGTCGGGGGCACCGTGTGAGCGGCGTCGCCAGCCAGCAGCAGGTTGCCGTACCGCATGGGCTCGCCGACGAAGCTGCGGAACTGGAGGACCATCTGGTCCACGACCGGGCCTTCGTTGAGGGTGAATCCATCCTCGCCGCCCACCCGGGCCTGGAACTCGGCCCAGATGCGGTCCTGGGACCAGGCGGCGGCGTCCTCGTCTGGGTCGCACTGGAAGTACATTCGCTGCAGGACCTCGGTTCGCTGGCTGATCAGCGCGAACCCTCGCTCGGAATGGGTGTAGACGAGCTCGGGGGCGCTGCGCGGCGCCTCGGCCAGGACGCCGAACCAGGCGAGCGGGTATTCGCGGAAGTAGTGACGTCGCCTCGACTCGGGCACCTGCATCCGGCAGACGCCGCGAGACCCGTCCGCGCCGACGAGGAAGCCGCAGCGAATCTCGTGCGCGGCTCCTGCCTCATCGGTGAACAAGATGCCGGGCTTATCGGTGGTGATGTCGACCACCTTGGTATCGCGGATGCCGAAACGGACGTCGCCGCCATCGCGCTGACGTGCATCGGCCAGGTCGGTGAACACGTCGTTCTGCGGGTACAGCCACACCGACTCGCCCACCAGGCCCTGGAAGTCGATGCGGTGGCTGACGCCACCGAAGCGGAGGTCGATGCCGGCGTGTTCGTGGCCCTGGGTCAGCACTCGGTCCGATACCCCGGATTCGACCAGGAGCCGGACGCTGTCGCGCTCGAGAATGCCGGCCCGTACGGTCTCCGCTATCTCGCGGCGGGCGCGGTTGTCGACGACCACGGAGTCGATCCCGGATAGCGAAAGCAGGTGGGCAAGCATCAGGCCGGCGGGGCCGCCGCCGACAATGCCCACCTCGGTCACGGTGAGGTCGCGCCGGTTCATCGGGGCAGCGGCCGGCTCACCGCTGGTCCCAGACGAAGCTCTGCCAGGGCGGATCGAAGAAGCGCTGCCGGGCCGCGCCGAGGGCGTCGATGCGACGCACGTCCTCGGCTTCGAGCTCGAAGCCGAGGACGTCCAGGTTCGACGTCAGCCGCTCGGGTCGTGACGTCTTGGGGATGACCACCGTGCGCGGCTTGCGCAGCAGCCAGGACAGCGTGACCTGCCCGGCGTTCTTCCCGTACCTTGCGCCTATCGAGGTCAGCACCGGATCGGTGAAGACCCGCCCCTCGGCGAACGGGGCGTACGCCGTCAGCGTCATGCCCTCAGCCGTCACGAGTTCGCGCAGCGTGTCCTGCGGGAGATAGGGATGGTGTTCCACTTGGACCGTTGCCAGCGGGGTGACGGTTAGCGCCCGGCGGACCAGCGCGGCCGGCGAGTTGCTCATGCCGACCGCGCGGATGACCCCGTCGGCCTTCAGCGGCGCCAGGGCCTCGAATGTCTCCTCGACGGGTACTTCGGCGTTCGGCCAGTGCATCAGCAGCAGGTCGACGTAGCCCAGGCCCAGAGCCCGGATGGAGGCCCAGGCGGCATCCACGACATCGCCCCCCGCTGCCAGCGTGTGCGGGAACTTCGTGGTGATGAATATCTCGCCGCGCGGGACCGTGCTCTCCCGGACCCCCTGCCCCACCTCCGGCTCGTTCTCGTACCGCATCGCGGTGTCGATATGCCGGTATCCCACCTCCAGCGCACGGCGGACCAGCGCAGCTGCCTGTTCGCCAGGGGTGTTGAATGTGCCGAGCCCGATCCTGGGTATCCGGACCCCGGCCGCTTCCAGCGGCGCCATCCCGTCCGGGAGGCCGGCCGCCTGGCCTTGCGCCTTGCTGCTTGTCACTCGAAACCTCCGCTTACGTCGAGGAAGACGCCGGTGATCCCGATGGCGTCATCGCTGGCGAGGTAGCTGACCGCCGCCGCCACCTCGCCCGGATTGATGAAGCGTTTCAGCCTGGTCCGGGACATGATCCGGTCCAGGGCCTCCTCTTGGGAGATGCCCTCATTCTCGGCGTGCAGCGCGATGCTCCCTTCGAAGCGCTCACCGGCGACCATTCCGGGAAGCACGGCGTTGGCCCTGACGCCCCACGGCGCCAGCTCGTTGGCCAGCGATTTGGTGAGTCCCAGCAGGCCCCATTTCGAAATGCCGTACGGTGACCGGCCGACGCTCCCGGTCCGCGCCGCGCCCGAAGCGATCATGATGATCGCCCCGGACCGTCGCTCGATCATCGCCGGGGCGACAAGCTGCGACATGAAGATGTGCGACACCGTGTTCACCTCGAGCGTCTGGCGGAAGCCCTCGATCGGTATCTGCCAGACCGAGCCGGTGGCGCCGCGGATCCCGACGTTGTTGACGAGCACCTCGAGCGGCTCGCTGCTCTCCACCGCCAGGCGCATGTCCGCTTCGCTGGCGCAGTCACCGGGGACGAACTTGACCTGCAGCTCATCGGCGACTCGCGCGCCCTTCTCACGGTCGATGTCGGTGATGACGACCCGGAACCCGTCGGCCTTCAGGCGCCGAGCGATCGCAGAACCGATCCCCCCGGCTCCGCCGGTGATGAGCGCGCCGTCCTTCGCTCGCGTCGCCGAGGTCATCGGGGCGCGTCATACTCGTCGATGAGCGCCACCTTGGCCGCGGAAGCCGACCGCTCGTCGAACTCATGGGTGAGCCACTCCCTGGTGAGCTTCTCGGCCAGTTCGGCGGCGATTACCCTGGCTCCGAAGCAGAGCACCTGCGCGTTGTTGGACAACACGCTGCGCTCCACCGAGTAGGAGTCATGGGCGACGGTCGCCCGGATCCCCTGGACCTTGTTCGCGCTGATGGCGACGCCGATCCCGGTCCCGCAGCAGAGCAAGGCCCGGTCGGCTTCTCCCGAGCGGACCGTCTGGGCCGCGCTGATGCCGATGTGCGGATACGGCAGGTCGTCGGCGGGCGAATCGACTCCGAGGTCGATGACCTCCGCGACGCGCTCGTCAGACTTGAGCACGGCCTTGAGCCTCTCCTTCAGCGGATATCCGGCGTTATCGGCGCCGACGACGATGGTCAGTGGTCTGCGGCTCATGGGTAGGCCTCCTGGCTACCTGACGGTCAGAACGGGTACGGCGCGATGTCCGGGCGGACCGTGAGCCACTGAGTTTCGGTGAACGCATCGATGTTCGCCAGCGCGCCGCCGGCACGTGACCCGGTGCCCGAGGCCGCGATGCCGCCGAACGGGGCGTTGGCCTCGTCGCTCACCGTCTGCTCGTTGATGTGGACGATGCCGCTGGGGATGGCGTCGGCGAGCTGCATGGCCTGGCCGACATCGCCCAGGATGCCCAGTGACAGGCCGTACTCGGCGTCCCTGGCGATCTTGATTGCCTCCTCGACGGTGCCGAACGGCAGGACGGGCGCGACCGGGCCGAAGATCTCCTCATGCCACGCGGCCATGTCCTGGCGGACCTCGGCCAGCACGGTGGGCCGGTAGAACAGCCCTTCGTAGGTGCCGCCGGCGGCCAGCCGCGCCCCGCTGTCCACCGCCTGCTGGACGATGCCGTCGACTTTGTCCAGCTGGGACTTGTCGATGATCGGGCCGAGCGCCACCTGCGCGGCGGCCGGGTTGCCCACCGGCAGGTGGTCGGCGGTGGCGGCCAGCGCGTCTACGTAAGAGTCGTGCAGGCTTTCGTGCACCACGTGGCGGCCGGTGGCCATGCAGATCTGCCCCTGGTGCATGAACGACCCGAACGCGCCGGCGGACACCGCCTTGGTCAGGTCGGCGCCGGGTAGCACGATCAACGCGTTGTTGCCGCCCAGCTCGAGGTGGGCGCGCTTGAGGTGCTTGGCGGCCAGGGCACCGACCGCGCGGCCGGCGGTCGTGGACCCGGTGAACGACACCACCCGGACCTGCGATGCGGTGATCGTGGCCTCGCCGGTCTCCCGTCCGCCGGGCAGCAGCTGGAGCAGGCCGTCTGGCAGGCCGACGGCCCGGAACACCTCCACCAGCGTGACGCCCCCGGATACCGCGGTCCGCGGGTCCGGCTTGAGCAGCACGGCATTACCCAGGGCGAGCGCGGGAGCGACTGAGCGGATCGACAGGATGAGCGGGAAGTTGAATGGGGCAATCACGCTGACGACACCGGCCGGGCGACGGCGGGCAAAGCTCCACCTCGGCTCGTTGCTTGGCAGCACATCCCCCATCGGATGGCTGGGCAGCGCGGCGGCCTCGTAGCATTCCTGCGCGGCGATCGCGGTCTCCAGGGCCGCCTTGGGCGGGATGGCGCCGGTCTCGCGGATGATCCAGTCGTGGATCTCCCCGGCATGCTGTTCCCACAGCGAGCCGGCCTTGCGCAAGATCGCCGCCCGCTCCGACGGCGGCACCGCCTGCCAGGACTCCTGGGCGGCAGCGGCCAGTCCGGCCGCATTGGCCACGTCGTGCGGGCTGGCGCTGCCGAGGGTGCCCAGTCGCTCGCCGGTCGCGGGCTCGGTCACCTGGATCGGCGCACCGCTGCCGTCGGTCCAGCCGTTCAGGTAGATCTTGCCTTCCCAGTCACTGCCCAGGAAACTCATCGTGTGCTCCAGATAGGTAGGAGTGGCGGGTTACGGCCGGCGGTCACCGGCCGGACCAGCGGGGCGGGCGTTTCTCGAGGAAGGCGCGGACGCCCTCGACTCGGTCTTCGCTGAGGTAAGGATTGGGTCCGACGTTGAGCCGCAAAGCTGCCGGTAGCGGCAGGTCCCAGCCCTTAGCGGCCATTTCCTTGTAGCGGCGCAGTGTGAGCGGCGCGTTGGCGGTGATCTCCGCGGCGAGCCCGCGCACCTCGGCGTCGAAGTCGGGCCGGCTGACCACACGGTTGACCAGGCCGATCTGGTGGGCCTCTTCCACGGTGATCGACCGGGCGGTGTACAGCAGTTCCAGCGCGATCGCGCGCGGGATCAGCCGGGGCAGCAGGACCGAGCCGAGGTTGGCGCCCATGCCGCGCTTTGCCTCGGGCAGGCCGATCAGCGCCCCGGACACCGCCACCCGCAGGTCGCAGGAGAGCATGAGCTCGCAGCCTCCGGCCAGCGCCGCGCCGTTGATCGCGGCGATCGTCGGCTTCGGCGTCTCCAGGATGACCTCGAACAAGTTGCGGTACAGTCCCGTCATCGGCACCGGGATATCCCGGCCGGACCTCGCAGTCTCGTCCATCTCCTTGAGGTCGCCGCCCGCGCAGAAGGCGCGGTCACCGGTACCGGTCAGCACGACCGCCCAGATGTCCGGATCCTGGCCGGCCCGGACGAAGGCGGCAATCAGCTCCTCGGTGGTCTGGACGGCCATCGCGTTGCGCCGTTCCGGTCGGTCGATACGGATCCAGGCGGTGCGGTCGTCGACCTCGTACACCACATGCTGGTCGGTCATGGCGTGACCGCCGGCTGGCTCGCGGGCTCGAACGCGACCTGGGCGACATTGTCCTGCACCAGTTCGCCGATCTCGGCGGGGGTGCGGCCCAGGTCGGCGAGCACGGCGGCGGTATCGGCGCCCAGCGCCGGCGGGGCGTTTGTGTGCGGCAGGTAGCGACCGTCGAACGTCACCGGGAGGTTGACCACCGAGAACCCCGGAATGCCCGGGTGCGGCAACGGGGAGATCGCGCCGATTGCGGCGACCTGCTCGTCGGCGGCTACCTCGGCCAGCGTCTGCACCGGCGCGCACGGCACCTCGGCCTGGCGGAGCCTGCGCAGGATCTCGGCGGTGGCGAGAGCCCGGGTTACCGCGCCGAGCTCGGCATCGACCGTGCCGCGATTGCGGACTCGTCCGTCGTTGGTCCCGAACCCGTCCCGGTCGCGCAGCGGCACCGTGTCGAGCGCCAGGCAGAGCCTCTCCCACGCCGCGTCGTTCCCTGCCGATATGAATACGTAGCCGTCGCTGGCCGGGTACGCGCCGTACGGCACGACGCCTGCCAGCCCGGAGCCGAGCCTGCCTGGCGCCGGGTTGCCGCTCAGCACGGTGAGCAGCGGCGTGCTGAGCCAGGTCAGCGCGGTCTGCAGCAGAGACAGCTGGATGTGGCAGCCCTCGCCGGTGGCGTCCCGCCGCCGGAGCGCCTCGTACACGGCCAGCACCGCCCACATGCCGGTGCCCATGTCCAGCAGCGAAACAGGCACCCGGGACGGTGGCCCGCCGTCCTGGCCGGTGATGCTGACGATCCCGCTGTAGGCCTGAAGAAGCGGGTCGTAGCCGGGGCTCCCCGCCAGCGGGCCCACCGCGCCGAATCCGGTCATCTCGATGTTGATCAGCCGCGGGTTGAGCCCGCGCAGCTCGCCGGGGCCGAATCCGGCGCCAGCCAGCGCACCGGGGCGCAGGTTGTGCACAAGCACATCCGCGGTGGCGATCAGGTCCCGCAAGACCTGCAGGCCCCGGGGGTCCTTGTAGTCCAGCGCCAGCGACTTCTTGTTCCGGTTCAGGGCCAGGAAGGTGACGCTCTGGTCATCCCAGCGAGGCGGCGCCCAGCTGCGGCTGTCGTCTCCCGCGCCCACCCGCTCCACCTTGATTACCTCGGCGCCGAAGTCACCAAGGATCTGGCCGGCCATCGGCGCGGCCACGCTGGTGCCGATCTCGACGACCCGAACGCCCCGCAGCGAGCCGGCGGGCTGCTCCCCTTGCGGGCTCATCGGGCCGTCTCCAGCCTCGTGATCGCGGCCTGGGCGCCGTCCCGCGCCGCCGAGCGGATCGGCGCCTTCCACGGCGCCGGAGCGTCGGCGTAGGCCTGCGGGCCGAGCCGGAAATGCTGGGCCTGTTCGATGGTCTCGACGAGCGGCATGTCCATCGGGTACAGGGCGTCAGGGCCCGGCCGTGGCCCGGCCTTGGACACGTGGCCGTACAGCTCGTGCCCGACCACCCGCTCGGCCAGGTGCACGGCCTCGATCAGGGCGGCCAAGTCGATGCCGGTCTCGATGCCCTCACCCTGGAGGAAGTGGACGAGGTCTTCGGTGGGGATCATCTTGGTGGCGCGCCCGTTGCCGCAGTACGGGCAGCCGCCCATGCCGCCGATGGCGGAATCGATGATCAGCTTGTGCCGCTGGTCTAGCTCGCACAGCGCCGCGTAGGTGCTGGGCAGCGCCGCGCCGCGGCCGTCGTGCAGGTGCAGGTGGATGGTGCGTACCTCAGGCCAGCGGCGGACGATCTCGCGGACCTGCGCTCGCACCGCGCGCGGGGTGTTCCAGCTCATCGGGTCCCCGAGGTACACCCCGGTCGTGGTGATGCCGGCCGCGGACCAGGCGTCCATCTGCCGCTCGATGCACTCGGTGCGCTGCTGCTGCGTGAACTCGCCCAGCCAGTTCGATCCCCAGGCGGCGTTGACCGCGACGGTCGCCTCGCTGGCCCCGGTTCCGGCCGTATCCGTGACGGTCCTGGGCAGCGCGGCAAGTTCGTCGGCGACCGTGCGGGCCGTGTTGCGCTGCACGAACACGTCGCACAGGTGCACCATCGACCGCCCGATCCCGTCGGGCGGCGTCAGCGGCGGCACGAACGCGGCGCGGCGCTCGGCACCCTTGGCGTTCAGCGCGAGCGCGGTATAGGTAACGTCCGGGTTCGGCGTGAACTTCGCCAGGATCTCCTCGATCGCCGCCATCTGCGGGACCCACCGGGGACTGACAAATGATCCGACCACGATATGGCGCAGGCCGGTCGCCGACAGCGCGTCAAGCAGTTCGACCTTGGCGGCGACGCTGATGCCAGCGCTTTCGATCTGCATGCCCTCGCGCATGCCTTCCTCGATGATCTCCACGCCGGGACGCGCGGGCAAAGTCATGGGTGGTCCTCCGTGGTTAGTACGACTTGGGCAGGCCGAGCGTGCCGTGCGCGATCTGCGCAAGCACAATGTTGTTGCTGATCGGGGCGATCGTGGGCAGCCGTGCCTCGCGGAACCGCCGCTCGATGCCGTACTCCTCGGCCACGCCGTAGCCGCCGAAGGTGTCCATGGCCGCGTTGGCGGCGGCCCACAGCGCCTGCGAGGAAAGCAGCTTGCACGCGTTCACCTCGAAGGCCGGGTTCTGGCCCTCTTCGAACAGCTTGGCGGCCTGCCACCGCATCAGGCTGGCGGCCTGCAGGTTCGCGTACGCCTGGGCGAGCGGGAACTGGATGCCCTGGTTCTTGCCGATTGGCCGGCCGAAGACCTCACGCTCGTTGGCGTAGACCGTCGCGCGGTCGATGAAATAGAGCCCGGCGCCGATGTACTCCGACGAGACGAGTATCCGCTCGGCGTTCATGCCGGACAGGATGTAGCGGAAGCCCTTGCCCTCCTGCCCGATCAGGTTCTCCGCCGGGACACGCAGGTCGCGGATGGTCAGCTCGTTGGTCTCGTGGTTGACCATGGTCCGGATAGGACGCGCCTCGATCTGGCCGGCGTCGATCGCTTTCCGCAGGTCGACGAGCAGCACGCTCATACCGTCGTGCTTGCGCGACACGTCCTCATACCGGGTGGTCCGGCACAGCAGCAGCATCAGGTCGGAGTGCTGGACCCGTGAGGTGAAGATCTTGCTGCCGTTGACCACATAGTGGTCGCCCTCGCGGCGGGCGAAGGTCCGGATCCGGGTGGTGTCGCTGCCGGCGTCGGGCTCGGTGACGCCGAACGACTGCAGCCGGAGCTTGCCCGCCGCGATGTCCGGCAGGTACCGGCGCTTCTGCTCCTCGCTGCCATGCCTGAGGACCGTGCCCATCGTGTACATCTGCGCGTGAGCGGCCCCGGTCGAGCATCCGGCGCGCTCGAGCGTCTCCATGATCACGGCGGCGTCGCTGATCGTCCCGCCGCCGCCGCCGTACTCCTCGGAGATGAGCACGGCCAGCCAGCCCGCCTCGGTCAGCGCCTTGACGAACTCATCCGGGTAACGCTGCGCCGCGTCGACCGCGGTCCAGTAGGCCTGGTCGAACTGCTTGGCGATGCCGGAAAGGGCATC
>JBOHCG010000174.1:0-12901 GCA_050698735.1 Streptosporangiaceae bacterium | reverse complement strand
CATACCAGGGGCTTCGTTGCGCTCAGAGCATCATCAACCTCACCGACAGCATCGTGATCAACACGCAACACAAGCCGCCGGAACCGGATATCCGGGAACGTAACACCGGGAAGTTAAGGGCAGTGCCGTGGGACCGGAAAGCGACGTCTTCTCCCTCGGCTCGGTGCTGACCTTCGCCGCCACCGGCCACGGTCCCTTCGATGCCCCCTACCCGGCCGTGATCAACCGCATTCTCTTGCAGCCGCCGGACCTGCACCGCCTGCCCAGTTCACTGCACGACGTGATCACCGGCTGCCTGGAAAAGAACCCCGGCAGCCGGCCAAGCCTTGAAAACCTCCTCGTCCGTCTTGGCTCTGCCAAGCGTGTCTCTCGGGCCGGCGCAAGGGCTCGTGCGGTTGCCATCGACAGCACGACACTGAAAGTTGATGTCGGTTTTATCTCACGTATTGCCTTCTCTCCCGACGGACGCCTGCTGGCCGTTTCCGGCAGTGTCGGCGGCATATACGACAACCGCGGAAGCGCGGTGCAACTGATAGATACCAGCACACGGAGCCTGGTCGGCCCACCGATCAAGGAAATCGCCGCACCCGTAAGGGACGTCAGGTTTTCTGACGACGGGTACTTGCTGCAGATAGCTTGCGTGCAATTCAGGAACGCTTCGCGCCTGGTAGACGTCGCAACCCGAGAGACGGTCCGGCTGGCCATCGACGGCCATGACGGCCTGTACTGGCCAGACGTCGTGCTTTCTCCTGACGGACGTCGCCTGGTCACCATTATCAAGGACCGGACGTGTCTCTGGGATGCCGCCAGCCGCCGGCTCATCGGAATTCCGTATAAAGGCTCCACCCCTAGGGAGGTAACCTTCTCGCCCGATGGGCGCTTTCTCGCAACCGATAGCGGGTTCGTGTCTTTGTGCGATACCAGTACACGCCCGGTCGCGAGCCACCGGCTCAAACGCCAGCGCAGTTCGGCCAACGCCGCACTTTTCTCTCCCGATAGCCGCCTCATCGCCGCCTGCCTGGAGTCCAAGGCCGTTCAGCTGTGGGATGCCGTCACGCGCGCGCCGCATGGCCCGGAATTCGCCGTGGACACGGGAATGGCGCCATGCATGGCGTTCTCGCCTGATAGCCGGCTGCTCGCCGTGGCCGGACGCAATCCCGTTTTTTCCGTGCACGGCGCCTTCGGACGACCGGCGGCGTCTCTGTGCGACATTAACGGCGCCGAGCCCACCGTCCGCCCGCTGCCCGGGCTTAATGCGGAAGTGTCAAGACTTGCTTTCTCCCCTGACGGGCGTCTCCTCGTCGGCCGTGAAAGCACGATGACGGGCCCGCGCTGGGTCGGAGACGTTGTGCATATGTGGGACACGGCTACGGGTCAGCCCGTGCCGGGATTTAGCGGGCGGGTCATCGCGGTCGAGTCAATGGCCTTCTCGCGCGGCATTTTCGCCGTCGGGTCCGCCGACCGCACGGTGGTTCTCTGGGACACCGCTACCCTGCGACCGGCGGCCCCCCCTCTCGACGATCATGCGGTTGTTATCTCGTTCTCTCCGGACGGGCGACTGCTTGTCACCGCCGCCCACGACACGCTGAAGCTGTGGGATCTTAATCCGCTCAGAGGCTGAGCACGGGCGTCGCGGTATAGCATTCCGCAATGGGCCAGTGGGACGCGGTTATCGACGTCTCCAACGTGTGCTGGTCCGCAGAGCTTTCCCCCGTCGGGCGGCGGACTCCGGTCTGGCGCAGGCTTGAGCTTGTCATGGCGGCGTGGCGCGAACTTCACACCGAGCGCGCGCGCTTCGAACTCGTGGCGGACGACTCCCTGGTCCGCGTCCTGGATGACGTGCGTGAACTGCGGCTACTCGCGGCGTCCGGCGCACTGGCGATCCGGCCGGCCGCGGATCCGCTGATCCTCTCCATGGCCAGAGACCGCGGGCTGCACGTCATTACCCGCGACCACTATGTTGATCACCGGCTCGAGCACCCCTGGATCGAGGACGAACCCGGACGATTCCACCGCTGGCAGACCGTGCGCGGAACGGTACGGATCGAGCCGCTCGACATCAGGCCGCACAGCCCCCAGACGGTATCGGCGGCGTTCGAGGCGAAGGATCTCCTGAGGTCCAGGATCGACTCCAGGAAACCGCAGCACCGCAGGATCCTGCAGACCCGGTGGCAATGCGCCAATTCGTTTTGTCCGCAGGCGGCGCAGTGGCAGGACCAACTCCTCGTCTGGCCCCTGGTAACGGCGGGCGGCGAGGCGCGGTGCCCCAGCTGCGACGGCCCGCTGCGAGAACTGGGACCACGCGGCCCGCTGCACGTCATCGTGGTCGAGGACCGAGCGTCGCGGGCCGAGATCATGCGGTTTCCTGTCGAGGCGGACTGCCCGGTGATCGTCGGCCGGGGTTCCGCGGTCAAGGGCGTTAACCTTGAGGTGTACGGAACGGCGGATGACCCGGCGATCATGGCCGTGAGCAGGAGTCACCTGCTGCTCCGGACCGAGGATGCCGGGCAAGGCAAGCGCCGGCTCGCGGTGACCGACCTCGGCAGCACGAACGGGACCAAGGTAGAGCGCTGGACGGAAGCGGGATTCGGCCAGCCGAAGCCGGTGCCGGCCGATAAGGAAACCATCGTGTTCTCCAGGGACAGGCTCATCCTCGGCGGGAGGATCGTCCTGCGCCTCTCCGGCAGGCACTACGCCCCAGGCAACAGGGCTGCCGAATGGGCGCCCACTCCCGTTCCCGGTTCCCGGAGCAGCATCACCACCGTGTACCAGCCGGGCTGACGGCCCGGGATGATCTCGGCCGACGCGCTCACCGGCGCTTCAGGAACAACAGATAGACGACCAGGAACACCGCGACGATCCCGACGTTCGATATCAGCCGCAGCCAGAAGTGGTGCCTGAGGAACAGCACGTCCACGCCTACCACGATGGCTATCATCGCGAGCAAGTAGAGCGTCACCCATGCCGGTCTTCCCACGGCTTCGTTCTACTCCGCGCGCCGGAGCGGGGCAAGGGCGGACGCGCCGTAAACCATAGGCTGTTTCGGCGCGTTCCCCTGTAGGGTCCGCTCGTGGCATCTTCATACCCGCCGCTCAGGCTTGAGGTACGGACGCCTCGGCTGGTGCTGGCCGCGGCGACCGACGACCTGCTCGAGCGGCTGATCCCGGTGGTCCGGGCCGGCGTCGTCGGACCGGGGCCGCTGCCGTTCGACGACCCGATGTCGCTGTACGAGGACGGTCCCGAGCGGGAGTGGCGGTGGATGCGCGGGATCTGGGCCGGGGCGGGCGCATGTGGACCGGGACTGGTGGCGCCTTTACTTCGTGGTGATCGTCGACGGCGAGCCGGCCGGGATGCAAGATCTCATCGGCGAGCGGTTCGCCGAGTTGGGCACGGTCGGCAGCTTCTCCTGGCTCGGGCCGGGATACTGCGCTCGCGGCATCGGCACCGAGATGCGCGCGGCGATCTTGCATCTGGCCTTCGCCGGGCTGGCCGCGCGCGAGGCTACCAGCGACGCGTTTGCGGACAATCGCGCCTCCAACCGGGTGTCCGAGGCGCTCGGGTACGAGCCGAACGGCACCTGCTGGGCCACCCGCCGCGGCGAAGCCGCCATGCTCACACGCTGGAAACTGACCCGTGACGGCTGGGAAAAGACGCGGCGCACCGACATCGAGCTTGTCGGAGTCGAGGACTGCCTGCCCGTGCTCGGCTTGTGATCAGTTCGCCGGGCCGCCGCTGAGCTGGCGTTATGATCCGCGGCAGGCCAGACTGGCGGGATGAACGCACGGCTGACCGAGCTGCGCCGCATCGACCTGTTCGACGGGATGACCGACAAGCAGCTGTCCGAGCTGGCGGCGGGCAGCACCGAGGTGCATGTCCGGCCGGGCCTTGAGCTGTTCCGCGAGGGCGAGCACGCCGATTTCTGGTGGGTGCTCCTTGACGGCTCGATCGACCTCGTCCGCCGCGTCGGCGCTGAGGACACCGTGGTCGCGAGGATGGACCGGCCCGGCCGCTGGGCGGGCGGGTTCCGCGCCTGGGACGAGCAGGGCACCTACCTTGCCACCGGCCGGGGCGCGGCCGGCGGGCGGGTGCTCCGGATCCCGGCCGAGGTGCTGCGCGAGCGGATGCAGGCCTGGTTCCCGCTCGCCGGGCGTCTCATCGAGGGGCTCTACCGCACCGCGCGGTCCATAGAGGCGACCGCACGGCAGCGCCAGTCGGTCGTCGCGCTCGGCACGCTCGCGGCCGGCCTCGCGCATGAGATCAACAACCCGGCGGCGGCCGCAGTCCGCGCGGTCGACGACCTGGAGGCCTCGAGCCAGACGCTGCTGGCATCGCTCGGCCAGCTTGCCGCTCACCAGGTCTCGGCCGGGCAGCTCACCGAACTTGACAAGCTGCGCCTGGAGGTCACGCTCCCGGCGGCGGCGCCGGACGCGCTGGCGCTGGCCGACCAGGAGGATGCCCTGGCGTCGTGGCTCACCCGTCACGGCGTCGACCGCGAATGGACGATCGCGCCGGTGCTGGCCGCCGCCGGGGTCGGTCTCGACTGGTGCGAGCGGGCGGCCGCGGTCCTGCCGGGACCGGCGCTTGAGCCGGGCCTGGAATGGCTGGCGAGCTCCTTCTCAGTCGCCGCGCTGCTGGCGGAGACGAAGGAGTCGACCCGGCGCATCTCGGCGCTGGTCGCCGCGGTCAAGTCCTACTCCCAGATGGACCGCGCCTCGATGCAGCGCGTCGACGTCACCGACGGGCTGGAGAGCACCCTGGTGATGATCGGCCACCGGCTCGGCGACGAGGTCACCGTGGTACGTGACTACGGCAGCGACGTCCCGCCGGTGCAGGCCCACGCGGGCGAGCTCAACCAGGTATGGACGAACCTCATCGACAACGCCGTCGAGGCGATGGACGGCAAGGGCACGCTCCGCTTGTCGACCCGCGCCGAACGGGACGCCGTCGTCGTCGAAATCGGCGACACCGGCCCCGGCATGCCGCCGCAGGTGGCCGCGCGCGCCTTCGAGCCGTTCTTCACCACGAAGGAGACGGGCAAGGGCACCGGCCTGGGTCTGGACATCGCGCGACGCGTCGTCGTAGAGCGTCACGGCGGCACCATCGTCATAGATTCGCAGCCCGGCGAGACGGTGCTGCGGGTTCGGATCCCGGTCCGGCCTGCCGCCGCGAGAGGCCGATCAGCCGTAGCCCAGTGATGGCCAGCGGTCGGCGGCCCATTCTGGCCAGCCGGGCCATCCCGGCGGCGGCTCGGGCAGGTCGGTTCCGGCGAGTTCGGCGATATCGGGAACCTCGAACAGGGCACGCCAGCTGTCGACCTCGGCTTCCGTCATCACGAAGGTCTCATCAGGCGTGCGCGCCTGGCGGCCCCGGATCCGCGCCAGCTGGGTGGCCCGGTCCACCGGCAGATACACCACCCGGCTGGACGCCCCGGCCGACCGGGCCAGCGAGCGCAAGGCCGAGCGCTCGTCGCGCGACCAGAGCCCGAAATCGAGGACCACGCTGGTGCGCAGGCGCAGCGCCTGCAGGGCCAGCCAGATGAACCGGCCCTCAAGCACGGCGCGTTTGCCGCCCGCGTCCGACTCGCCGAACAACGGGATCATCCACGCGTCCGGAGTGAGCCGCAGCGCCGCGTAGGCGGCCGCCAGTGCTTTAGCCCGCGCGGTCTTCCCCGCCCCCGGCAGCCCGACCATCAAGAACAACGTAGCCATCCGGTGATTGACGCCCGGTGGCGCCGTCAGGTTCCCTTGACCGCCTCGTCCCAGAACTCCTGGACCGGCGGGTATATCAGCTCCTGGTCACGAGACAGCGAGGCCTTGACTGTGCGGGTCCGCTCGTCGGCGAGCACCTCTACCTGCCCGGCCTCCACGGCGTCGAATGCCTGCTTGACGACCGATTCGGGGCTGATCTTCGGGAGGTCAACCAGGGCGGCCATGTCGGTGTCGATGAAGCCCGCGTGCACGGCGACCACCAGCGTGCCCTGGTGGTGGAGCTCGAGGCGGACGCCGTTGGTCAGCGACCAGGCCGCCGCCTTCGAGGCACCGTAGGAGGAGTTGAACGGGTTGGTGTAGAAGCTGGTGATCGAGAGCATGTTGACGATCGCGCCGCCGCCGTTGGCCGCCAGGACGGGGGCGAAGGCACGGCACATGTGCAGCGTGCCGAAATAGTTCGTCTCCATCTCCGCCCGGGCGGCGTCGGTATTCGGCGCGCCGATGAACGTGCTGGCCCTCATCACCCCGGCGTTGTTCACCAGCAGGGTGACGTCGGCGCATTCCGCGGCGACGTCGGCGACGCGTTCGGAATCGGTGATGTCAAGCGCGATGGGGGTCACGCCGGGCTCGGTAACCAGGGCCGGCTGACGCGCAGCCCCGTAGACCTTGGCCGCGCCCCTGCTGACAAGCTCCCTTGCGTACGCCCGGCCGAGGCCCCGGTTGGCGCCGGTAACCAGGGCGACCGATCCACCGATCTTCATGGCTGCTCCTTCAGGGCCGTCCTCGGACAGTACCCGGCGATCGTCCCGTCAGCTACCTGCCGGTGAAAACGGACGGGGCCGCGGCCTGTCTCGCCGAGCTCATCTGATCAGGTATCCCCGCGACAGCCACCACTGCCCGTTCGGCATAATGATCTTGATCTTGGCTACGGCCGGGACGTTGGTCACCCTGATCAGCGTTTTCCTGGGCCATTCCGGGTGCGCCGTAAATGGCCGGAACCGTTACCCCCGGCGATGATTCCAGGCATCTCATTTCTCCTATTGGTCAGCAGCCTGAAATACCACCACTGTTAACATGCATCTGGCCGGACGTTCCCGGCCGCCGGCGCCCGGCCCGCCGCGGCCGCGCCGACGGGGCCGGGCAGACGGGGCCGGGCAGACGGGGCCTGGCCGCTGGATCCCGCTGCCCGTCGGCCATCGGGCCGGGGCGGGCTCATCGTGATGACCCCCGAAAGGGGGTCATGACACGGCTGGCGGCGGCGGGTAAATTATCGACGCAACGAAAGGTCGAGGACGGGTGCGTCCCTGCTCCTTCGCCGCGTAGGGGGGGAATAGCGGCTAGGGAGGGCAGTTGGGAGGTGCCCGTCCTCGACGGCTCGATACTACAGCTTACGCCGGCGGCGGGACGTGCCCGTCCTCGACCGCCCGGCAATAGAGTTCCAATTTCGTGTCTGCGCGGCGGCCCGCGCGCGCGTATTTCTGGCGGACCCGTCCCAGGTATTGCTTGACGGTTTCGTCACTGATAGTCATTTTCCTGGCGACGGACTTCATCGGCATTCCGGTGGCGTACAGCTGGAGCGCGCGCTTCTCCTGGTGGCTGAGGACCGGCCGGTCAGCGGCGTCATCGGTGGCCATGATGTAGGCGAGACGGGCGGAGATCCAGTCCCTGCCCGCGGCGACCTCCCTGATCGCGGCGCGTATCTGGCACGTCTGCTCGTTCTTCATGGCGTAGCCGAGCGCGCCGGCGCGCATCGCGGCCCGCACGGCGGGCGGCTTCTCCGATGCCGACAGGACCAGGACGGCAGGTCCGGCGGCGAGAATCGCGGCCACGTTGCGCTCGACGGAGGTCCCGTCGTCCAGGTCGAGATCGAGCAGCACGACGTCGGCGCCGCGGCCGGGGCCGGCCAGCAGCGCGTCTACGGTGGCCGCGGTGCCGACTACCCGGATATCGCCCGCGGCCGCCCTGACCCAGCCGGCCACGCCGTCAAGGATGATCGGATGATCGTCCACTGCCGCCACGTCAATGATGCCGGTCAACACAAGCCGCCTTCCGCCAGCTGATCTCCAGGCACCCGGCGCCGTCCTCCTCGACGGTCAGCGCGGCGTGCCAGCGCGCCGCCGCGGGCACGTCCCGCCCGAAGCCCGCCACGTCGGGGGCGACCCGCAACGGCTCGCTGAAGGTCAGGTACAACTCGCTGTCATCTCCGCAAGCCAGAACGGAAAGCATGACCTGGTGCGGCGGAAGCCCGCCGAGCACGGAATCGACCGCCGCCGCCGCGGCGCGAGCGACCCCCGGCGACAGCACGCCCGGATCGCCGATCACCTGGACCTTCACAAGCAGCCCCCGCGCGCTCGCGACCCGCAGCGCGGGCTGGAGCGCGGCCAGCAGCCCGCCGTCGTTCGGCCCGCGGTCGGTGAGGGAATGCCGCAGCGCGGCGGCGTGCCTGGCGCACCGCTCCCGCACGTCGCCGGCGGCAGGGTCCAGCGTGCCTTCGGCGATGCCGCGCAGCAGCGGGAGCGCCTCCATCTCCAGCAGCGCGAGCCTGATCCGCCTGTCCTCCTGGACGGCGGCCGCCGCCGCGCGTTCGGCCACCGAACTGCTCGCCAGGCAGGCCCGGCGGGTGGCCATGCTGATGTGCATGGCCACGGTCGGCTGCAGGACGGCGAACGACCCCAGCATCACGACGAGGATGTAGCCCGCCGCCTCGAGCTGCGAGAGGCTCAGCGGGTTGAGGCCCGCGATCCGGATCAGCAGCGCGGCGTGCACGGCGAAGACGATCAGCGCCGCGGGAGCCCAGATCCGGGCGCGATGGCTCAGCGCGACCAGGGCCAGCAGCCAGACCGTGCCCGAGATGGCCATGTCCACGCTTCCCGACGGGTAGTACGCGCGGTGTTCCCATCCGATCGCGGCCACCGCGGCGACCGTGATCAGGACCGCAACCGCCGCCGCGCGGCCGGCCAGGCCGCCGGCCCGGATCCGCGGCACGAACCAGGCCGCAGCGGCGAGCACGGCGAGCCAGATCCCGCACGCCACGGCCGGCTGACGGTAGTTTCCCGTGGTGGCAAGCACCTGGATCAGCGCGGCGAACGGGAATACCGCCGCCATCATGCCCGCCATCCGCGACAGCCCGGACTCGGTGAAGTCCCGCACCACTTCCTGATGGCTCAGCACGGCTGGCTCGCGGGCCAGCAGATGCTCACCGTCGTGCCTTGCCCCGGTGCCGACCGTATCGACGCCCGGCCGCCGCAGTCGGCGGTGCGCTCGATGATGGACCGCCGCAGGCCCAGCCGGGCCCAATCGACGCGGGCCGGGTCGAACCCGGCGCCGCGGTCGCGCACCGTCACCCGCAACGGCCGCGGCGTGACCAGGTTGACCTCAACCCAGGCGTCCGCCGTCCCGGCGTGCGCGGCCACGTTGGACAGCGCCTCGCGCGCGGCGTTCGAGATTGCCGCGGCGACCTGAACCGGGACGGCCGGAGTTCCGTCCCCGGTGACCTCGACGTGGACCTTCAGCCCGCGGGTGCGCATCTCGGCGGCGACCGCCCGGATGCCCGCGACCAGGTTGCGGTGCGGTTCGGCGGCGTCCTTGTCGCCTGGGTCGCTGAGGGCGGCCTCGATCAGCGCCACGTCCCGGCGGCACCGGCTCACCACCTCGGCCACCTCGGCCACGTCGGCCACGTCGTCGCTGTCCGCGCGGGCCAGTGCGGTGAGCGTGTTGAGCACCGTGTCGTGCAGCAGGCGTTCCTGCTCGCGGCGCTCGACGTTCACCGACAGGATGACGTACTGTTCGCCGGCCGCCCGGTCGGCCTGGTCCAGGGCGGCGTCGGCCGCGGCCGCGCGGCCGTACAGTTCCCTGCGGCCGTAGCTGTGGATGCCCGCGACCACGATCAGCAGGATCACCGCCGCCGTCATCGTCCTGATGCTCGCGCCCGCCGCCCGCGCGCCGACCCAGTAGGCCGCCGGCGAGACGACCGCCAGCGGCACGGAGTAGGCGGCGGGTGCGTACCACACCGGGACCAGCAGCTGGCTCGACATGCTGATCACCAGCCAGCTGAACGCGGCGCCGCGGATGGCCGGCGGCACGAGCGGCTCGCCGCCGAGCGCGAAGGCCAGGTAAACGGCGGAGTCCGCGCACGCGAAAAGCGGGGCGGGCGTGTGTCGTCGCAGGTAGGCAATTACCGCCGCGGCCCATGCCGCGGCCGCGGCGGGGCCAGCGAAGCGCCATGGATCGGCCGCATAAAACGGATACCAGATGGCTACCTGCACCGCGATGTACGTGATTGCCGCACACCGGACTACCAGCGCGAGGCGGCCCACGACCGACCTCAGGGTCGTCATCGCGGGGCCGGCCGGGATTGTCTCGTAGTCGTCGGTGACCCGCCGCCACGGTAGGTGATCCGTGGACAGCATGAAACTGATAATAGGCCCGGAATAGGTCTCATGTTCACGTTCTGGCAGGTCTGGCTCTGGCAGCGAGAAAGCGGGCCGATTCTGATCATGATCGACAGGAAGTTTTACACCTATATGCCAAAGAATGCGCCATTTGCCGGCCGGGCCCAGCGCAGGGCTTGGCGCGAGGCTTGGCGCAGATATGCCAATGGCCGGCTCGGGTCGCCTTCGCGCCGGAGCCGGCCATGGCTTTTCCTACTGAGGCGTAAGGATCCGCGTGTCCACTGCTGTGTCCACTGCTGTGTTTACTGCTGGGGTCGGCTCGATCTCGGGCGGCTGCTCCTCGCGGGGGCGGCGAGGCAGCGCGAGGGCCAGCAGGAACAGGGCGCCGGCCACGCCGAGCTCGATGATCAGGCACCGGCTCATGGCCGCGACGAAGCCGGAGCGGCCCAGCGTGCTGAAGAAGATGGTGCCGATCGCGGCGACGCCGATCGCGCCGGCCAGTTGCTGGACCGCGTTCAGCACGCCCGAGGCCGAGCCCACCTCGTGGTCGCCGACCGAGGCCAGGATGAAGTCGAACAGCGGCGAGACGAGCATGCCGATGCCGGCGCCGAGGATGAGCTGGGCCGGGATGAGCTCGGTCGAGCTCGTGGCGAGCTGGTGCGCGACGATGATGTCGCGCAGCCACCACGTCCCCGCGGCGATGAGCACCGCGGCGACCTGGAGCGCACCGCGGCCGAGGCGGGGGACGACCACCGTGGCGGCAAGCACCGCGCCGAGCACGGAGCCCGCCGCGAACGGCGCCAGCGTCAGGCCGGCGCGGACGGCAGAGAAGTGCTCGCCGAACTGCAGGAACAGGGTCAGGACCAGCAGGGTTCCGGCCATCCCGGCGAAGAAGACGACCACGCAGGCCAGCCCGGCGCTGTAGCCGCGGTGCCGGAAGACGCTGGTCTGGATGAGGGTGTCGCGGCCCCGCGTGGCCCGCCGCCGGCTCCAGCCTGCCAGCAGCCCGGCGGCGAGCACGCTCGCGGCCATCATGAGGTACGTCCAGATCGGCCAGCCGGCCTCGCGGCCCTGGATCAGCGGGTAGACGAGCAGGCCCATCGCGGCCGCGCAGAGCACCGTGCCCAGGCCGTCGGGACGGGGTGCACGCGGCGCGCGGGATTCCGGCATGATCGCCGCCGCGCCGATCGCGGCCGCCGCGGCCAGCGGCAGGTTGACCAGGAAGATCAGCCGCCATCCTGTGCCGAACGCGTCGAGGCTGACCAGGGCGCCGCCGATGATCGGCCCGAGCACCGCGGACAGCCCGATGACCGGGCCGAAGACGGCGAAGGCGCGGCCCTGCTCGGCGGGGGCGAAGACGTCCCTGATGATGCCAAGGCCCTGCGGGATGAGCAGCGCGGCCGCGGCGCCCTGCGCCAGCCGGCTGCCGATCAGCATCGCCGGGTTGATGGCCAGGGCGGAGGCCAGCGATGCCACGCCGAAGCTCACCGAGCCGATCACGAACATGCGCTTGCGCCCGTACCTGTCGCCAAGCATGGCCCCGGTGATCAGGCCGACGGCGAAGGCCAGCGCGTAGCCGCTGATGATCCACTGCAGCGCGGCCGTGCTTGCCTTCAGGTCGGTCCTGATCGTCGGCGCCGCGACGTTCACGATCGAGCCATCGAGCAGGTCCATGCACTCCGCGGCCAGGACGAGGGCCAGCACGGCCCATCTGTGCCGATAGCCGCCACCGGTCTGAGCCATCTTCGTACCTCTTTCTCGACGTTCTTTCCGATGCTTGTTCCGAACAATGTTCGTTAATTGGTTAAGAATCATGTTTTACACTGCCTGGCATGGAGACGTCAAGCGCGCGGGGACAGGAGAATCCGGCCGGGAGCGCCGCAGGAGCCGCCGCCGCAGGAGCCGCCGCCGCAGGGGGCGCCGCTGCCGGGACCGAGCTCCTCGCGGCGGCCATGAACCGAGCTGACGGGATCCCGGCGGCGCCGCCGCGGGTGGCGAGGCGCAGGTCCGCGGCCGGCCGCAAGCCCACCCTGTCCGTCCCGGTGATCGTGGCCGCGGCGATCGAGGTCCTTGACGAGGCCGGCTACGCCGGGCTGTCCATGCGCCGGGTCGCCGACCGGCTGGGCACCGGAGCGGCCTCGCTCTACGCGTACGTCTCCGGCCGGGAAGAGCTACTCGAGCTGGTCTTCGACGCGCTGGTCGGCCAGGTCAAGCTCGAGGAGCCCGATCCGGCCAGGTGGCGGGAGCAGGCGCACAGGATGATGCGGGACTTCCGCGACATCCTGGCCTCGCACACCGACGCGGCGCTGGCCGGGCTCGGCCGGGTGCCCACCTCCCCGCAGACGCTGGCCGCCGCCGAGGTGCTGACCGGAGTGCTGCGGGCCGGCGGGCTGACCGACCGGGTGGTCGGCCTCGGCTTCGACCAGCTAGTGCTCTTCGTATCCGCATCCGCGTACGAGGCGGGCCTGTACCGCAAGGCCGATCCGGCCGACATCGACCGCTACTTCGCCGGCGTGCACGCCTTCTACGCGTCGTTGCCCGCGGACCGGTACCCGGTGCTGACGTCCGTAGCTCCGGCGATGACCGGGCCCGATGGCGACGAGCGCTTCGAGTTCGGGCTGAACCTGCTCATCGCCGGGCTCGAGGCTGCCAGCGCCGCGGAGAGGGCCGCGGAGAAGACCAGCGCCGCGGAGGCGGCGGGCACGGCGGCCGCGGAGTAGGTTCCGGCTGCTGGTCCGCCGGTTCGGAAGATGCGCGTCTGTGCGGCGGCCGCAACCACCGGGTCACCTGCGGGTATACGAG
>JBOHCG010000173.1:0-13018 GCA_050698735.1 Streptosporangiaceae bacterium | reverse complement strand
CGCGCGGACCGAGGACCGCGCCAGGTAGCCGCGCCGGGTCCGCGGCCGGGTGCGTCGTCCGCGCCGGGTGCATCGCCCCGCGGCCGGATGCGTCGCCGTGGACGGCGGCAGACGCATCGCGGTCCGCTCAGGCGGTGCGGTCGTCCAGCCGGAAACCGACCTTCATGGTCACCTGGTAGTGGGCGATCTCGCCGTTCTCGATGTGTCCCCGCGTATCGGTGACCTCGAACCAGTCGAGGTTGTGCAGGGTCCGCGAGGCCCGGCCGATCGCCACCTTGATGGCATCGTCGATGCCGACGGCGGAGGAGCCGACGATCTCGCTGACTGAGTACACGTGGTCTGCCATCGATGATCCTTTCGTTGCCGGGCCTGCCCGCTGTTTACCCCGGACGCCGGGCATCACGCGGCGGCTGCCGTATTGTCTGGCGGCCTCCTCGGCACCACGGGCGCGGTGGCGACCGGATCGCCCGGCCGGCCGAGCGCCCACGGGTGGCCGGCGATGACGGCCACAGGGTCATCGCGGTCGGGCCTGGCCGGCACCACCCAGGCGGAGACGAGCTCGCCCTTCCTCGGCACCGGCAGGCCGAGCGCCGCCGCGACGAGCGGGTCGTTGTCCTGGTGCCCGAGCACCAGGATGCCCTCGGGGCGGAGCAGGGTTCTCGCCCCGCCGTTGCCGCGCGCCCGTTTCATGGGATCGTCCTGCTGGGCGACGGTGGCGAGCTCGGCGCGCCTGATGATGCGCCGCTGCACCAGGCGGAACAGCTCGTTCGTCCGGGCCTGGCCGTGCTGGTCGCCGGCCTGCGCGCGGGCGTCGAAGATCCGGTCCCTGACATCGGGCCTCAGGTGCAGGAACAGGTTCTGCGCCAGCCGCCTGTTGCGCGGCCACAGGGCGCGAATCCGCTGGTGGCTGACGGTTCGCAGCTGGCGTTTGGCGTCGCGGTTCGGCCCGGCGCGCAGGAACGACTCCTGCACCCGGAGCAGGCCAGCCTGCCAGCTGCTGCGCTGATCGTCGGCGGTGACGAGCAGGCAGATCTGGCCGATGGCCTCCGGCGGGAGCTCCCAGCCGCCGTAGGTCATCGAGTACTTGCAGTCCACATCGACGCCGGCGATCCGGTAATCGGTCACGGTGCCGTCCGCGAAACGGAACCGCCGGTGCAGGTTGATCTCGACCAGCGTGCCGACGTGGGTTTTCTCCGTCTTGTTCAGCTGGTCGTAGTGCCAGCGCCCGGTGTGCTGGCCGTCGTAGATCTGGTCGAGCGTGTCGCGCAGCACGGCGGCGACCAGGTCGCCGGTCGGATCGAGCAGGTGCAGCTCGGTTTCCACGGCGTCGAGCCCGGGGTCGCCGCTGTCGCCGAAGGGCAGCGGGAGTTGCTCCATCCTGGCCGCGTTTCCTGGGGCCGCGATCCCTAGACCGCGCGGAGCAAGCGCTCCGATTCGGCGGCTTGCTGCCGGCGCGCCGTCGCCAGCGCGGCCCGGATGCTTTCCCCGACGGCCCTGGCCACCGGCGGCGGGAAGGCGTTGCCGATCTGGCGGTACGCGGCCGTCTTGCGTCCGGAGATGCGCCAGCTTGGCGGGAAGCCCTGCAGCGCTGCCGCCATCGGCAGGGTCAGCCGCGGCAGGTGGTGCACCGGATCTGTCCGCCTGGGCGGCGCGTCGGCCAGGCCCTTGCCGTCGACGTGCAGCTTGAGCCACTCGTTCCTGGCCCGGGTCGGGCCGAGATCCGGGCCGCCGTGCTTGCGCGATCCGCCGACCAGCGTCGGGCCGATGCCGCTGGCCTGGCCGGCCCACTCCGCCGCGCCCGGCCAGCCGTCCGCGGCCATGTAATCCTTTAGTGCCTCGCCCACGGTAGGTGGCGTCTTGATCGCGTGCGGCCACTCGAAGTACCGCAGCGCCGCCGGGCGCATCGCCACCAGGATGAACCGCGGCCGCAACTGCGGCACGCCGAAGTTGCACGCGTTGAGCACCTGCCAGTCGGTCTGGTAGCCGAGGGCGTGCAGCCGCTGGAGGACCTGCTCGCGGTAGCCCGCGAAACGGGCCGTGGACAGGCCGCGGACGTTTTCCAGCATGATCGCCGCCGGCGCGCACTCCTGCACCAGGCGAAGCGCCGGAGGAAACAGGTCGCGCTCGTCGTCGGCGCCCAGTTGCTTGCCGGCGATCGAGAACGGCGGGCAGGGCGGGCCGCCCGCCAGCAGGTCCACGCCCTTGAATTCGGTGCCGTCGAACTCGTGGATGTCGCCCTGGACGACGTTCCACCCGGGACGGTTCCCGCGCAGCGTCTGGCAGGCGTCCGGGTCGATCTCGAGGACCGCGACGGGCGCGAAGCCGGCCTGCTCAAGGCCGAGCGACTGGCCGCCGGCGCCGGCGCAGATCTCCAGGCAGGTCAGCTCGGCCGGAGCCGCCTTGGCGTTTACAGCCTCGAACCTGGATTCGATGCTGAGTACATTATCAGGGGAAACATCGGTCGCATGAACATTTGTGGCATCCCCGGGCATCCGCACGAGGAGACTCTACCGGTAACCATGATCAACTTCCAGGAAGCACGATCGCACAGTCGTTCGATCGTGTCGGGACGGTGTAGCAGGTCCCTGTTTCGCAATGAATCGGACAGGGTCTTGACTCTCACGTTGCGTGAGGGGTGCAAGCTCTAGTCATGTTCAGCATCGGTGAGTTCGCCCGGCTCGGCGGGGTCTCCATCCGCACGCTCAGGCACTACGACGAGATCGGGGTGCTGCGCCCCGCGACGGTCGATCCGGATACCGGCTACCGCGGCTACCGCGCCAGCCAGCTTGGACGGCTGAACCGGATCCTGGCGATGAAGGAGCTCGGGCTCTCCCTCACGCAGGCCAGGCGGCTGCTTGACGGAATCACCCTGGAGGAACTCCAGGGCATGCTCACGCTCCGGCGCGCTCAGCTGGAACAGGAACTCCAAGCGCACAAGAACCAGTTGCTCGGGGTCGAAGCACGGCTCCGCTACATCGCCAGAGAGGGTGCCATGCCAGCAGACGACATCATTGTGAAGACGATTCCGGCCATGGGCGTGGTGGCGCTCGCCGCCCCGGCGCCAGGGTGGGGCCCGGCGAACATCGTGCCCGTCGTCAACCAGTTGCGGGGGCAGTTCGATCAGCTTGGGATCGCCGAACGCGTCAAGGAGGCGGGCCCGTTGATGATCTTCTACTCCCACGATCAGGGCAACGACGTCGTCGTCCACCTGGCGCTGCCGGTGGTCGAACAGCCGGCCGGGCTGCCGCCGCCCGCGATGTACCTGGTGCTGCCGGAGATCGAGGCGGCCACCGCCGTGCGCAGCGGCCCCGCGGCCAGCATCTTCCCCTTCGTGTACCACGATCTGACGAGCTGGATCGAGGCGCAGGGCTACCAGAGCCGCCCGCCGGGCCGCGAGGTATGGATCAACGAGATAGACGACGTCGCCGACGTCGACCAGCAGGTGTTCGAGATCCAGCAGCCGTTCACCCGCAGCGCGTGAGGCGCCGGATGGGGGGCACGGCCGGACCGGGGCCCGGACGGATCGGGGCTAGCGCTGCTCGTCCTCGATCCGCCCGGCCGGCAGTGTCCGGCCGCAGAGCATCGCGGCCAGGTCTCCGGCGGTGCCGCGCAGCGCGGGACCCGATCCGTACGACCAGTCCAGGTCGGTCGTCTGGAGGCTGCGCCCGTCGACGCTGGTGCCGAAGTGCTGGTGCATGCCACCTTGGGTGAGGTCGTCGAGGACGATGCGGATCGTGCCGTCCGGTGACCGGCGCGGCACCCCGAGCGGCACGGTCACGTCCAGCCCGTGGATGACCGCGTGGTTGAGCGCGCCGCGGTAGCCCCCGCCCGGCGGCGCCCAGTGCTGCATGACATCGGACCGCAGGTTGGCGACGAGCTCACCGGTAGGCAGCCCGGCGTCCTTGGCGGCGATCTCGTTGGACAGCCGGCCGAAATCGAACTCGTGGCGGGCCATCTCGGCCATGAACGCATCATCTGAATAGCGCGCGGCCATCGTCATGTGCGCGATCACCTCGCGGACCCGCCAGCCCTCGCACAGCGAGGGCGTGTCCCACTGCCCCTCGGTTGCCTCATCGAGCAGGCCGGCGAGGGAGAGGAGTTCGGCGGCTACCACCGGCTGCAGGTCGGCGTCATCGGTCATGGTCGGTCTCCCTCTCGTTCTGTCACCTGCTTAACAGACCGGTTCCCGCCGGCAAACTCATCGCTGCATGATCGCGGTCGCCTGCGACCACACCACCTGCCACGTCTCGTCTCGGCGCCGGTAGCAGTCGATGTGCCAGCAGACGATGCCAGGCCCGTCATCAAAGCTGATGCGGGCCTTGTACCGCAGGACCGCCACCGGCGCGTCGCCCAGCAAGGACATCTCGGAAACCGGCTCGAACACCTGGTATCTCAGCCGCCCCGCCGCGATGGCGCCGAGGTAGTCGTCCTTGGTCATCTCCGACCCGTTCGGCGTGACGAGCCAGTAATCGTCGGCATGCAGCGGGCCGGCCGTGACCGTATCCGCCGCGGCCAGCGCCCGCAGTCTCGTCCGCTCGATGTCGGCCAGCAGCGTCATCTGATTCCCCTCTGCCGCGAGCGGCCGCTTAACCAGGCTGGAGGGATTCGACTACCCCTCCGCACCGGTCCCGTTCGCGTTCAACGTAAGGTCCAAGATCCTGGCCTTCGTTGCGGCGCTCAGCCTGTTCCTCCCTCAGGGAGACCAGGCCGACGCGCCGGTCCTGGCGACCAGCTCGTCGAGCACGGTCAGCTATGCAGGCCGTCAGGACGTCTGGGCACGGTCTAGGGTGGATCTGCCTGGGACCTGCCCAGCGAGGTATCGAGAGCAGTCTGCCGCTCGACGTGTTCCCTGGCCAAGTCCGAGAGCCAGACCCCGGTCGGTGCGTACCCGGCTCCGCGGCCCGTCGCCTTGTCTTCCTCGCCGGCGCGGAATCCCGCTCCCCGCGGAGCGGTCATCGAGTCAATGGTCGTCCTGCTGGCCGCAAGGGCCACGAGGATCCCGAGCAGCACGCCGAGTACCGCGCCGCGCACCGCGTCACCGAACAGCTGCTGCGGCGTCCCGGCTGCCGTCGTCGCCGGTTCGATCGCCACCCCGGACACCGGCTCGCCCTGGTAGCTCAGGGGACCAGCGCCGGCGATCTGGCGGGCGGCCGCATCGGCGGCGGCCTCTGCCTGCGCGGCGGTCCCGCCGACGGCGCTCACCGTCAGGACATTTCCTGCCGCTGGCTTTGCCCGGGCGCCGATCGGCAGTGTCGCGGGCGGCTTGGCCGGGCCGCTGTTCAGCGCAAACTCAGGTCCGCCGCAGATGGACCCGACCGGGCAGACCGGCTGGTACATGACGAGCGCCCGGCTGGTAAACACCGGCGGGTTGAGCGCCGCGAAGACGACGCCGCCGAGCAGGCCTAGCACGGCCATGATCCTGACCAGGGTCCGGTACTGCCCGATGACCTGGACAAACCTAGGCAGGTCCGCTGGCTGCTGGTTCATCTGGGCCTCCGCGTTGATTTCCGGCGCCTGACCAGCGTGGTCTGTAATGACTCTCATCATACGACTTGCCGGCCCGGTGTCGAGGGGCCCAGTCGAGGGGCACAGAGGACCGCTCATCCGGTTCGGCGCACATCCGAAGCCTTGCCCGACGGTCCTGGCTAGTCGCGGAACACTTCCTCACCGAACCACTTCCAGGTCCGGGGAATCCCGACCTCGCGGGCGACCGTCGGCTTGTAGCCGAGCACCTGGTCAGCCAGGTCGTAGGAGGCGAAGTTGCGGTCCACCTCGCCGGCCCGCTTGGGCCGGTACTCGATCGGGTGGCCGGGGACTCCGGCGGCCTGCCGGCACAGGTCGGCCAGGTCCCTGACCGCGGTCTCGACGCCCGACGCGGCGTGCAGCACCGTGCCGCCGGGGACGTCCTTCTCCAGCGCGAGCTGGAGGGCGTTGGAGATGTCGTCCACGTGCACGTAGTCGCGGGACGCCGACCCGTCGCCGTAGATGACCAGGGGCACGCCGGAGTGGATCGACTCAAAGAAGACGTTGAGCACGCCGCGCTTGCGGGCGCACCATGGCCCGTACACGTTGCCGAACCTGATCGCGACGGTGCGCAGCCCGTACGTCTTCGCGAACGCGTGCGCGTAGCCCTCGCCCGCCAGCTTGCTCGCCCCGTAAGGGGAGATCGGCTTGGGCAGCGACCGCTCGTCGACGGGCGGCGTGGCGTCTCCGATCAGCGCCCCGCCGGTCGACGCCTGCACCACGCGCTCGACGCCCGCCCGTCGCGCCGCGTCCAGGACGCGGAACGTGCCGAGCACGTTGACCTCGAAGTTCATGCCCGGATCCTGCACCGAACCGATCACCGAGCCGGCCGCGGCGAGGTGGATGACCGCGGCCATGCCGCCGAGCGCGTCGTCCAGCGCGGCCGCGTCGCGGATGTCGCCCTTGACCAGTTCGGCGTCCACGTCGGCCAGGTGCGCGGCGTCCCCGGTGCTCAGGTTGTCGAGCACACGGACCCGGTAGCCGCTCCCCACCAGCCGTCGCACCAGCGTCGCGCCAACGAAACCGGCGCCGCCGGTGACCAAGACTCCGTCAGAAACGCTCACAAAAGGGGGAGTGTACCGGTACCGCCGGCCCGCCCGTCATCGACGTGCCCGGCCGGTGGTCACCGGCAACCCCGGCTAGCGCAGTGACCGGAAGGAGGATCGCATCTCAGCGGCGAACAGGTCCGGCTGCTCCCACGCCGCGACCGCCTTGTTGATGGCGGCCGGGGCGGTCCCCGGCATGTTGGAGTGAATGCCGAGCAACTCCGGCGGCGCCTGGATGCCCATCGACTGCGTGACGGCCGCGCCCCAGTCGCCGCCCTGGACGACGAACCGGTTGTATCCGAGGCGCCTCATCAGCTCCACCCAGGCACGTGCGGTACGGACCGGATCCCACCCGGTAGCGGTCGGCTTGGCGGAGAACCCGTACCCCGGCAGCGAGGGGATCACCAGGTGGAACGCGTCCGCCGCGCCTGCCGCCATGGCTACGCTCCCCGTGTCTCGTGGACCAGGCACCCAGTCGTACCGGTGCACGACGCTGATGTGCCAACCGCCTCCACGATCACTCTGCCCGCTGGTGATTCGCGCCCGGGAAAGCCACTGGTCGAACCTCGGCGCCTACCGGCACCGGCTGACCGGGGCGCGTTCCTCGGCAGTGAACGTGCCGGTAGTGCTCTTGGCCGATTTCGGCGGGTCCTTCACCTCAGACTTCCGCGCAGGCATTGCGATCACTCCTCGGGCGCACGGGACAGGTACCTGGCACCCCACCGGTTACCCGGCCAGCCAGCGATTATGCACGCCGCAGGTCAGGCGGCCGATGCGCGACCCGCATGCAGAAGGACTTAGGCCTTCCGCCCTGGTCGCCGCCTTTGCTCAGGTGTTGGCTGCGATTTCTAGCAGGAGTTGCGTGGTGGCGTCTGGAGGACGACGGCGGAGCTGGAGAATGGCGAGGGCTGCAGCGGTCGCCTGGCACCAGCCCCAGAGCCTGCCGGGGTCCAGGCCCGGGACAAGCTTGCCTAGCCGCTCGATCCGTTCATGGACCTCGGCAATGCGGGTGGCCCGGTCTAGCGTCCAGTCGACCGCGTCCCACGTGAGATCCCCGACACTGGGCCGTGGGTCGATGGCGACCAGTCCCCGGCCTCGCCCGGCCCTGAGGATATTGAAGAGGTGGAGGTCCCCGTGGAGCAGGCCCTGGGGGCCGTTGCCGGCCAGCTCACGAGCTCTGCGGTACCCGTCGTCTAGGACCTGCCGGGCTACTAGAGCGCTCACCTGCGGATTGCTCAGCAGCCCGCCGATGCGGGAGAACATTAGCTCCATTCCCTGGGCCAGCGTGGGCAGCTGCCCGGCGTCGTACGTGGCAGTTTCCCGCAGGCCAGTCAGCAGCTCGGCGACTTCACCGGCGGGCGGGACCTGTGGTTCATCGCCGGCCTTGGTGCCGGGCTCGATGCTTTCCAGGAGCAATGCTCCTGCCTCCAGGTCAGCGTCAAGGAGGTCTACCACGTGCCGCGTGGCTGCCCAGGCCCGCAGGGCTATCGCTTCCTCGTTCGCAATGGCCGGGTCCGGGGTCAGTTTGAGAACCACGCCCCGGTTGCCGTGCTGCCGCCCGATGAATACGCGGGATGAGTTGCCAGACAAGGCTTCGTCCAGGTCCAGGCGCCAGCGCAGGCAGTACCGCTCGACCATCTCGGGCAGCGCGGCGCACCATGCGTCTGCTCCAGCGCCGAACCGGGCGATCAGCCTCTCCCGGCTGTCCTCATCCAGCACGAAGTTCGGGTCCAGCACCCGCTTATCGTGGCGGGAGGCTCCCGGCCGCGCAACAGGAATTAACGCCTGCGACATGACGGCATGCCGCACTGCCTTTAAGTGCGGTAGGCGTCTCGACGGTGGGCCACATCTACAACCGTGACCATTCGGGCCTTGTCGTCGATCCGGTAGATCACCCGATAGGTACCGCGACGGGCGCTATGCCTGTCGTCCATTGGCGGGAGCAACCGCTTGCCGATCCGGTGGGGATCGGCAAGCAGGGGGCCTGTGATGAACTCATACGCAGCCGTTGCAACAGATTCTTGCAGAGTCTCGCTCAGAGCGCGGCGGACGGTGGAAGTCGTCCGCAGCTCGTACGGGTATTCTGCAGGCTCGCCGCTCACTGCGGCTGGCGCCGCCTCATCGCCTCGGCAAGTTCCTCAGCAGAAACGTACTCACCGCGAGCTAGCTCCGCATCGGACTCGGCCAGGCGGTTCATCGTGGCGGCATCGCGCATAATCTCCAGAGTTTCCTCAAGCGCTTCCAGGTCCTCCGGAGCGATGAGGACGGCCGAGGGCCTGCCGTGCACGGTCACGGTCACCCGCTCGTGATGGTCGTGGACCCGGCCGACGAGCTCGGACAGGTGCGACTTGACGTCGCCGAGTGGAAGCACGGTCATAGTCAAAAGTATGACCAAAAATTCCGAGGCCGTCAAACGACTCTCGCGAGGCTGCCGTGCCCAAATGCGTTAGCACGAGACAAGAAAGAGCCCGGTTCCTTGTTCAGAACCGGGCTCTTTCTTGCTACTTGGTAGCGGGGGAGGGATTTGAACCCTCGACCTCTGGGTTATGAGCACTGCGACGTCCGTCTCTGCCGTCTCGGACAGTCTCCGGTCACCGTGCTGGCCTCGGAAGACTGGCAGCATCAAGCATTCTCCGGCCTAACGCATCTACGCCGTCTCACGCTGTCCCGCCGCGTCCGGTTTACAAATTGGTTTACAGGGCGGTTTCTCGACCTGCCGGTTCCTGCTCTAGCCGCGGGTGGCCCCGCCTACCGTTCAGAGCCTCTTCGTCCCGAACTAGCGGCGCCGCTGGGCCAGTTTCGTCGTCATCCCAGCCAGTCGAGTCTGCTGCCGGTCGTGCTTGTTGGCGGCTGGGAGGGGATGTTGCTGTACTTCTGTGCTGTACGGTCTACCGGATTAGCAGTTCGGGACGCGGTCGTTCGGATCTGTTCGGGCTGGGCCAGCGCGACTGGTCGGCCCTTCCTGGGCGGCGCCGCACCGTGGCGAATTGCAACCCGGACTGCAACCCTGAAGCGGCAGTTGGGATGTCTCAGCTGCGCCCTGCCCGCCGCCACTCGAGCCGGCGCCTCCTGGCTGCCTCTTCGGGCTGGTCAGCCGCGGCATGGCGCTGCATCCACCTCCGCTTGCTCCGGAGGTACGCCCGTCCCTCGGACTGGTCGTACGGTGAGCGCATGGTCCTATGGGTCAGGAAGTACGGGATGCCCACAGTCAGGGCCCCGATGGCCAACCCTATTATGATCCCTGCCCATACCCAGCCAGTCATAGTGCCTCCTTCGACGGATTTCGGCTTAGCTGAAACCCTCTTCCCAGCCGGAAGCGAAATTAACGTCGCCGCTCATGGGCGTTCTCGTGGCGGTGTTCAACCGACCTCTTCCGTGTCATCTCTGAAGGAGCGGGGCCGTGTCAAGCGGGGTTTTACAGGTCTTTTGTCCGTGTTCCCGGCGTCGACATCCAGCTCGGTCTCACGTCTGGACGGCTCGCTTCTCCTGGCTCCAGGTAGGCCCTCGACCCGTTGCTTAGGAGGACGTGAGCGGCGATGCCCGGGCCTGTGCCTGCCCAGGTCAGCGGGTATGTGGAGGTATCCGCGAGGAGATCTGGAACTCCGGGTCCCTGGTCGCGCTGCTGCGGCTGCTGACGTTGGAGGGCTAGGCGGCTTTGCACCTAACCGTCTTCAAGGGTCAGTGCGCCGGGCGCCGGGGTTCGGATGGTGCCCGGCTGGCTCTGGGCGCGTATCCGGGCAGGTTATTGGGCTGGAAGGGGTGACAACTAGATCACCTAAGCAGTAGGGTGCTTGAGTAGACAGGTAACTTGAGTAAGGCGCATTGCCATGCCCTATGAGTACACTCCGCCGAAGTACGCCCAGGTGATCGACGAGCTTCGCCGCCGTATCGAGTCCGGCGAGTATCCGCCGGGGTCGCTGCTGCCGAGTGAGCATCAGCTTAGCGATGAGTTCCAGATCGCCCGGCCGACCGTGGTGCGGGCGCTGCGGGTGCTGCGCCAGGACGGTTGGATCGAGACCCAGCAGGGCAAGGGCAGTTTCGTCCGGGGCCGCCCGGCGCTGGCCGGACTGGAATCCCAGCGGACCGGCGAGGAAGCCCTGAACCGCGATGAGTCCCGGGAGCCGGGCGACCTGATCGAGGCGGCCATTATCGTCCCCCCTCCCCGGGTGGCCGCGCTGCTCGGCCGCGCGGGCGACGGCGACGTGCTGGCCCGGCGGCTGGTAGTACGGCAGGACGGCGACGCCTCGGAGATCCTCACCTGGTGGGTGCCCGCCGCGCTAGCTGAGGGCACCGACCTAGCCGATCCTGAGCCGCTGCACGGCGGGGCCCGCGGGCACCTGTCCCGGCGCAAGGGCATCCGCGTCGACCACGTCTTGGAGCAGGTCACCGCCCGGCACCCCACCCCCCAGGAAGCCAGGCTGCTGGGTGTGGGCAAGTCGGCGCCAATGCTGGCGATGTACGTGACCGCCCGGCAGGCCTCCGGTGAGCCGGTGCTGGTCCTGGAGGTCGTCATGCCCGGTGACCGGCACGAGCTCGAGGACGCCTACCAGGTCGCTTGAGACCGGACCGGGATTCCTAGCCTGAGCACTTGACTAAGCAAGCTGCTATGCTGTAGCTTCGAACCACTTGCTTAGTCAACTGGCCAAGCGAGCAGGCATCTACAAGGAGACAACATGGCTCTTCAAGGTCCGATTCCGGTGGAGTTCGGTGTGGTGTTCCCGTCCGGGGCGTACGCGGCTGGCGCGTTCGAGCCGGTGCGGAACTTCGAGGCCTCCACCGGGGAGAAGTTCGTCCAGTCCGCGGACAAGGCGTCCGGGATGCCGCTGTGGGTGATCGAGGTGATCGACGCCGACCCGGCCGCGCGGGTACGGGCGGTCAAGGTCAAGGTCGCCGCGCAGGTCCAGCCGGTGGTCCCGGCCGGGCCGTCCGGGTCACCGTTCGTGCCGGTGGAGTTCACCGGCCTGACCGTGACCTACTACGTCAACCAGGCCGGAAGGCTGGCCTACTCCCTCAAGGCCACCGGGATCCGCCCGCCGGGCCGCGGCCGCCCGGCAGAGGTGCGGGAGGTGGCGGCATGAGGAGCGGCGGCGGCTCGTTCGGAGGCATCGGCCTGCATGTAGGCGCGGACTGGTGGACGTTCCTGAACACCTACGACGATCACACGCCGATCCTCGACGTCGCCGCCGGGTCGACGACGGTGACGTTCTCGATCGCCGACCGGAAGGTCGACGACTCGGCGCTGGAGTTCGCGCAGGAGCTGGCCCGCCGGGCAGCCCAGTTCGCCGCCGAGGTCGAGCGGCTGCACGCACAGCACCACGCCACCGACGACACGGCCGCTGATGGCGGCATTGCCGGGGATGGTGAGGCGGCCTGATGGTGATGGGGCGGGGCGGCAGGAACGGGCATTCCTGCCGCCCCCGGTGTCTCCCCCTGCTGGCGCATGCGGAGAGGAGCTGATTCTAATGGCACGCGGTAGGAACGTCGTGGCGGGCGAGCAGCTCGCCCAGGTCGATAACCGCGACCCGTTCGCGGCCCCGGTGTGGCGGTCCCCGGTGTACCGCACCCCGGAAACGGTGATCGTGGTCGTGCAGCTCATCCGCCTCATCTGGCGGGTGTTCTGGTTCGCGCTTACCCATCCGGCTGCTGACGCGGTGGCCGCGGTCGGACGGCAAGACCGAAAACGCTCAGCACGTCCTGGCGCTCGACCCGTTCACGCTGGCCGCCCTGAAGATGCACGTCGAGAAGCTCGACCAGGAGCGGCGCGAGCTCGGGCCGGACTACCACGATCACGGCGTGCTGTTCTGCCGGGAGGACGGCAGACCCCCTCATCCTGACACGATCACCCGGCGGTTCAAACAGCTGGCCGCGGCGGCTGGCCTGCCCGAGATCGACCTCCACGACGTGCGGCACAGCTACGCCACCGCGGGCCGCGACGCCAAGATCGACTGGAAGGCGCTCAGCCAGCGCATCGGACACGCGGACGTGGCGTTCACCATGAAGCAGTACGTCCAGACCGACCTAGAGGCCGACCGGCAGGTCGCGAACACGCTCGCGGAGCTGATCATCGGCGGCGCGCTCGCCTCCACCGAGATCATAGACAAAGCAGCCGAGGACCAGGGCGCGACGGTCGGCGGGCACCCTGGCGAGGCGGCTTGAACGAGGGACGTTTACAAATCAGTTTACGAACCACATGCAGAAAGCCCTTTCTCTGTTCGAGAAAGGGCCTCTGGCCTTGGTAGCGGGGGAGGGATTTGAACCCTCGACCTCTGGGTTATGAGCCCAGCGAGCTACCGAACTGCTCCACCCCGCGTCGCATGTCTCCAGAGTATGGACTCCCGGCGGGCAAAGCAAATCGCGGCGTCGGGCGGCCGGTCGGCTCGCGGCAGCCACTAGCCTTCCGGCATGACCGAGGTCGTGATCTACACGGACGGGGCGTGCAGCGGGAATCC
>JBOHCG010000172.1:0-13096 GCA_050698735.1 Streptosporangiaceae bacterium | reverse complement strand
CCGCGTTCATCCCGTGGCTGGCCATCAGGCTCGTCGTCGAGTTCGTCTTCCGCCCCAACTTCCTGACCCCGCTGACGGCCGTGCCGAAGCCCTGCCCGCCGACGTCGGCATGCAGCACCGGCATCAGCTCCGTCCCGCAGTCCGCCACCGGCCATATCGGCGACTGGATCCTCGGCATGCACCGCGGCGACGTGCTCTACCAGCCCGCTGACCGGTTCTGGCCCTTCCAGTTCATCGAGGCCGGCATCTTCGTGGCCCTCACCGCCGTCGCGCTCGGCGCCACCATCTGGCTGGTGCACCGGCGCGCCGCCTGGGCCACCTGATCTCCCGCCCGCGCCGCCACCGGCGTGCTCAGGTGAGGCGCGTCCCGCGGATTGGATAAGTGACAGCCTGGATATAGAGCAGGCAGTGGCGGAAGCCAGGTGCGCAAACGGGGGCCTGTCCGCCATATTCCGGCCAATTTGCACTGTCATGAGTCGGCACTGTCATGAGTCGGCACTGTCATGAGTCGGCACTGTCATGAGTCGGCACTGTCATGAGTCGGCACTGTCATGAGTCGGCACTGTCATGAGTTGGCACTGTCATGAGCACGGGGGGCGTCATGTCAGCACACAGGTTTGCGCGGTGCGCCGCGGTGGCTGCCGCGGCTACGATCGCGAGCCTCAGCTTCAGCACACCGATCGACGCGGCGGCATTCCAGGTGGGGGAGCGGACCCCAACCGTCATCAAGACCATCGCGGTGGGCGACAGGCCGGATGGTCTGGCCGTCAGTCCGCTGACCGGCGAGATCTACGCCGCCGACTACAGCAGTGACACGGTCTCCGTGATCAGCCCGCTAACCGGAACGGTCATCAAAACGATCGCGGTGGGCAGTGATCCGTGGTCGGTCGCGGTCAGCCCGCTGACCGGCGAGGTGTACGTGGTCAACAGCGAGTTCACCAGCCTCAGCGGCGGGGACTCGGTGTCGGTGATCAACGGCTGGACCAACACGGTCATTGCAACGATCCCCGTCGGCCATATTCCCGAAGGCGTCGCGGTGAGCCCGGTAAGCGGCGAAGTTTACGTCACCGACGGCACCGACAATAGCCTGTCGGTCATCAACGGCTGGACCAACCATGTCACCACCACGATTCCTGTGGTCGCGAACACGGCCGCGGTGGCGGTCAGCCCGTTCACGGGCAAGGTCTACGCGCTTGGCTATGACGGCGGGGTCTCGGTGGTCAACGGCTGGACCAACCAGGTCATCAAGACGCTGACGTTCGGCTCGGGTCTGTGCTGCGTGGGCATCAGCCCGGTCGGCCAGGTGTACGTCAGCAGTGCCGACACGAGCCAGGTGTTCATCATTAGCGGCCGGACGAACGATGTCATACGCACGCTCGCCACCGGCCCAGCACCGGAGGGCATCGCGTTCAGCCTGCTCACCGCCGCGGTCTACATCGTGATCGACAACGACAACGAGGTATCGGTACTGAACGGCGTTACCGACCAGGTCGCCGCCACGGTCGACGTGGGCGATCAACCCGGCCCCGCCGTGTACGACCCGCTGACCAACGATGTCTACGTCGCCAACCTCATCGACAACACGGTCTCGGTCATCGGCTAACGGACCGCCAAGGCGTGAATCCGGCGCTTTCGTAGCGGCTGTTTACCAGCATCTTGTTGGATGCCGCCCCGTCGCTCGCCGCCCCGTCGCTCGCCGCGCCGTCCTTTGCCGCACTGAGCAGTCCGGCGACCAGCCCGAGCGGGACCGCGTCGCGGGCTTCCCCGGCCCGCAGCAGGTGCCGCAGCGGCGGCCCGGCCGCCCCGGTGCATGGCCCCGTTGATGGCGTTGAGCTTCTCGGGCCGATTCAGGGTGATCTCGCCCAGGCTGCCCGCTGGCCGGTACAGCACCGCGCCGCCCTCCAGCGGGACCGCCACGGCGCCGGAATCGGCAGCAGGCTCGCCTTGCATCTGCACCCCAGATCACAGTTAGATAGTTTTAAAATATTATCAAGGCGAGCCTGCCGTCGCGGCGCAGCCCGAGGAGTGCGACCCGCTACGCGTCCGAACCCGAGGCAATGCCGCTCGTGGTCCAGCGGAACGGCACGCCGTGCGTGGTGTCGGGCCGGGTGAGCAGGGTGGACTCGTCCCGGGCGAGCGGCTCGATCCCCTTGCTCTTCAGGTAGCTCTCCGCCTGGTCCAGGTCCTTGACCCGGAACGCGGCGGCGTGATGGATCTGGCCGTTGGCCGCCATGTCATCGGCGGCCAGCGTGCCTTCGCCCACAGGCGTCGCAAGCTCGACGACCGCCTCGCCCATCTGGACGTAGGAGTTCTCGGTGCCGGTCAGGGCCGAGGAGTTCTTACCGATCAGGGTGCCGCCGAGGACGTCGGTATAGACGCGCGTGGCCTGGCCGAGGTCGCGGGTGAGCACGGTGGTGTAGGCCAGGCCCACCAGGCCGAGCGGGTGGTTGTCCGCCCACCAGTTCGGGTCCCAGTCCGGCTTGAGCCGCGGATCCATGGACTCCATCAGGGTGCCGGTCGGGTTCATGAACTCCAGTTGCGCGATGGTGTCCTTGGGGTGGGTCATGATCGCCGCCTGAGGCGACGGCCGCTCCGTGGTCCGCACGCCGCCCTCGACGTACACGCGGACGCCGTTGTCCGTGCAGCGCTGCCAGATCTCGCCCGCGTCGTCGGTGTACCAGGCGATGGAGTGCCAGTGGTTTCCGAACCGCTGGTAGAACCGGCCGAGCGGCATGACGTCCCATCCCTCCACCCGGAAGGCGGGAGCCAGCGGCTCGATGACGCAGTCGCCGAGCACGACCAGCGAGGCGTCTCGCTTCTCGCCTTCCATGTAGTGGTGGTCAAGGAAACCGCGCTGCACGCTGAAGACGTCGTCGTACCACGCCTCGAGTGCGGGCAGGTCGCCGGTCATGTGGATGATGTGGAAGAGCTTGCCAATCGCCATTGAGGACCCGTTCCTTCGCTCGCGTGATGGCCGCCGGCCAGCTGAAACAATCCCGGAGATCTTGTTCATCATATCTAAAAGCGTGAAACAATGCAGCATCTACCGCCGCATAGCCCGGCCCCGCCGTCGGCCAGCTGTAGCCGCTGTAGCCGCTGGCCATCTGGGCCGATGTAGTTGCCAACCTACCTCGTGCAAGCCAGCCTCTTTGGTCTATACTTGGACAACTACCAAATCTTTAGCCCCGCACACGGAGGGCCCGCATGGCAATGCCGGACACCAGCTCAGGAACGCTGTACGTCGACGGTAAGTGGCGGCACGCGGCATCAGGGCTCACGTTCCCAGTGACGAACCCCGCCACCTCCGAGGTCCTGGCGCAGATCAGCGCGGCTGAGACCCAGGACGTGCGCGAGGCCATCGCCGCCGGCCAGGCGGCGTTCCCGGCATGGGCGGCCCGGACCGCGTACGAACGGGCCAGTTATCTGTATGAGGCGCACCGGCTGATGCTGGAACGCGCCGACGACCTGGCCAGGGTCATGACAGCGGAGCAGGGCAAGCCGCTGCGGACGGCCCGGATCGAGGTCCAGTACGCGGCGGACTTCCTGATCTGGTTCGCCGAGGAGGCCAAGCGCGTATACGGGCAGACAATCCCCTCGGCCCGCGCCGACCAGCGGTTCATGGTGCTGCGCCAGCCGGTAGGCGTCGTCGGGGCCGTCACCCCATGGAACTACCCGATCTCCATGCTGACCAGGAAGATGGGGCCGGCGCTCGCGGCCGGCTGCACAGTCGTGCTGAAGCCCGCGCAGCAGACCCCGCTGTGCGCGGTGGAGGTGTTCCGGATCCTGCACGAGGTCGGTCTCCCGGCGGGAGTCGTGAACCTGGTCACCGCCGACCGGGCCAGGATCGTGGGCGACGAGTTCCTGGCCAACCCGGCGGTGCGGAAGCTGACGTTCACCGGATCCACCGAAGTCGGCAAGCGGCTGGCGGCTGGCGCGGCCGGCCAGATCAAGCGCGTATCCCTCGAGCTCGGCGGGCACGCCCCGTTCATCGTGTTCCCCGACGCCGACCCCGCGCACGCCGCGCGCGGCGCCGCGCTGGTCAAGTTCCTCAACACCGGGCAAGCCTGCATCTGCCCCAACCGCATCTTCGTGCACCGCTCGGTGGCAGACCGGTTCCTCGAAGTACTCCGCGACCGGGTCGGCAGGCTGCAGGCAGGCAACGGCCTGGATGAAGGAGTCACGATCGGCCCGCTTATCGACGAGGGCGCGCTGGCCAAGATGGACGAGCATGTGGCCGACGCGGTCGGCAAGGGGGCGGGCCTGGTACTCGGCGGTGAGCGCCTGACCGGCGACAAGTACGACACCGGAACCTTCTTCGCGCCCACCGTCCTTACCGATGTCACACCCGAGATGCTGATCTACCGGGAGGAGACCTTCGGCCCGATCGCCCCCGTCATCCTGTTCGATGACGAGGAAGAGGTCATCCGGATGGCCAACGACACCGACTACGGGCTGGCCGCCTACCTCTATACGAAGGACCTGTCCCGCGCCATCCGGGTCAGCGAGGCGCTCCGCTTCGCCATCGTCGGTATCAACGACATCAACCCGACCTCCGCGGCCGCGCCGTTCGGCGGCATGAAGGAAAGCGGCCTCGGCCGCGAGGGCGGCCAGGAGGGTATCGCCGAGTACCTGGAGACCAAGCTCATCGGCATCAGCGTCGCCTCACCCGATCGGTGACCAGACGTCAGCTTGGCCTATGCTTTGCGGGCGATCGCCTGGGCCAGCAGAGCGCGCGGCCCGTTGGCCCAGATGACCGGCACCATCTCAAACTGCCAATCGGGGGCGAGTCGGATGGTCTGGACACGGTCGACGAGCACTTCGGTGGCGATACGTGCTTCGAGACGGGCCAGTGGCGCACCCGGACACAGGTGCCGCCCGTACCCGAACGCTACGTGCGCCTGCAGATTGGCCCGGTCGAGGTCCGCATGCTCTGGGCGGGTGAACAAAGCCGGATCGCGATTGGCTGCCGACAGCGACAAGACGGTCCTGGATCCTTCCGGGATCGGGCACTGCCCGAGTTCAGCGCCGACGGCCGCTGTGCGGTAGATGGCTGTTGACGGCGGGTACAGGCGCAGCATCTCCTCCACGAAGGCAGAAATGCGCTCGGTGTGACGCTGCAGGTACTCCAGCATCTCCGGGTGTTCGGCAAGGTGCATGACAATGTGCGCAAGCAGGTGGCGCGTGGTGTCACTGCCTGCCTCGAGCATGAAGGCGATGATGGTAAGCATCTCGATCTTCGTGAGCGGCCTGCCTTCTGGCAGTGCGGTGACGAGTGTCTTGAGGAACGAGTCCTCCGAAGAGCCCGATTCGCGGCCAACGCTGGCACGTGCCTCGTCTAGCAGGTCGCTCATGTAGGCGGAGAACTCGCGGAATCCGGCCACGATGCCGTGACCACCCGGCCCGCGGTTACGCGTCAGCCATTCGCTGTGGCTGATTTCGTCCACCCAGCGGTCCAGGCGATCCCAGTCCGCCTCGGGCACGCCGATGATTCGCGCGATCGTCGTAATGGGTGTCCATCGTACGTAGTGCTCTACGAAGTCGACCGGACCGTCCTGAGCAATGATCCAGTCCATAGCCTGCTCGCACGAGCGCCGGATCGGCTCCTCGTAAGGGGAGACGCGCGACTTCGTGACGGCGGCGTAGAACAAGCGGCGGATAATCGAGTGCCGCGGCTCGTCCATCTGGATGACGGCAAGTTCCTCCTCAGTGATTGTCGTGCCCTCTTCGAGCAGACTGCCTGGGAACTGACTCCACGAGCCCAAGGCGTGTGTGACGTCGTCGTAGCGGGTGCAGAAGACCTGCCCGGTGCTGACCTTGGCCAGGGGTGCGGACCTCCGCAATTCGGCGTGCAGCGCATTGGGGACGCCGAACTCCTTCTCCAACGGATTCGGCCCGTTCCAGGCCACGATGCTGTGCTGTGGGTCGGAAGATGGCATGGCTCAGTTCCTTGTCGCCAGGGTGAGAAATCGACTGCGGTGGAACAAGAGAGGAGCGCGAGTGCCGTCATCCGGCAGGTCTACGTCGCGCAAGCGGCAGACGACGATCGTGTGATCTCCGGCGTCAATCTCCTGCTCGATCTCGCAGTGCAGCCAGGCGAGACAGCCGGCGATCTCGGGCGAACCCCAGGTGGACAGACGCCAATCGACCCCGTAAAACTTCTCGGCACCGCTCACCGCGAAGGAGCGGCACAATTTGTCCTGGTTGCCGGCCAGCACGTTGATGCAGCAACTTCCCACCTCGCGGATCCGGGGCCAGGTACGCGACGACCGAGCCGGACTGATCATGATCAGCGGCGGGTCGAGTGAGATCGCGGAGAACGACTGGCAGGAGAAACCGATCGGGCCGGTGTCGTACCCGGTCACGATGGTGAGGCCGGAGCAGAACGTGCCCAGCGCACGTCGGTAGAGCGCCGGGTCCAGCTGAGTGTTCACGGCGAAATCGCGTTCACGCGCACGCCCCTGCCGGCGACATCGACCGCCCAGGACCGGGTGATCGCAGCGCGTGGACGCCGCAGCACACCGTGCCCTTGACGTCGTTGACGATAACGGCGGCGCCTGCCTCGGCAACTGCCATCGCGTACGCGGCGCCGAGTCTGCGCCCGGCGCCGGTGATGATAACGACCTTGCCGTCCAGGAACCTCATCTCGACTTCCTCGTGAGTGTGCGTGCGCTACCGGCGGAGCGTGGCCCCATTACAGGAAATCATAGAATCATTGACGGACAGACTTCAAGGCCCTTAAACTCGCTACGTGGGGAACATAGGGCGTAGCGAGGCTTCAGCGGGCGGGCGATGCTGATCGTGGTCAGCGGCGAGGGCATCACCTGTCTCGAACCGGACCGCACGGACCGTCTCCAGGTAGACGTCCGCGCCGGGGTAAGTGACGAGTTGGTCCGGAGTCAACTGTCGTCACTCGGCCTCATGGACGGGACCCACGTCTGGCTGGACGTGGAGCAGATTCGCGCCCTCTCGGGCCTGGCCGACGATGTCCACTGGGCCGAACGGTTCGAAGGGATGCTCCGCTACGCCCGAAACCGGGGTTGGCTGCGCGAAGCCGCATTGCTGCGAGCCCACCTCACGCGCGCGGACGTGCCTGCTCAGGGCGCACCTACGCAGGACGAAACATCTTGAGCATCATCGAGGTCAGCCGGCGTGGTGAGGTGTCGGTCGTCCTGCTCAATCGGCCGGACCGCCTCAACGCGTTCGACGGCGAGATGACGACGGCGCTGATGGCTGCCGTCAGCGAGGCGGAGAACGATCCGGATACCAGGGCGATCGTGATCACAGGAGCTGGCCGTGCCTTCTCGGCCGGCGGGGATGTCCGGTCGTTCGGGGCGAACGTCGACACCCGGGTGAACCGGCGCGGATGGCATCTCGCCAACTTGATGTTGCGCGTCGAGAAGCCGACGATCGCGATGGTCAACGGGGCCGCCGTAGGTCTCGGCCTCACGGTGGCACTGCTGTGCGACGTAGTGGTGGCCGCGGAGGACGCCAAGCTAGGCGACACCCACGTCAACCTGGGCCTGGTGGCAGGGGACGGCGCCGTCGTCACTCTCCCGCTGCTTATCGGACCGCAGCTCACAAAGGAGTTGCTGCTTACTGGCCGGCTCGTAACGGGTCGCGAGGCAGCCGAGATGGGAATCGTCTTGTCCGCGCACCCGGCCGATGAGCTTGAGTCAGCCGCCTTCGACCTAGCCAGAAGTCTGGCCGCCCAGCCGACCTACGCGGTGCGGGCTACCAAGGCAGTCATAAACAAGTACGTCCGCTGGATGTCCGACCAGCTTCTCGACGTGGCGCTGGCCTACGAGGAGGTCTCCAAGCACAAGCCCGAGCACCACGATGCTGTGGCCCGGTGGCGGGAAGGCCGAGCTCGGTGACAGGTGCCTGGCTGGCGGGCGACCTGAAGGGTGTCGCACCGGCCTGGTGCCCGGCGAGCAAGGCCGTCGTGGCCCGATACACTCGCTACCTCGCCGTCGCGCTCGGCCCGCATACCCGCGCGCACGCGGGGGCGCCGGGCGTCATAGCGACGCCGCGAACGTCAGGGCTGGTCGCGAGCGACCTCGGCGATAGGATCTGCGCACGGTGCCTCTGCAACGATTTGCTAAACCGGACGAGATCGCCCAAATCATCGTTTTCCTGCTCTCGCTGTCAGCGGCCTATGTCAACCGCGTCGTCGTGCCGGTCGATGGCGGCTGGTCGCTCGCGCAATAGGCGCGAGCCGTGGCGACCACGCCAGATACGTCGAGAATCGACATGTCGGGGCGATTCGAAGATGCGGGACATATTACTATCGGTGCACAGGAACGAGGAGGCGGACATGCGATCGGCCCGAGTAGGTGAGCTCGTCGCGGACACCTTGCGCAATCGGATCCTCAGCGGCACCGTCGCAAGCGGTGACCGTCTCCCGCCGCAGGAGGAGATCCTCAAGGAGTTTCGCGTTGGCTTGCCATCGGTGCGTGAGGCGATGCGCATCCTGGAGGTCGAAGGACTCGTCACCGTCCACCGGGGAAACGTCGGTGGCGCAACTGTGCACCTGCCCAACGAGGGCCGTGTCGCCTACATGATGGCGATGGTCCTGGAGTCCCAGCGGATCCAGCAGAGCGAGGTCGCGACGGCCCTGTTGTGGCTTGAACCGATTTGCGCCGATATGTGCGCCCAAAGGTCGGACCGGCTTGCCACCACGGTGCCTCGCCTGGACCAGTCGCTGGAGAATCAGCGCAGTGCCATCGGTGATGCCGTGAGCTTCAACAAAGCCGCCCGCGAGTTCCACGTGGTGATCGTGGAGGGCTGCGAGAACGCCGCCATCTCGCTGGCCGTCGGAGGTCTCGTCCTGCTGTGGAGCGCGCAGGAACAGACGTGGACCGAAGCGGCGGCGCCTAAGGGCAACTTTCCCGGCAAATCCGTCCAGCGGGAGATCGTAGCCGCCCACGAGCGCATCGCGACAGCGATCAGCGAGGGGAACGAGGCCACGGCGGCGCGCCTGGTCAAAGCTCACCTCCAGGCCGCCCAAGGCTTCCATCTGTCGGTAGGGAATAATGCATACGTGGCATCGGAGCCATTGCGGCACCTGCAGCGGGATTGAGCGACCAGGTCAGATTACGCCGCGCTCCATGAGATCGGCCAGCTCCCCCGAGGACAGCCCGACCAGGCCGCACCAGATCTCGGTATTGTGCTCGCCGAGCGTAGGCGCCCCGGTCGGCTGCTGATCCATATCGAGCACTGCCGGGAACGCGGCGGGCTGCAGGCAAGTGCCGAGTACGGGGTCGGTAACTTCGACCAGTTCGCTGCTCGTATGACCCATGCGATGTTCGTCGACTATGTCCCGCGGCGTGCGCACAAGCGCGTGCGGGACCTCGGCCTTCTCGAGTTCTCGGATCAACTCCTCCGCGGTCAAGGCGGACGCGATCACCCGCGACGTTGAGTCGCCGCCCGGCCGACCGCCGGGCCAGATGACGGCGGTCAGCGCGTCGAGGTCCGTAGGCCGCGATGCGCCGGTGGCGACGTAGCGTCCATCGGTGCCCTCGATGAGGAGCAGACCGGGCAGGTCCGGGTCGAGGGCGCCGCTGCGTGTCGCCGTGGCGCCCCCCTCCTCCGCGGCGATCCGCCAGTCGAGCGTCCGGAAGATCGACCCGAACAAGGACGCGTCGACAACGGCGCCGTCGCCGTCGACTTCGCGCCGGAACAAGGCGAAGGCGGCGGCCTTGGCGGCGAACACACCTGTGAGGTGATCAGAGATCGTGATGTTCGACTTCATAGGCGGGCCGTCCGGGTACCCGGTCAGCCCGAGCAGCCCTCCATGCGCGATCCCGACCATGTCTACCCCAGGCCGACGCGCCAGCGGCCCTGTCTGTCCGAAGACGGACACCCGGACGTACACGAGGGATGGCGGCAGGTCGCTCGGTCCCAGACACCAGCGCTCCATCGTCCCTGGGCGGAAGTTCTCGCAGAGCACGTCGACGCGCTCGGCGAGCCGGCGCAGTAGTGTCTGCCCTTCCCGAAGCCGCAGGTCGAGAGTGATGCTCTTGCGCCCTCGGCCCTCGACAGACCACATGAGCGAGTTCCCGTCGTGGAGCGGACCCAGGTAGCGGAGGAACTCACCTGCGCCCGGCTGCTCCACCTTAATGACGTCCGCGCCTAGCTCGCCCAGCGCACCGGCGCAGAAAGACGCCGCGATACGCGTGCCGACATCGAGCACCCGGAAGCCGTGAAGCGGGCCGAGCGCTCCTGCCACATCATCCTCCGACTGTTATCGATCAATGATAGCCATGATAGCATGCAACGATGGTTAATAGCAGCGGCCTGCTCAACGGTGTCGTCGCGGCCGTCGTTGGCGAGTCGCCGACGGCGACGTTGTGCGGTAGCTACCTCGCCGAGTACGGCGCCACGGTCTACAAGATCGAGCAGCCGGGAACCGGTGATCCGCTCCGCGCTCTCGGCCCGGCAGTTGAAGGCGTCAGCCTGCGCTGGGCTACTCTGGCGGCCGGCTTGCGTAGTGTCACCTGTGACCTGTCCAATCCGCGAGGGCGCGACCTGCTCAGTCGGGCGACCCCCTGGATCGATGTGATCTGCGACGGCCGGGGTGACTGCGACCCTGTCGCTGAGGAGCTTGGCGACGGCGTTCCGGTCGTCCTCAGTTTCGGGACGCGGGATGCGTTCGGAGAGCTTCAGGCTGGCGTGGCCGAGGGCTTCCTGGGGGCAGCGCGAGGCGGGCTGATGGAGCTCACTGGCGACCCGTCGAGAGCTCCGCTGGCCCTCGGGACGGACGTGGCAGTTCACCTCGCCGCTGCTTACGGTGCTCAGGCTGCGGTCGCCGGACTTCTTGGCGCCCGTCGAACCGGTCGCCCGTTCCGGATGAGCGTGCCTGTCGACGGTGCTGTCCTGCGAATCACAGAGTGGGCCGTTCCCGCGGTCGAGACGGCGGATATCGTGCGCCGGCGCGAGGGGAACTTCCCGTCGGCTGTCGCCCCCATCGGCGTGTACCAGACCGGGGATGGCCATTATGTCGGCGTCGTCGGCGCGTCGGATGCGAACTTCCGTCGTCTCGTGGCGGCGATGGATCGCCCGGAACTGCTGGACGATGTGCGCTACAAGTCAGTGCAAGACCGGGCCGCGAATGGGTCCGGTCTGAACGAGACGATTGCAGCCTGGGCAGGCTCCTGCACAACGCAGGATCTATTGGCCAGGTGCGCCGAGAACGGCGTGATCGCCTCCGCGGTAAAGTCAGTCCGGGACTTGATCGCGGATCCGCAGGTCACGGAACGAGGCGAGGTGCGCTCCCTCCCGGACCCAGTTATCGGAGCCATTTCCCAGCCGGCACCTCAGCCGCACATCGGGGCGTGCGTGCCCGAGACCAGAGCTATGCCGGCGCCTCTCCTGGGCTCGGCGAACGCAGAACTCTGGGTCGATCGCGTTGGGGCGAGCGTGGCTGAACTATCAGCTCTGGAAGCTGTCGGCGCTGTCTGATCAGACCGGATCCTGAAGATCAGGCATCAATCGGTCAGGGCGAAATTTACCCCGATAAGCTCGCAAGGCTCGCCGTACGGATTCGACCATGAGTGCCACGTGCCCCGCTGCACTACGACGTCACCAGTGCCGAGCGGGACCGGCCCAGTCTCGAGGATCAGGTCGATCCGCCCGTTCATCACGACGATGACGTCGATCGTCGGTGTCGCGTGCATGTTCGGGCCGTGGGAAGCGTCGAAGTGTTGCTGACGATCGGCGTCACCGCCGGAATCGGCCGCTTCGGCCGCCCCGGCATCGTCAGGGGGGTGGAACGTCCGGATGACGCGTGCGTACCCCGGCCCCGGGATCATGGTCGGCCGATCGGCCGTTATGACGCCGTCGTGCTCGGTCTGGGGCGGGATGGGGAGCTCGAATAGCGAGGCGAGCCCGAGCCCGCCGCGCGCTCTTAGCTCGTAGCGCGACTCGACGGGCCCGTCGGCTATGACACATGAGCGGCCGTCAGCGTCGACCCCGGTGATGACACGACGGATGGCTTGCATGGGCGGTCCCTCCTCGGCGCAGTGGATGGTCTCTTGTAGGGGTGCGCCCATAATTGTATGATGGCAACGTTAGCATTGTTATCCTGATAATATGGCAAGTGATCGGGCGCGATTGCGCCGGCATCCTGGCGGAAGTGAGAATGGCATGCGCTTTGCCCTGTCGGCCGAGCAGGACCAGTTCCGGCAGGCAACTCGCGGCTTCCTGACGACCTACTCGTCGCTGGCCCGGGTGCGTGAGGTGATCGACACCGATGACGTTGTCGACGAGAAGCTGTGGCGCCGACTGGCGAACGACCTAGGAGTAGTGGGGCTCAACATCCCTGAGGAGTTCGGCGGTACCGGGGCTACCTTCGTCGAGGTCGCGATTGCGGCTGAGGAACTGGGCCGCGCGCTGGCGTGCGTGCCCTTCCTCTCGACGGCAGTTCTCGCCACCTCTGCGCTCCTCGAGTCGGGGGACACGGTTGCCTGCGGGGACATCTTGCCCGCCATAGCCGAGGGACGATCCATTCTCGCGGTCGCGCTCGGCGACGGCCCGGCCAGGACTGATGGGCCCGCCGACCCCGTTCCGGCGGCGGAATCCGTCGACGGCCAGTGGCGCGTGAACGGCGAGCTCACCTTCGTCCTCGACGGCGCCGTAGCTGACGCGGTTCTGTTCGCCGCCGACACTGATGGCGGCCCGAGCCTTTTCCTGGTCGATTCCAGGGCCGCGCAGGTTGAATCGCTCAAAGGCCTCGACCTCACCCGGCGATTCGCGCACCTGCGCTTCGCGTCCGCTCCTGCACGGCTGGTCGGCACCGTCGGTGACGCGACGCGGATCCTTACTCGGGTCGCGGACCTCGGCTCGGTCGCGATCGCGGCGGACGCGGTTGGCGGAGCAGAGTCCTGCCTGGACATGGCCGTCGCGTACGCGAAGATCCGCGAGCAGTTCGGCAAGCCGATCGGGTCCTTCCAGGCGGTCAAGCACAAGTGCGCGACGGTGTTGCTCGAGGTTGAGTCGGCGCGCGCCGCTGCGTACTATGCCGCATGGGCAGCGATGGCATCGCCGGAGGAACTGCCGCGGGCGGCCAGCATGTCCAAGGCTTACTGCTCAGACACGT